>UQYE01000011.1:0-40450 GCA_900545145.1 uncultured Collinsella sp. | reverse complement strand
CGACAGGTAGAACTGAGTCTCGCCCGGATCGCCCTGACGGCCGGAGCGGCCGCGCAGCTGGTTGTCGATACGACGGGACTCATGGCGCTCGGTGCCGATGACGGTCAGGCCGCCGGCGGCAAGCACGCGCTCGCGCTCGGCCTTGCAGGTCTCCTTGGCCTCGGCGTTAAACTGCTCGAGCTGCTCGGGTGTCACGTCCTCCATGGTCAGGCCCTCATACTCAAGGCGCTCGCGCACCAGCTCGTCGGGGTTGCCGCCCAGCAGGATGTCGGTACCACGACCGGCCATGTTAGTAGCGATGGTCACGGCGCCGTAGCGTCCGGCCTGGGCAACGATATGAGCCTCGCGCTCGTGATGCTTAGCGTTGAGGACCTCGTGCGCGATGCCGCGCTTGGTAAGGGCGGCCGACAGTTTCTCGGAGCTTTCGATGGAGACGGTGCCCACCAGGACCGGCTGGCCCTTGGCGTGACGTCGCTCGACGTCGTCGGCAACGGCGTTGTATTTGGCCTGGATGGTGCGGTACACCAGGTCCTCGTGGTCAACACGCTGCACGGGCTTGTTGGAGGGGATGACCTCGACGGGTAGCTTGTAGATCTCGCGGAACTCGGCATCCTCGGTGAGTGCCGTACCGGTCATGCCGGAGAGCTTGTCATACAGACGGAAGTAGTTCTGCAAGGTGATGGTGGCCAGCGTCTGGTTCTCCTCGCGCACGAGCACGCCCTCTTTGGCCTCGATGGCCTGATGCAGGCCCTCGGAGTAGCGGCGGCCTTCCATGATGCGGCCGGTGAACTCGTCGACGATCTTGACCTCGCCGTTGGTGACCACGTACTGCTTGTCGCGGTGGAACATGTACTGGGCCTTCAGCGCCTGCTGCAGGTGGTTGACCAGCTGACCGGAGAGATCGGCATAGATGTCATCGATACCCAGGCGGCGCTCAATCTTCTTAAGGCCGCGCTCGGTGGCGGCGATAGTGTGCTTGGCCTCGTCCATGACGTAGTCGCCCGTGGGCTCGACGTCCTCGGTGGCGGTGAGCATGTCGTGCGAGACATCCTCGCCGCGCTCAAGGCCGCGCACGGCACGCGCGAAGTCCTTGTAGGTGCTGGCGGACTTGGTGCCGGCGCCCGAGATGATGAGAGGGGTACGTGCCTCGTCGATCAGGATGGAGTCGACCTCGTCGACGATGGCGTAGTTGTGGCCGCGCTGTACGCGCTGCTCGGGGCGGGTGACCATGTTGTCGCGCAGATAGTCGAAACCGAACTCGGAGTTGGTGCCGTAGGTGACGTCTGCCTGGTAGGCCGGACGCTTGAGCTCGAGCGGCATGTTGTTCTGGAGCAGACCGACGGTCATGCCCAGGTACTTGTAGATGCGGCCCATCCACTCGGAGTCGCGCTTGGCAAGGTAATCATTGACAGTAACGACGTGCACGCCCTTGCCGGCAATAGCGTTGAGGTAGCCGGCCAGCGTGGAGACGAGCGTCTTGCCTTCGCCGGTCTTCATCTCGGCGATGTGGCCCTCGTGCAGCGCCATGGCGCCGATGAGCTGTACGTCAAAGTGACGCATGCCCGTGATGCGCTTGGAAGCCTCGCGCACGGTGGCAAAAGCCTCGGGGAGCATGTCGTCGAGCGACTCGCCGTTGGCGTAACGCTCGCGGAACTTATCGGTCTGGCCGCGGAGTTCCTCCTCGGTCATCTTCTCAAACTGGGGCTCAAGACCGTTGATCTGGTCGACGATCTTGTAGTAGCGCTTAAGGTCCTTATCGGATCCAAAGGACAGCAGCTTTGACATGAATCCCATGTGGTTTTCCTTTTTGGCCATCGCCCACGCCGTGCAGCTGCGGGCGAGTTAAACACAGATGATTGTACTTTAGCCAAACAAGGCGCGGCCTATACGGTCGACCTCGACCGCCACGTAATAACTATGACCAACCTGCCACAATGGGACAGGTTTATTTTGGCAGCTTTTATCTGGGAAAACGCCGTCTCTCTGCCATTTGGTGCAAACCAACCTGTCCCCTCCGCACCAATCTGGTGCAATGGGGACGAGCTAGCTTGCACCAATAAAAAGAAAAGGGCCGCGCACCCGAACGGATGCACGGCCCTTATGCCATGAATGCGAGCGATTCCGCGGCGAGCTATTTACTCAGCAGCCTCGGTGGTCTCGGCCTCGGCAGCGGCCTCCTCGACGGGAGCCTCTGCGGGAGCCTCGGCGGCCTGCTTGGCAGCCTCCTCGGCAAACTTAGCGGCACGCTTAGCCTTCTCGGCAGCCTTAGCCTCAGCGGCGGCCTTGCGAGCGGCCTCGGCCTCAGCAGCCTTGGCGGCCTTGGCAGCCTTGGCCTCCTCAGCCTTCTTGAGCTGGGCGGCAGCGGCGCCACCGAACTTGTCGGCGAAGCGCTGGACGCGTCCACCGGTGTCGACGAACTTCTGCTGGCCGGTGTAGAACGGGTGGCACTCGTTGCAAAGCTCGACCTTCATCTCAGACACGGTAGCGTGCGTCTTGAAGGTGTTGCCGCAGGAGCACGTCACCGTGCACTCGACATACTGGGGATGGATACCCTGCTTCATGGTAGGACTCCTTATTGGTCAGGCGCTGGTTACCGATCAGCGCATAAGGCGTCTTGGTTTCCGACCAAGACAACAAACTCGGCTATGGTACCACGGCGCCGCGCGTCCCACAAAAGGTTCACGGTCTTTTCGGAACGACACGAATCTGACCCATCGAAACACATCTCCACCGTTCCTTCAACTGGGAAAATGCCGTCCCCGGGGCCTGAGAAGGGCCCCGGGGACGTTCGACTGACTGCGGGAACGGCCTTTCCGCTCAATGTGTTCGGCTGAGATCGGAAATCAACCAAACTGAGCTAGGTTCAGTTGACATGGTTAAAAACGAGGGGCGACGCTTTTGCGTCACCCCTCGTCCCGGCCGGTTGCTTTAGTTGTACACACGGTAGTTACACTTGAACTGGGTTATGTGTCCATAGTTGGAGCGGTACCAACCCGACGTATAGCTGATTGCCTCTGCGCCTAGATAGTCGTAGCCCTTGTTGTAGCGAAGCTGACGGTAGGTCGTGTCGTACTCTGCTACGTAAAACGTGTCTCCAGAGAAGGCTTTGTACCGGTCCTTAACCGTCGAAGCCATGTACGCGGGTTCGACATCGCCTTTCTCCCCGTTGAGCGCATAGACGGGTGCCGCGATTCCGCATAAAGCCGTTGCCACGAGGATGGCGTAGACAGCCATGCGCGACGCATTGGACTTCAGCTGTTCAAATAGTTTCATGTCATTCACCTTCCTCGTATGTATCGAGGTATTCCTGCTTGAGCGTCTGCGAGGACGACTTGATCTTTTCCACGAGCGTGCCGGCCTCGATGAAGTAGAACGAGTCGGTGAGGTCTGCCAGGTCGTCGAGCAGATGGCTTGAAATGAGCACGCTGCGTCCCCGCGCCACCTCGCTGCGCATCGCGTCGCAGGAGGTTTTCCGCTTTCCCGGATCGAGGCCGTTCAGCGGTTCATCGAGGATGAGGTACGGGCAATCGGTCGCTATCGCCATGGCAAGCTTTACCTGCTGCTTCATTCCTGTCGAGAGTTTACGGGTCGGCTTGTCGGGATATGGGGAGATTCCGAGGGAGTCGCAGAGCGAGTCGATGTCGGCGGCCGATTTCCACGCCTCCCTAACGAAAGCAAGGTGCTCGATGGCCGATAGCGTGGGATAGAGATCCGCGCTGCCCGAAGAGCTCAGGTAGACGAGTTCTGCAAATTCGGCTGATCGACGTTGGCAGATTCCGTCTGCCGCCAGGCTTCCCGAGCGGATGCGGGTGGGAAATTGGCCCGACAGCGCTTCAAGAAGGGTGGTTTTCCCCGAGCCGTTGGGAGCAACGAGGCCCGCCGCCGTTCCCGGGCTCAGGAAAAGCGATCCGATTGAAAGTATCGTCGTGCTCCCGTATCCCACGCTCGCGTCCAGAAGCTCGAGCCCATGGTGCTTTCTCGCGGGTCCAGCCTGTTTGGGCGAACGTGCCGCAACGGCGCCGACCGCAAAAAGGACCGCGACGTATGCCAGGGCCACGGCAAGCATCGATGCGCTGCCTGAACCGGAGCCAATGAATTCTGTCGGGAAGCATCCTACGTAGCCCGTTGCCTCGATAGGCGAGAACACGGCCAGCGGCAGGAGCCCGAGCACGGCATTATGCTCCAGCGCCGAATCGGACAGCAACGGGAATGCCGGGGCCGCGACAAGCAGCGCTGAGGTAAGGGGGCCCGCGAGGACGCGCCTCGTTGCGGTCGATAGGACGGCGGAGCAAACGGATATCAAGGTTCCGCCCGCAAGCAGCGCGAGAAGCAGGGCTGTGAAGACGTTTCCCGCGGTCGTGGTGGCAAGCGCGCCGTCATGGAAGAAGGCGATCGGGTACCCAATTTGCCCGAAGCCGTTTAGGGCCGAGGCGTAAATGCCCCCGGGTGCGAGGCCGGCGAGGAGCATCGCGGTCCCCGCGGCGATTATCGAAAACACGATCTGGATAAGGCGCCGGAATTTGGGCGCGGGCGCCTTTGCCGCCAGGGTCGCAGGCCTTGTGGCGCCGAGCACGAGTATCGACGAGAGAAGGAAGGGGATGAAGGGAAGGAAAGACGGCGCCGTGGCAATGGCGTAAGGCAGGAAGGAAAGGAATGGCAGGTCGCTTGCGGAGGCCGGGATATCCGTGATGCCGGAGCTGCTCAGGGCACGGCAATATGCGAGCTCCGCGTCATTGGTCTCTCGGTCTCCCACGATGGACCCGGATTGGAAGCCTTCGCCCATGAGCGCGTAGTAGCTCTCGGCAGAGTCGAGAAAGGCGGCGTCGGTTTGAGCGGCGAGGGCGGCGTTCGCGTATCTTGCAAGCTCCGCGTCAGCTTGCTGCTCTGGAGATAGGTCTGTGCCGCTGGCCTGGGGCGCGCGCGTATTGAATGCGTCGACAAAGCTCTGCATGCCCTGTTTCATAAAGAAGGGCCCGTAGATGGGTGAATTGAACGCAATGGGGACGGAAAAGGCTGCAGCGAGAACGAGCGTACAAATCCATACGGCCCTGTCTCTTAGGATTAGTTTGAGAAGAAGTCGACAGTACATTTAGAAGCACCTACATTTCTCACAGCATCGTTAGATTAGTAATGACAGACCGAATGAAGATGCGTGCGATGGGGGCGAGGCGAATGGCTGAGCGGTATCGATATGCGGGTTCAACGGTATCACATTGGCCACATAGATTTTTAACTTGCATTTCTACCCGCCCTTTTCGTAGAGTCGCCGATACGTGCTTAGCGCACCCTCGGCGCGTCCGGCAGGCTTTGCGAAATGGGATCCAGGAGACTTCGGCGCAGCATCATCTTGCGGAATGCTTCTAATGAGCCTCCCATCCTTCAAAAACAGAATCTCATCGCACAGCCTATCGACCGAATCCAAGATGTGGGATGACATGATGATGCACGTACCAGAATCGGCCAGCTTCCTGAGAATCTCGGAATGCAAGTCCACCCTGCTGGGGTCGAGCGCGTTCATGGGCTCATCTAATAGAAGGTACCGCGCGCCCGTCGCATACGCAATCGCCAGGGTAAGCTGCTGCTTCATGCCCTGGCTCAGAGTGCGGATCCTCATCTTCGCGAACTCGCCTATCTGCGTTTGTTCCACTATCTCTTCGATATCGCGAGCATGCGGCCACATATCGCAAACCATCTTGAGGTGATCTTCCGCACGCAATCCAGGATACAGCAGCGTCCCCTCACCAGGTGCATAGAAGATCATAGAACGGACCTCTCTCGCACCCGTACCCTGCACCTCATCCAGAACGATGCTCCCGTCCACGCGAGGACCCGGCAAACCTGCCATCGCACGCAGCAACGTCGTCTTTCCATGCCCGTTCGGAGCGACGAGACCGTAGACCGTACCCGGGGCAAACTCAGCGTTCACCGAATCTACGAGCACCTTCTTTCCATAAGAGATCGTCAGCGTTTGAAGGTCAATCATCGAGATCATCCCCTTTCGATCTTTGGAACACTCAGGCGCACCATCAACGGAGATACGGCGCCCAAGACCACCAGCAGAGCGCCCGATGCGCCGACGACCTCTCCAAAAGGCATCGCGTTCGTCCCTCGCCCAAGGAACCCAATCGTCCCCACCTGGGAAGCGGGATCAAACGAGGCGAATGGAGCCAGCAGCGCGACGCCCATGCCCACGCTTTCAACATGAGCGCTCAACGAACCCAACACCAAGAGAACCGCGCAAACCATTCCGGTGACAACGGGGTTGCGGCTAATCGCTGCTGTCAACGCAGCGACGACGGAAATCACGCCGTATGCCATGACCAGCAACGGAATACTGCACAACACCGCCTCCCCCACCATGGACGTTGTCGAAGCTCCCGCCCGAATGAGAGCAACGGGATACTCCGATCCACCCGCACCGTTCTTAATCACGGACACAACGACAGCGGGAACCATCGACACCAAAAGCAGCACCAAGCCAAGCAGGAGAGCCAGCGCAACAGCCGTCAGAAAACGCACATGCGCTGTTGCGGGGATCTGGAGAACCAGAAGGGAACGACACTGCAGGTGGGTGCACGCGAGCGATGTGACAACCACGGGCAACAGCAAAAATAAGGAGGGAAGCGCTGCCTGGAGATACGAAAGGAGGATTAATGGGGGCATCTTCGTACTTAACTCGTAAACCTTGGGGTCCGGCAAGCTCGCGATCGACTCAAGCAGAAGGGCGCGCGCCTCCGCACGAGAAGGAGTCTCCGGCTCGATTCCGATCGATTGCAGGAGGGTCGCATCTGCCGCGCCCAGCTCGCCTCGAGCGCGCTCGTACGTCGCAAGGCTTCGAAACCCCTCCGCAGGCATAGGCGCGTACACGAAACCCGAAAGAGCATCCCGCATGTCTTCCAGGGCCGCTTTGCCCTCGACGTCCATATTCGCAGCGTTCTGCTCTAGATACCGATCTATTGAACGGAGCTCCCCATCCCTATACCGAACAGCGGAAACGTTATCAGCGTCAGGAAACATCTCGACCAGAGCCGGGGCCAGCATCGTCGTCGACATTGCAATCGCGCATACGGCGAGGGTAGGAGAACGCAGGAGCAGTTTCCCCATCGTTCTTACGTATGCAACGGCGGAGGCACAAGCGCTCGAACGAGTTGCCGTTCTCGATGCAGTGAAGGAACCTCTCTCAAGACAAATCGGGGATATCGGGCACGCGCAGCCGCTCTTTCCAGCAACGCAAAGCAGGCTAATTGCCAGCACCTCGATCCCGATTGCGCATACGAGGGCAATCGCGCCACGCTCGAAGCAAAGTCCAGGCAGATTCACTATCTGCGTTGTCGGGTACGGGCTATAGGCGCCGACGGTCAACTCAGTGTTCGCATACGTAAGGGGATTCAACAGGGCGAACTCACGTAAAGCGATGGATCTTCCGTAATACCCGGGAACCATCGTCACCCCCATCAGGGCACATACGAACACGATTCCAAGCGTAGGGTTATTGGCAATCTTCACGGCAAGGTGAACGACAAGCGAGATGAACGCTGCCACCAAGAATTGCAAGATGGCCGTCTGCGCGAACACCAGCCAAGCCGGTTTGATAACCGGAGTCGCATATTGAATGTAGCCTATCGGATAGAACGGCGAGCCCGGGCCATTCTTCACAAGCGCGGCGATTATCCCTGGAAGATTGATGGCGAGGACGGCAAGCATTGCAAAAACACTCGCCCATACGCTCGATGCAACAAGTCTACCCAGCTCGCCCATCGGTGCCTGGATGATGAGCTTTTCACGTTTGTTAAGACGCGCGGCAAGGAACGAGACGGCAACGGCCGTTGCGACCCATAGCAAGTACTCCTTCGATCCGTCATAATAGGTGTACTCTCCATCCGATATCTGCAGAAACGGAAGTAGGGGAGAGAGCGGTGCCAAGATAAGACGTCCCGCGGCAAGAGGGTACAGAAGCGCGGGCATGCTTGATGAAGAGGTATAGACACCGTCCTCCCCCGCATTCACAAGCGCATCCGCATAGGATGCTGACAATTCCTGCTCAACACGGGTTATTCCCGACTCGAGGTATTCGACCCGTCCGTCGATGCCAGCCGCGCTCCTGAAGACGGGCAGAGCACAAAGAACCATCAACGCAACAACGACAACACAGAGCGACCTGGAGGAGAGAAGCGACCTAAAGATCGCCTTCGAGATTTTGAGCATATTCATCGCCAACCTTAACCTCATCCAGTCGGAACAGAGGGGCCGAACAAAATGCTCGGCCCTTATTACTTGCCGGCAAAGTCAATTTAACATAAACTGTTAAAAAGTAACCTGAGTTTTTTAAATTCTTCGGAGGTTATTATGAGTTCCGACAATCGCACTCCCCGGCTTCATTCCTTCCGCATCGCATGTGCGATAGCCTCTGCGACCCTTTGCGCCACCGCCATCGCACAAGTGGCGTTCTCCTTAAAGCCAGCAATCGAAGTGCTCGACAACCCTGTAATTGCAGACTCCCCCGCGTATCCAGCCCTTGCGATCTCGACATTGGTCCCTGCCGTCATCGGTATCGCTACGACCATCCTCAGCGCCGTTCTCGTGTGGACGATCAAGAGCGGAGACCCCTTCAAGAAAGGGTCTGCGACATGCTTGAAGGTGCTCGGCATTCTCTTCGTTGTTCAAGCTGCCACCAGCCTCTACGCCGGCTCACTCAAAACCTCCGTTTCGATGTTTGGCGGCGAGGGGGCCGTCGGCGCCCAAGAGATCGCTTCATCATTCGATTGGACCTCTCTGGTTCTCGGCATCGTCCTGTTCATGCTTTCCCAGCTCTTCCTGTACGCCCGAGAGCTGTACCTCGACTCCGACGAGATTGCGTAAGGAAACGCCATGCCCGTAATTGTTCGCCTCGACAAGATCATGGCCGAGCGAAAGATTTCCTCGAACGAACTTGCCGAAAGGATTGGAACCACGCCCGTGAACCTGTCCCGTATTAAAAAAGGGCATATTCGCGGCATTCGCTTCAACACACTCGAGCAGCTATGCCTCGCCCTTCGTTGCCAACCCGGAGACCTTCTCGAAGTCATGAGCGAAGAGGATGCCCGAAAGGAGTTCGGACTCGATTGGTCCGCCGAGGATTAGAGGGCGGTCGTACTCGCCCTGCACACGGGGATGCGAATCGGCGAGGTCTGCGGCCTTCGGTGGTGCGATGTGGATTTCGAGACGGGCCTGATCTCGATCAGACACTCGGTGGCGTACGCGAAGGGAATGGGTTCGTTCATCAAGGACACCAAGACCCATGACGCCAGGGGTATCCCCATCGACCCGGTCGGCCTACTCCCCTTCCTGAAGGAGACCCACGAGATCGACTGCGGAAAGCTGCGCTTGCGCGGCCTTACCGGGGCGGTCGAGATCGGGGACTGCTACATCCTGTCGGAGCCGGGCGCGACCTTCGCGACGACAAGCTATATCCGCAGGGCGTTCAAGACGTTCTCGGAGACCAACGGCCTCATGGGCACCAACGACGAGCTGATCACGTTCCACGGCCTTCGCCACACGTTCGCAACGCAGTGGATCCGCCAAGGCGGCGATATCAAGGCGCTCCAATCGATCCTCGGCCACAAGGACGCCATGGCGACGCTCAACGTCTACGCCGACATCGAGCCCATCTCCAAAATCCATAACATGCTGCGCGCCACGCCGTGCCTTTGGCGCGGGCACCTCGGGCCGAGGGTCGATCCGGGTCCCATGTTCCAACAGAGGATCCAGGAGTCCATCGAGACGCTCCAGGCGTTCGGCTACGGCATCACCGAGCCGGACGACCGAAATATCGCCATACGCGACGTGAAGACGAACAGTTGGCTCTAGCTCACCGAGTACGCGGCAGTGCTGGGCCCATCCCAACTGAGGTCACGGTGGTCCGATAGGGGCGCCGCCCGCGGCATGCGCCGCGGAGCGGTATCCCCTACCGAAGGGCGGGGATGCCCTCCGCTTCCAGTTCGGAATCAGCCGTCGGAGGCGTTCGGCTGACTGCGGGAACGGCCTGTCCGCTCAATGTGTTCGGCTGAGATCGGAAATCAACCCAACACGAGCCGGACACGCGCCAGACGGCTCTTCCCCGTACGGCCTTCCCCCTTACGCTCATGTTGCAGGCATGTAACGCCGCAGCGAGCGCGCCTTTTTTGCGCCAGACAGGTACAATGATGAACACTGTACCGTAGCGGAGCGCCCCGCGCGCGCCGCAATCACGCGAAAGGGTTTCCCATGGCCGAGATCTCGTCCTCCCGTATCGTCATCACCGTCCTTGGCAAGAACCGCCCCGGCATCGTCGCCGGCGTCACCCGCGTCCTGGGCGAGGCCAACGTCGACATCCGCGACATCACGCAGTCCATTATCGAGGACATCTTCACCATGACCATGCTGGCCGATACCGCCGAGTCCAAGCTCGACTTCGCTGAGCTGCAGAAGGCCCTGGCCGAGGCCGGCGAGCTTTCGGGCGTCAACGTGTCCATCCAGCGCGAGGACGTCTTTAACTTTATGTACCGCCTGTAGCGAACAAGCCGCTCGGGGCAGCTTGACGTCATATCGTCCAAGCGCGCCGCCCCAAAGCGGACCGGAGAGGAGCGCACATGGCCTACGACGCCAAGAAAATCTACTACCGCTTCGACGATCACCTGAGCCGCCTGGTTCTGGATTACGAGGCGAGCCGCCAGATTTCGTCTGAGAGCGAAAACCTCTACCACGGCCTGCCGACCGACCCTTATGACGAGGGCCTGTTTGTCGAGCACAATGTCAAGCGCGGCCTGCGCAATGCCGACGGCTCGGGCGTGGTCGCGGGTCTCACTCGTATCTCGGATGTGCACGGCTACAACAAGGTCGACGGAAAGGTCGTGCCCGATCAGGGCAAGCTCACGCTTCGCGGCTACAGCATCGAGGATCTGGTCAACAATGCCCAGGCCGAGAATCGCTATGGCTACGAGGAAGTCGCCTATCTGCTTATCACGGGTTCGCTGCCCAACAAGGAAGAGCTCGACGGCTTTTGCGAGCGCCTGGGCGCTTTTAGACATCTGAGCGACGAGTACGTTAAAGAGTTCCCTATGACCACGGTATCGTCGAGCATCATGAACGTGCTCCAGCGCGCCGTACTGCTGCTCTACGCCTTCGATGCCGAACCAGACGTGATCACGCCCGAGCACGAAATCGACGTCGCCATTTCCATGCTCGCACGTCTCCCGCGCATCGCCGCCTTCGCACACATGGCCTCGGTCGCCAAGCTTCGCGGCTCCGAGGTTCACGTGCCGCACCCTACGCCCGGTCTCTCCACCGCCGAGACCATCCTACAGGTCCTGCGCGGCGGCATGGCGTTCACCCGCGATGAGGCGATGCTGCTCGACGTTATGCTCATGCTGCATGCCGAGCACGGCGGCGGCAACAACTCCACCTTCGCTTGCCGCGTGCTGTCGTCTTCGGCCACCGACCCGTATTCCGCCTACGCCGCGGCTATCGGCTCGCTCAAGGGCCCGCGCCACGGTGGTGCCAATGCCAAGGTCGTGTCTATGCACGAGGACATCCGCGCGCATGTCTCCAACTGGGAGGACGAGGACGAAGTCGCGGCCTACCTGGGCAAGATCCTCGACAAGCAGGCCTTCGACGGCACGGGCCTCATCTACGGCATGGGCCACGCCGTCTATACGCTCAGCGACCCGCGCGCCGAGGTCTGCCGTCGTTACGCGCGCTCGCTGGCAGCCAAGAAGGACTTGGGCGAAGAGTTCGCGCTCATCGAGCGCATCGAGCGCCTGGCACCCCAGGTCATGCGCGACCACGGCATGACCAAGCCCATCTGCGCCAACATCGACCTGTACACGGGCTTTATCTACAAGATGCTCGGCGTGCCCGAAACGCTCTTTACGCCGCTATTCGCCGTCGCCCGCATGGCCGGCTGGTCGGCACACCGCATGGAAGAGCTCTTCTGCGCGCACCGTATCATCCGCCCCGCCTATCGTCCGATGATCGAGCCGCTGGAGTACAAGCCGCTCGCCGACCGCTAGGACGCGGACCGTTATAGAACTCGAGCGTGGCCAGGGCATCACCGCCCTCGGCCACGCTTTTTATGCCAGTAGAAAGGGCTGCATCAAATGATTGTGTTTTCCGATATGGACGGAACGCTGCTGACGAGCGATAAGCAAATGAGCGATGCCACCTGGGCGATGCTCGACGAGCTCGCACGTCGTGGCATCGAGTTTGTTCCCTGCACGGGACGTCCACTGTCGGGCATCTTTGAGCCCATTCTCGCCCATCCCGCCGTGCATTACGCGGTCTGTGCCAACGGCGCCAGCGTCTGGCAGCTCGACGAGGATACGCCCACCGACGCCTCGCGCGCCACGTGCATCTTGAGCCGTCCGCTCGACCGTGGCATTGCCCACCGCATCCATCGCATTGCCGCCGGCCACGATGTGACCTTCGATATCTTCGCGGATGGGCAGTGCTTCCTCCCCCGCTCGCTATACGGGCGTCTGGATGAGTTCTGTGGCGGCGACCCCCACATCGCGGCTTCGCTCAAGCGCACACGAACGCCGATCGACATGAATATCGACAGCAAGATCGACGAGGTCGAGACGCTCGAACGCATCGCTATGTACTGGCACGACCCGGCCGATCGCGACGCCATCGCGGCGGCGCTCGACACGCTCGGAGGCATTGAGGTCACGCGTTCGTACGCCATGAATATCGAGGTTATGGGCGAAGGCGCCACCAAGGGAACGGCCCTCACGTGGCTGTGTGAGCATCTGGGCGAGCGTCTCGCCGACGCCTGGGCGTTCGGCGACAACATCAACGACATCCCCATGCTGCAGGCAGCGGGCCATGGCATGGCCATGATCAACGCCGAGCCCGAAGATCGCGAGGCCGCCGACGCCATCACCGAATACGACAACGACCACGACGGCGTCGCCCGCACCATCATGGCCGCCCTCGCCTAGTCATTGGTCAGTCATTGGGGACGTTCTTAAACGACTAGTCACTGGGGACACTCTTCGCAAAAAGCTGCAAGGACCGTCCCCCACTGTCGGCAGAAAAGGAACGTCCCCATCTGCCGGATTAGGAGAGACTCTCCAGCACGCGACGGAGCTCCTGCTGGACGGCGTGGTCGCGGTTACAACCCACCACGCGATCGGCCACCGCCTTAAGCGCGGGGCGCGCGTTTTCCATCGCGCAGCCCGTGCCGACAAAGCGAATGATCTCGTAGTCGTTCATCGAGTCGCCAAACGCCATGACCTCGTCGCGACCAATGCCGTAATGCTCCGCGAGCTGCGCGATACCCGAGGCCTTCGACACACCGGGCTGCATGGCATCGATCCACGCGTTGCCCGAAGGCGCAAAAGTAAAGAGCTGACCAAGTTCGCGCTGTAGCACGTACGCACTGTCCATAACCGCACTGTCGTCGCAAAAGATACTCGCTTTGATGATATTTACGCTGGGATCGGGCAGCTCCCAAATACGCTCGGCATTGGGAAGGTCCTTATCGACCTCACGCACGAACTTGCACTCGTCATCGAGCAGGAAGGACTTGGTTCGGTCAAAGAGCGCAAGATGCAGATTGGGAAACGTCCTGACGGCTTGGGCGAGCCTTCGAATCGCCAGGTGGGAATACACCTCACGGTCTACCATCTTACCGTCGGCGTAGACTTGGGCGCCGTTAGCGGCGACAAAGTCCATCTTGTCGCGAACGGGCGCAAAGAACTCGCACAGGCGATCGTAGCGACGACCTGACGATGCGGCGAAATGCACGCCATGCTCGTGTAGCGCCAGAATCAGTTCGTAGGTCTCGGGAGGCACCTGGCCGTTTTCGTCAAGCAGTGTGCCGTCCATATCGGATGCAATCAGTTTAAACATAGAAAAGCTCCCTTCGGGCTTGTTGGAATCGAACGTGTATCCGATTCCAACGTACCCAAAGGGAGCTCAAATAAGACTCCGCGGGCGTAAACGATACAAGGACCTGGCAAATAGCTCACACATGCCAGAGGTCTCACGGTCGCGGCGTCAGGCGACACGCCACCCCGACGGCTAGTCGTTTAAGAACGTCCCCGATGACTAGTCGGCGTAGGTGAAGGTCGTGACGTCGAACATGCCCTCGGGGCGGATGCGGAGCGTCGGGATTACCGGCAGGGGCAGGAAAATGATGCCCATGATGGGGTCGAGCGGCGGCTCGATACCCATGGCGCGCGCCTTGACCATAAAGTCGTCGTGCTGCGCGGCGACATCCTCGGCCGTGCCCTCGCTCATAAGGCCACCGAGCGCCAGCGGAATGCGCGCCACGACCTCGCCGTTGCGCACCAGCACGTGGCCGCCCTGGCCCACGGCCTCAACGGCAGCCATCATATCCGCCGCGTTGTCGCCCACCACGCACACGTTGTGCGAGTCGTGGCCAATCGTGGAGGCAATGGCGCCACCCGTGATGGTAAAGCCGCGCACCCAGCCGCGACCGATATGCTTGCCAACCAAGCCCAGACCCGCGGGGCCGTCACCGTCGGCGCCCTCGGCCTGCAGCGACACGCCGCGGCCGTGGCGCTCGATCAGCATAATGCGGCGCAGGCCCTCGGCACTCTCGGGGCGAGCCATGCCCGTGATGGCCTTGCCCGGCACCACGTCGATCACGGCCTCGCCCGGCTTAAAGGCATAGTCGAACACGTCAAGCGATAGCTTCGGCAGCTTAACGGAAGCACGCAGCTCATCGGCAAGGGCCGCAACCTCGGCCATCTCGGGTGCAATTTCGCCCACAAAGGTGCCATCCTGCGCCACCAGGGCACCGGCGGCATAAACACGATGCGGAGCCTTGGCAAACGTAAGGTCATCGAGCACCAGCAGGTCGGCGCGCTTGCCCGGGGCGATCGCGCCACGGAGCTCGTGTGGGTCGCGGCAGCCGTGGTCCAGGCCAAATGCCTCGGCCGTGGAGAGGGACGCCATAGAGATGGCAACCACCGGGTCGATGCCGGCCTCGATAGCCACGCGACAGGCATTGTCGATCATACCGGTCGAAAGCGCGTCGGAAGGAGCACGGTCGTCGGTCGCAAAGCAGCAGCGACGGGCGCGGGCGGGGTTCTCCAGCAGCATCGGCGACAAGTTGGCCAGGTCGTGGCTGCACGTGCCCTCGCGCAGCATCACATACATGCCGCGGGACAGCTTATCGAGCGCCTCCTCGGGAATCGTCGACTCGTGGTCGGCGATAATACCCGCTGCGGCATAGGCGTTGAGGTCTTTGCCGGCAACAAGTGGCGCATGGCCGTCGACCTGCTTGGACGGCGTCTGGTTGGCAGCGTCGATGCGAGCGCAGGTCTCAGGATCGGCCATAAAGACACCCGGCAGGTTCATCATTTCGCCCAGACCAAAGACATCGCCCGGATACTCGGCAAAAAACGCCTGCATGTCAGCGGCGGTAATCACAGCGCCCGCTTGCTCATCGGGCAGCGCGGGCACGCACGAGGGCATCATGTACTTGATGGAAATGGGCGCGCGACGGCCGTCCTCGATCATAAAGCGCAGGCCGTCCAGGCCGGAAACGTTGGCGATCTCGTGGCTGTCGGCGATGGCAGTGGTGGTGCCGCGCGTCGCCGCCATGCGCGCATACTCGGCGGGACGGATGTTCGAGGACTCGATATGCAGATGTCCGTCGATAAAGCCGGGGGCGATATAGCGACCCTGGCAGTCAATGACCTCAGCCGCCTCGTAGGTGCCGGCGGCATCGTCGCGACCGTCGTAGAGCACGCCGACGATTACGCCGTCCTTGACGGCAACGCTACCGGGCGCCACGCGCTGGCCATATACGTCGACAATCTGCGCATTGGTAAACAGCGTGTCGACGGGCACGCGGCCCTCGGCAGCATCGATCACAGACCTCATGACCTCAACGGACATACATACTCCTTTAACTGTAGAAATAACTGCGGAGCGGACGAGCCTTCACCGCAGCAAGCCAATAGCAATTGTATGCCCAAAAGAAGGTCCCGCTAACACCCCGTCCGCTTAACGGCACACGCCGCTTGGCGCAATGGGGACAGGTTACTTTGCACCAATGACAAGGAGTGTCCCAAAGTGCCAGCACAAAAGGAACGTCCCCAAGTGCCAAAAAAGCCGCAGCCGGAATCGTTCCGGCTGCGGCCCTATTGCACATGTTAGGTTGACCTACTTGCTAGACCAACTTAAAGCCCTTGCGCTTGCCTACGGAGAGGGTGTCGCCCAGCTTGAGGGCGCTGGGATCGATGTTATAGCTCTTGGGAGCCACGGCCTTGCCGTTGATCTTGACGCCGCCGCCGTCGATATCGCGACGAGCCTGACCGGCGCTGGCCGAAAGGCCCAGGTCCTTGAGCAGGCCGGCGAGGTAAATCTGGCCCTCGTCGTTGACGGTCAGCTCAACGTGCTTCTCGGGGAAGTCGGCGAGCTGGCCCTCCTTGAACACACGGTCGAACTCGGCCTGGGCCTCGTCGCCGGCGCCGGCGCCGTGGTAGGTATCGCACAGGTCGCGGCCCAAAGCGCGCTTGAGCTCGTAGGGGTCGGCGGAACCGTCGGCCAGGGCGGCGTCGATCCTGTCGACCTCGGCCGGGGCGAGCGAGCTGGCCAGACGATAGTACTTGCCGATCATCTCGTCGGGGATGGACATGGTCTTGCCGAACATATCCTTGGGAGCGTCGGTCAGGCCGATGTAGTTGCCGTAGGACTTGGACATCTTGCGCACGCCGTCGGTACCCTCGAGCAGCGGCATGGTGAGCGCGATCTGCGGTTCCATGCCCATCTTCTCCATGAGCTCACGGCCGGCGAGCAGGTTAAAGAGCTGGTCGGTGCCGCCCATCTCGACGTCGGCCTTGATCTGCACGGAGTCGAAGGCCTGCATCACGGGGTACAGGAACTCGTGCAGGGCAATCGGCGTCTGGGACTGGTAGCGCTTGGTAAAGTCGTCGCGCTCAAGGATGCGAGCGACGGTGAACTTGGAGCACACCTGCAAAAGACCGGCCAGGTCCATCGAAAGGATCCAGTCGCCGTTGTGCACGATGGTGGTCTTCTCGGGGTCCAGGATCTTCATGGCCTGGCTCACGTAAGTCTCGGCGTTGGCCTCGATCTGCTCCTGCGAAAGCTGCGGACGCGTGGAGTTCTTGCCCGAGGGGTCGCCGATCAGCGCGGTACCGTTGCCGATGATGAGGGTGACGTTGTGGCCCAGGTCCTGGAACTGGCGCATCTTGCGCAGGGGCACGGCGTGGCCCAGGTGCAGGTCGGGGCTGGTGGGATCGACGCCGAGCTTGATGTTGAGGGGCTCGCCCTTCTCAAGCTTCTTGCGAAGGTCGGCCTCGGGGACGATCTTCGCGGCGCCCGAGGTGATGATACGCATTTGCTCGTCAACAGACAGCATTGGGTATCCTCCTTTTGCCATAGCACCCTCACCGGATACGGCGGTGCTGGAAGTTCATAAACTCTCTTATGATAACCAAAACGGCGCGGCCGAACACCTACGACAGGAAAATCCTCGTCCTGCCGCACGCATCAACGGCGACCGGCAGGCGCATGCCGTCGCGCTCGACCAAATATCGTGTTTGCTGACGGCGCGAGCAGTCACGGCAACGAACCTGCCCCGTTGCATCCGTGGCGCAGGCGCCCTCGGCAGTCAGTAAGCAGTGCTCGCACACCATGAGCTCGGGACGGTCGGCATCGACAGGCCCCAAGACACCGGGACAAGCGGCAAGCTCGGCAACACGCTCCGCATCATTGCCGAGCAACTCGGCCGGCAAGTACACCCGCCCCGCACCGAGTCCGCGCAGCCAGGTAAGCGTGGCCCGATTCGCGCAGAACACCGGCGCCGCCACGTCAAACGTCACGCCCAGCTCGCGAGCAATCACCACCTGTCCCAGGTTGCGGCAGACGACGCGCCCGGCACGCTGCATCAGCGAGCGGGTCCGGTCAGCGTCACCCGTGCGGCACACCTCGTCAAGCACCACAACGGTGTCGGACAAATCGAGTTCTCTGCGCGGGTCGGTATCCATCAGCTGCCAAGCAAAAACCATGCGAGCGGGAACCGCGCACTCCACCAACTCCGGCGACGCACCGCTATCCACCGCAACGTCCTCAAAGGGCAGCACCTCAACGGCACGCGCAACGGGCGCAATCGCATCCGCCTCGGCCCGCATGCGCTCCAACACCGCCGCCGTCTGATCCAACACGCCGGCGCTACGAATCAGGTATACCTCGCAGCCCGCGTCCACCTTACGCTTGCAATGCACGACGACGCGCTTCCCCGCTGCGGCATCCACCGGGCAGGGCACCTGCGGCCAGCGCTTGGGCACATCGGGACGCGCGTCGACACCCGGATAGAACCGAATCTCGAGCGTGTCACCCGCCGCCACGGCGGCATCGAGCTCAACGGTCACCTCTTCGTGGCCCACAGCGACCAAGCGCCCCACGCGCACGCCCTGGTTAATTGCACGCTCAAAGCTCATCAGCTCGGCACCCGAACGCCCTCGCAGGTACGCATCGGTAAACCCACGGTTAAACGACCTTCCCAGCTCGCGCTCAAGCTCTTCCACGGCACCGGGGTCCCACGCGCCGTCGCGCAGCATATCGAGCGCCCGGCGCCAAACCCGCACCACGTTGAATACGTAATCGGGGTTCTTCATGCGTCCCTCGATCTTGAGCGACGCAACGCCAGCATCTACAAGCTCGGGCAGATGCGCAATACCCAGATAGTCATGCGGACACAGCAGACGATCCCCCTCGACGGCAACAACACTCTGCCCCGCCTCGTCCACTAGGTCGTACGCCAGACGGCACGGCTGCGTGCAGTCGCCGCGCATCGCCGAGCGCCCACGCCGCAGGGCCGAGAACTCGCACGCCCCCGAATAGCCGATGCAAATCGCACCGTGGCAGAATACCTCGATGGGCACGCCCGTGGCACAGAGCGCCGCAATCTCGTCGACCGTCAGCTCGCGTGTCGTCGTCACGCGCTCGACCCCCAGCTCATAGGCGGCAAGCCGCACGGCACCCTCGCTATGAGCGCCCGCCTGCGTGGACAGGTGAATCTCGACCCCGGGAATCGCCGCGCGCAGCGCGCAGGCCAACCCGGCATCGGCGACAATCAGAGCATCGGCGCCCAGCTCCAGTGCATGAGCTCCCAACGCCACCGCGTCGGACAACTCATCGTCAAACACGAACACGTTGAGCGTTACGTACACACGCACGCCATGGGCATGCGCCACGGCGCAGCCGCGCGCAAACTCGTTATCCGTAAAGCCATGGGCGCTCACACGGGCGTTAAAGCCGCCCAACCCCGCATAGATGGCATCGGCACCCGCGGCGATGGCCGCAAGCATCTGGTCGAGTCCGCCCGCCGGCGCCAGCAGCTCGGGCAGCGCCGCACCGGCAGCATCCAATCCAGTCTCGTATTGTCCGCTCGGCCCCATCGTCCGAATCGCCATCGACAAACTCCTTACCAAGGTATGCATTCACTCTGAAAAATGCCGTCTTCCAGCATACACGAGGCCTCGCGCGCCCCGTTTGGTTTATCGTGTAATAACTTATGTCCATCCTGCCCCGACGGCACATCCACCGTCCGGCACGACATACCTGGAGGTCAATATATGGGTCCTCGCCAACGACAGGGACGCAGCCGTTCAAAGACGCATGCTCTGCCCATAATCCTGCTCTCGTTTTTGGGCTTTCTGCTGATTGCGGGCGTGGCATTTGGCATCGGCATGGTCGGCAACGTCAACCGCTGGCTGTCCGATCTGCCCGACTACACCGACGCCAACGCGTATCTGGTGAGCGAGCCCACCGAGATCGTCGACTGCAACGGCAACAAGATCGCGAGCTTCTACACGCAAAACCGCAAGTCTATCACCAAGGACGAGGTCTCCCCCTACGTGCTGCAGGGCACCGTTGACGTCGAGGACGAGCGCTTCTACGAGCACGGCGGTATCGACCTGTGGGGTATCGCGCGTGCTGCGGTGGCAACCCTCGGCGGCGGGCACGAAGGCGCCTCGACGATCACCCAGCAGCTTGTGCGCAACACCATCCTGCAGGAGGAGCAATTCGACTCGACCATTGAGCGTAAGGTGCGCGAGGCCTACATCGCCATCAAGATGGAGGACATGTACTCCAAAGACGAGATCCTCATGATGTACCTCAACACCATCTATTACGGCCACGGCGCCTACGGCATCGAGGCCGCAGCCGAGACCTATCTGTCCAAGAGCGCCGCCGACCTCACCCTGAGCGAGGCCGCGCTACTCATCGGCCTTCCCAACTCGCCTTCGCAGTACGACCCCACGGTCAATCCCGATCTGGCACTGTCTCGCCGCAACAAGGTTCTCGACAACATGCTGCGCCTGGGCCACATCACCCAGGAGGAGCACGATGCCGCACAGGCCGAGCCCATCACCCTCAACGTGACCGAAATCTCGGGCAGCGGCGTCGACGTTTACTCGCAGCCCTACTTTGTCTCCTACGTCAAGCAGCTGCTGGAGCAGGAGTTCTCGACCGACGTGCTCTTTAAGGGCGGCCTGACCGTCAAGACCACCATCGACCCCACGATGCAGCAGGTGGCAGAGAATGCCGTCCGCGAGCAGCTCGACACGCTCTCGCTTGACGGCCTGGACATGGGCATGGTCGTCGTCGACCCCAAGACCGGCTACATCAAGTGCATGGTGGGCGGCTACGACTACAACGCCGACGAGAACCACGTAAACCATGCCACGGCCAAGCGTCCCGTCGGCTCCACCTTTAAGGCCTTTACGCTGGCAACTGCCATCCAAAACGGCATGAACCCCAACGTCACCCTCAACTGCAACTCGCCGCTCAAGGCCAAGGGCACCACGACTGAGGTCCAAAATTACGCCAACCAGAGCTATGGCAACATCACGCTTAAGCAGGCGACGGCATACTCCTCCAACACCGGCTACATCCAGGTGGCGGAAGCCGTCGGCAACAGCAAGATCATCTCGCTCGTCAAAAAGCTCGGCATCGACCCCGCCAAGGACAACATCGAGGACGTTCCCGTCATGACGCTCGGCACCGGCTCGATCTCGCCACTCGAGATGGCCGCCGCCTACGCGACGTTTGCCAACGGCGGCTACTATCGCCAGCCGATCGCCATCACCGAGATTGATTCTCGTACCGGTTCGGTGCTGTACCAGCACACCGACAATCCCTCACAGGTGCTTACCGAGGGCGAGGCCGCCGCGGTCACCGATGTTCTGTCCGGCGTCATGAAGGGCAGCGGTACGGGTGCTGCCGGCGCTCTGAGTGTCAACCAGCCCTATGCCGGCAAGACGGGCACCACCGACAACACCACCAACCTTTGGTTCTGCGGCTATACCCCGCAGCTGGCGTGCGCCCTGTGGACCGGCTATTCCGCGGGCGAGATCCCCATCCAAAAGTACGGCACGGACCTGCTGGGCGACAGCACCAACCTGCCTGTCTTTAAGCGGTTTATGAACACCGTTCTGACCGGTACCGAGCGCGAGGAGTTTGCGACCGGAACGGCGCCCACCTACAAGAACAACAGCGTCTGGAAGTTCTACGGCACCAACAACACCAAGAAGTCGGAGAACGACGACAAGGACGAGGACGAAGAGGAAGAGGAAACCACCACAACAACTACCACGACGACCACGACCACCGAGACCACGGGCGGCGACACCACCGGCGGCACCGGTACGACCGGTGGCTCGACGGGCGGCTCCACTGGTGGCTCGACGGGCGGCTCCACTGGTGGCTCGACCGGCGGCGATGGCGGCACGCCTACGCCTACGCCCACTCCCGACCCCTCGCCCACGCCTGACGATACGGTCGGCTAAGAAGTACGCGACTAAAGCCAACAAGGCCCCGAGCAGCCTATTGAACTGCTCGGGGGCCTTTTAGTTTGAAGCGACCTGATGGGCGGTCTTTATACCGGCAGACAAAAAGGGGGTACCGACCAACGTCGATACCCCTTACAAGCCGCTATGTCAGCGCACGCAGTGCCGAGCGCACGACACGCACGCCTACTTGCGAGAATTGCTCAGCTTATTGATCAGCGCCTCAAGACGCTCGCCGTCCTCGGCCGTCTGGGCAATAACCAAAATCGTATCGTTGCCGGCAAGCGAGCCAAGCACATCGGGCAGCTCTGCCGCATCAACAGCGGCGGCGATGCCGGAAGCCGTGCCAGGCTGAGCCTTGATCATAACCAGATTATCGGTGCGCAGAACGCCCGTTACGAGCTCGGAAACCATACGCTGCAGGTGAAGGTCCTCTGCCAGAACATAGATGCCCTCAGGGAGCTTACGCAGCCCCATATCGGCAATATCGCGAGAGACAGTCGCCTGCGTGCAATCAAAGCCCATAGCGCGGAGCTCATCGACCAGCACGCGCTGCGTGCGGACGTCCTTATTGCGCACAATATCTCTAATGGCATCCTGGCGCCCATTGCGTTTTTTAGCCATACAAACCCTCTCTCCAAAAGATGGCGGAGACAATCAATCAGTGATTGAATAGTTTAACGCTATTTGAAGGCTTTTGTGTATAAGAACGCATTTCGAAACAATTCTATGCAAATTTGTTTCGAAATGAGCCGTTTAGGCGGTTTTTGCGCCCGTCCGGTTAAGAAAAGCTGCCAGATGCGTACACATCACGCAGCGCGCAGGCTTGGCGCTGGCGATCGGCCCAAACAACAGACCGAGTCCCCGATGGTTGTCCTTGAGCGCGGCGACCATCTGACGGGTTCGAGGCGCCTCGAGCATATCACGCATGCGGGCGGAACGCTCGATTGACGACACTCCATGCGGGCTCAGACACAAATTCTCGATGCAGGCGACCAGTCCGGCAAAGTAGAACTTTTGGCTTGCCAGCTTGAGCCGACCACCGCTATCTGCTTCCGAGAGTGAGTCCGCAAGCTCGTCGAGCGCTCGAGTGTCATCGGATATCCTGGCATACATGGTGGGATCAAAGGCATCTGTAAGCTTAGGTGCCACCGCGTGGAAACAAGCGTCGCCGCAGCCGGACACGAATCGTGCCTGCGAGAGCGCATAAGCCATAAACTCAACCGTACGGTACGCCTTGCCGCGCGACAGGCATGCCTCAAACAGCGGACGGCTATACATCACGCCAGAGGTCTGAGCGACTAGGCCGCCTAAAATCAACTGGGGCAGCCCAGTCACCATAGAAGACTCGTCTTCTATGGCAATAGAGGCAGCATCCAAGACGCGCGAATGACGCTCGCGGTGCGCATCGTATCGATCGAGCGACACCGAGGGGAGCACAATGTCTGCCGCAGTATCGCACGCGATATCGACCATCTTGGAAAGGGTCTGCGGAGCAAACCACTCATCGGCGTTCATGGCGATGATTTGAGAGCCGCGCGAGGCATCAAAACCGGCGCGAAGACAAGCGCCACGCTTCGCGTCCTCGACGTCAATCAAATCAATATGGATGTCCCTGTCGGCAGCAACTTGAAGCGAATGGCGCACACCGGGCGCAGCATCGCGGCAAACAACGACAATCTGCAAATCGTAGAGGTCTTGGTTCTGGATACTCTCGAGCGCACGCATCGCATAGCTGGGCGAACCTTCTACCACAAGGATCACCGAAAGTCGCGGATGCGAGCCACGTCGAACCAAGTTATCCGTCCTCTCGACAGCAATGAATCAAATCGTGGTTCATGGTACACCCCGGCAATAAAAGCAATGAGACACCGGTTGTATTGCACGCCAAGAACAGATGTTGCACACGTGCAGCCCACAGATGACAGGTGTCAACGCACGCCGCGTCGAGCCCTCCCCTAGTCGAGAACGACAAGCTCGTCGGGGCCGTAATCCACACCCATAAACGTAAGGCCGCAGGCAGGCGCCGTGGGACCCGCAGCGGTTCGGTCACGGGCGTCAATAACCTCGCGCATCCACTGAGGATCGCGACGATGCATGCCAATCTCCATGAGCGTTCCTACAATGGTACGCACCATCGAGTGCAAAAACGCATTGCCCTCGATAGTGAAGATCAGGATATCCTCGCCAAAAGCGACCTCGTGACCAAACTCCGCACGCATCACGCAGCGGTGCGTGGGCTTGCCCACAGCAGAGGCAACCTTGCAAAAGCTCTTAAAGTCCTGCTCGCCCAAAAGCGCAGGGCAGGCGGCCGCCATCGCATCGACGTCGAGGGGATAGCGATGCCACCACACCGCACCGCGCGAGAGCACGGGGCGCGCATCGCGATCGGCAATACGGTACGTATACGTACGGGACCGCGCGTCAAAGCGGGCAGAAAAGCCCCTACGGGCCTTGTAGACCTCGTTTATGGCGATATCTTTGGGCAGGAGGGCATCCATAGCCCTCAGCCACCTACGGCGCGTCAGAGCAAGCTCAGCGTCCGTTACGGGCACGCTAATGTACTGGGCCACCGCATGCACGCCGGCATCGGTACGACCCGCACACGTCAGATCGATCGGGCGGCGCAGCAGCGTCTCGATAGCGCGGCGTAACTCGCCCGCAACGGTCGTCTGGCCCGGCTGCTCGGCAAATCCGCTATAGGACGAGCCATCATAGGCAACACGGAATACAAGCGTGGCATCGAGCTCAGGAATCGAATTGAAATCAGACGGCGCGGTCATGGGCGCTCCCAACAAACAATCAACGGTATCGCGACAAAAAAAGAGGGGTACGCGAACGTACCCCTCGAATATAGCCTATGCAGACGGATTGTCTACTCAGCGGTCTCCTCAGCAGGAGCCTCCTCGACGGCCTCGACCTTCTTGGGAGCAGCGGCCTTCTTGGGGGCCGGAGCAGCCTTCTTGGCCTTAGGCGTGCAAGGCTCGGTGACGAGCTCCATGATAACGATGGGAGCGTTGTCGCCCTTACGGTTACCGAGCTTCATGATGCGGGTGTAACCGCCGTTGCGGTCCTGCCACATGCCCTGAGCAGCCTTGTCGAAGATCTCGGCAACGAGCTGCTTATCGCCGAGCTTGGCGATAGCCAGACGACGAGAGTGCAGGTCGCCCTTCTTGGCCCAGGTGATGATCGGATCGACGACCGAACGCAGCGCCTTAGCGCGGGTCTCGGTGGTCTTAATGCGGTCGTTCTCGAAGAGGGCCTTAGCAAGGCTCTTCTTCATGGCCTTGGTGTGGCTCGCATCGGTGCCGAGCTTCAGGCCCTTCTTAACGTTGTGACGCATGGTCTAGTTTCTCCTCAAATATGCGAAGCATTAAGCCTTCAGGCTCAGGCCCATGGACTCAAGCTTGTCCTTCACTTCCTCGATCGACTTAACACCGAAGTTACGGATGTTGAGCAGATCGTTCTCCGAGAACTCAACGAGTTGACGGACCGAGTGAATGCTGGCGCGCTTAAGGCAGTTGTAGGAACGGACGGAAAGGTCCAGATCCTCGATCTGCTTGTCCAGCTCGGCGTTGTCGTTGGTGACCTCGGGAGCGAAGATCGAAGCCTCCTCCTCGACCTCGGGGGTCTCGGCAAGGTTCATAAAGGCGGCCATATGCTGGTTGATGATATTGGCAGCCTGGACCACGGCGTCGCGCGGGGCGATGGAGCCGTTGGTCTCGATCTCGAGGACAAGGCGGTCGTAGTCGGTGTGCTGACCGACACGGCAAGCCTCAACGAGCTTGGCGCAACGGGAAACCGGCGAGTACAGCGAGTCGACATGGATCACACCGATGGGATCGTTGTCGCGCTTGTTGGCCTCGCCAGAAACATAGCCGCGGCCATAGCCGATGCGCATGCTCATGGTGAGATGGCCACCCTCGGTGAGCGTAGCGATGTGCTGCTCGGGGTTGACCAGCTCAAACTCGGACGGAATAAAGAAGTCCGCACCGGTGACCTCACAGGGGCCGTCAACCGAGATGGTGGCGGTCGCCTCGTCGGTCGTGCCGAGAGCCCTGAAGACAAGACCCTTGACATTCAGGACGATGTCGGTGACATCCTCGACCATGTTAGGGATGGTCATGAACTCGTGCTGCGCACCATCGATCTGAATAGCCTCGACGGCGGCACCCTCGAGCGAGGACAGAAGAACGCGACGAAGGGAGTTACCCAGCGTATCGCCGTAACCACGCTCGAGCGGCTCGACGGAGACACGAGCAGACGTCTCGTTGATCTCTTCGACCTGAACCTGAGGCCTAATGAATTCTGACATGTATTACCTCCAGCCTCAGCAGCCCGGATGGACTACTTAGAGTAGAGCTCGACGATGAGCTGCTCGTTGATATCACCGCTGATCTGCTCACGCGTCGGCAGAGCGAGCACGTTACCAGACAGCTTCTCGATATCGACCTCGAGCCAGCCAGGGACCTCAAAGCGCTCGGAGGAAATCAGGGCCTCCTTGATGGGGAGGAGGTCACGGAACTTCTCGCCGACAGCGACGACGTCGCCGGCCTTGACGCGGTAGGACGGGATGTCCACGCGCTTGCCGTTCACGGTGAAGTGACCGTGACGGACGGACTGACGAGCCTCTTTGCGGGTGCGGGCGAAGCCAAGACGGAAGACGACGTTGTCGAGGCGAGACTCAAGGATGATCATGAGGTTCTCACCGGTGACGCCGTTCATCTTACGGGCCTTGTTGAAGTAGCCGTGGAACTGCTTCTCCAGAACGCCATAGATGAACTTGACCTTCTGCTTCTCGCGCAGCTGCATGCCGTACTCAGATTCCTTGCGACGGCGCTTGGGCTGACGGATAGATTCCTTCTTGCTGCTGTAACCGAGCTCAGCGGGATCGATCCCGAGCTGACGGCAGCGCTTAAGAACAGGAGTCCTGTCGATTGCCATATTGATACGATCCTTTCAGTTACACGCGGCGACGCTTCTTGGGGCGGCAGCCGTTGTGCGGAATGGGGGTCTTGTCCTGGATGCTCGAGACCTCGAGGCCAGCAGCCTGGAGGGAGCGGATGGCGGTCTCACGACCGGAGCCGGGGCCCTTGACGAAGACGGAAACCTTCTTCATACCGTGCTCCATGGCCTGCTTGGCAGCAGCCTCGGCAGCCATCTGGGCAGCGAACGGCGTGGACTTACGGGAGCCCTTGAAGCCCACCTGGCCAGCCGACTTCCAGGAAATGACGTTGCCCTGGGGATCGGTGATCGAAACGATCGTGTTGTTGAACGTAGAACGAATGTGAGCCTGGCCCACGGAAATGTTCTTACGATCCGCGCGCTTCAGACGGGCAGCGCGAACGTTCTTCTTAGCAGTAGCCATCTATCTAGCGCTCCTTATTTCTTCTTCTTAGCACCGATCTGACGCTTCGGGCCCTTGCGGGTACGAGCGTTAGTGTGGGTGCGCTGGCCGCGGACCGGGAGGCCCTTGCGGTGACGAAGGCCGCGGTTGCAGCCGATGTCCATAAGGCGCTTGACGTTCTGGTTGCGCTCACGGCGGAGGTCGCCCTCAACCATGATCTGGTTCTTATCGATATAATCGCGGATGGCGTTAACCTCATCCTCTGTGAGGTCCTTAACGCGCGTATCCACGTTAACGTTGCACTCGACGCAGATCTTCGTCGCAGTGGTGCGGCCGATGCCGTAAATGTAGGTCAGACCGATCTCAACGCGCTTCTCACGCGGGAGGTCGACACCATTAATACGGGCCAACGTAGTCTCCTCTCTTAACCCTGACGCTGCTTATGACGGGGGTTCTCGCAAATGACGAGGACCTTGCCATGGCGCCTAATGATTTTGCACTTATCGCACATCTTCTTGACCGAAGGACGTACCTTCATCGTTCTTCCTTTCGGTAGCGCTCAAACTACTTCCCTACTATCTACTCGCCCAGCCGCAGGCGTTTAAAACTATGGCTGGTCTTCACACACAATCCGACCGTAGGTTGAGCTAAGCCTGCAGCCGGAAATGGAGTGCGTGTATGCGTGCCGCTATTTGTAGCGATAGGTGATGCGGCCACGGGTCAGGTCGTACGGGGAAAGCTCCACGACAACCCTGTCACCGGGGAGAATACGGATGTAATTCATTCGAATCTTGCCAGAAATGTTGCACAGAACCGAATGACCGTTCTCGAGCTCGACCTTAAACATGGCGTTGGGCAGCGGCTCCTTTACCGTACCCTCGAGCTCAATTGCGTCTTCCTTCTTCACAAGCAATCATCTTTCTCTAGAAAACGACAGCGATTGAGTATTCTACAATACGCATGCACGTATCGTAATATCTTCGTAATGGCTCCACAACTAAGCGGAACTTGTTACTTTTCAGAAATGTAGATGCCGACGTGTTTGAACGCGGCCCCTACATTTCACCGCCTTGCAAGGAACACCAAGCACCTTGGGCATCCGTGGTGAGAATCACCGGACCGTCATTGGTAATGGCGACGGTGTTCTCGTAGTGCGCGGCGGGCAGGTGGTCGTTGGTCGTAACAATCCAACCGTCGGAGCCCGTGCTCACATGGTTGGAACCCATCGTAACCATCGGCTCGATGGCAATGACCATGCCGGCCTGGAGGCGAACGCCCCTCCCCTTCTTTCCATAGTTAGGAACGTTGGGGTCCTCGTGCATCACGCGGCCAATGCCATGGCCAACATAGTCACGAAGAACGCCATAGCCGTGAGACTCGGCGAGAGACTGAACGGCATAACCAACATCCCCGATATGGTTACCGGGGACAGCCTGCTCGATGGCAGCCTTAAGGCAATCGCGCGTAACCTCGCACAGGGCCTTGGCCTCGGGCGTTGGGGTGCCAACGAAAAACGTCCAAGCGTTATCGCCGACCCAACCGTCGACAACGGCTCCCGTATCGATGGAAATGATATCGCCATCGCGCAGGATCATGTCGGGGTTGGGAATACCGTGGACCACGGCATCGTTGATCGATGCGCAAATGGTTCCCGGGAACCCGCCGTAACCCTTAAAGGCCGGGGTGCCGCCATGCATGCGGATAATCTGCTCCGCGAGCTGATCGAGCTCAAAAGTCGAAACGCCGGGGCGCACCATGGCTCCAACGTGGCGGAGCGCCATCTTAGATAGCGCTCCTGCCTTCTTCATCTGCTCGATTTGCGTTGCAGACTTAATCTTGATCATAGACCGAGAGCCTCTTTGACATCCCCGTACACGGTCTCGCGAGCCTGGTCACCGTTGACCGACTTGAGCAGACCCTGGCCACGATAGTAGTCGACGAGCGGGCTCGTGGACTTCTCGTAGACGTCGAGACGGTTCTTGATGGTCTCGGGCTTGTCGTCGTCGCGCTGATACATCTCGCCGGCACACTTGGGGCAGGTAGCATCGGCAGCGGTGCCGGTGTAACCGCAGGCGCGGCAGGTGCGACGCGAAGACAGACGATCGATGATGACCTCGGGGGCCACGTCGACCAGAAGGGCGCAGTCGATCTCGCGACCCATGGCGGAGAGCTCGGAATCGAGCGTCACAGCCTGGGCGGTGTTGCGCGGGAAGCCATCGAGGATGAAGCCCTGCTGGGCGTCATCGGCGGCAAGGCGCTCCTTGACAAGGTCGATCACGAGCTGGTCGGGAACGAGCTCGCCAGCGTCCATGTACTTCTTAGCCTGAATACCAAGCTCGGTGCCACCCTTGACGGCAGCACGCAGCAGGTCGCCCGTGGAAATGTGAGCGACGCCAAACTCGGCGACGAGCTCCTGTGCGACGGTGCCCTTACCGGCACCCGGAGCTCCGAGCAATACGAGGTTCATGAGCAATCCTCCTCTAGCCTATTTAAAGAATCCATCGTAATCATACATCTTGATCTGGCCTTCGAGCTTATCGACCGTGTCGAGCACGACGCCGACCATGATGAGGATGGACGTGCCGCCAAATGCCTGGATCAGATGGTTACCCGTGAAGGAGAAGATGATCGAAGGCACGATGGCGATGAGCGCCAAAAAGACAGCGCTGGGAAGCGTAATCTTGTTGAGCGCGTTCTTGATGTAGGCCGCGGTAGCCCTACCCGGACGCACGCCCGGAATAAAGCCGCCCTGCTTCTTAAGGTTATCGGCCGTGTCATCGGGGTTGAACACCATGGAGGTGTAGAAGTACGCGAAGAACACGATGAGGACAACGTTAAGCACCCAGTTGAGCCAACCGGTCGAAAGCGCAGAGGCAACTGCCTGAATCCAGCCGATGCCGGGGAAGAACACGGCAATCTGAGCCGGGAAGTACAGCAGCGCCGAAGCGAAGATGATCGGCACGACGCCCGCGGTGTTGACCTTGATGGGCAGGTAGGTGGTCTGTCCACCCATCATGCGACGGCCCACGACGCGCTTGGCGTAGGAGACCGGAATGCGGCGCTGGCCGCGCTCAAGGAAAACGATCAGCGGGATAACCAGCAGGATGATGGCGCAGATGATCACCATGGTGATGATGCCACCGGCATTGCCCTCGGTGCTGGAGAAGATAGCCTGCGGCAGACCGGCCATGATGTTCGCAAAGATGATCAGCGACATGCCATTGCCGATACCGCGCTGGGTGATGAGCTCACCAATCCACATGATCAGCATGGCGCCCGCAGTGAGCGTGCCGACGACCATGAGGTCGAAGATGATCTCGGGAGCGCCGGCGCCATTAAAGCTGATGCCGAAGCTCTTAAAGAGGAAGAGGTAACCCACGGAGTTGAGGATTGCCAGAGCCAAGGTAAGGTAACGCGAATACTGCGTAATCTTGGTCTGACCGACCTCGCCCTCGCGGGCAAGCTCATGCAGGGAAGGCACGACGGCCTGGAGCATCTGGAGGATGATCGAGCTGGTGATGTAAGGCATGATGCCCAGCGAAAACACCGACACATAGCTCAACGCGCCGCCAGAGAAAAGATTCAGGAGGGCCATAGCACCTGCGGCGACCGAATTGTTATCGGTCGAGAAAAGGCCCAGCATCCCCTGGAAGGGAATGCCGGGCACAGGAACGTGCGCACCAATGCGGTACACGACGAGCATAGCTATGGTAAAAAGAATCTTTTCGCGCAATTCTTTGATGCGGAAAGCATTCTTAAGACCATTTAGCACGGCAGCTCGACCTTTCCGCCGGCGGCCTCGATCTTGGCCTGCGCAGAAGCGCTGACCTTGTCGACCTTGACCGTGAACTTCTTGGTGAGCTCACCATTGCCGAGCACCTTGACGGGCTCGAACTCGCTCTTGGTGATGCGAGCGGCCTTAAGAGCGGCACCGTCGATTACAGCGCCGTCCTCGAACTTACGCTCGAGACGTTCAACGTTAACAGCGGTGTACTCGATACGACGGGGGTTGCGGAAGCCCGGAAGCTTGGGCAGGCGCATAGCCAGCGGAGTCTGGCCGCCCTCGAAGCCGGCACCCTTGGTGCCGCCAGAGCGAGAGCCCTGGCCCTTCTGACCGCGGCCAGAAGTGGTGCCGTGACCCGAAGAATTGCCACGGCCGACGCGCTTGCGGTTCTTGGTGGAACCGGGCGCGGGAGTAAGATCGTGAAGCTGCATTTGCTACTCCTCTACAATCTCGACAAGGTGCTTGACCTTGAAGATCATGCCGCGGACGGACTCGTTGTCAGCAATCTCGCGAACCTCGCGGATCCTGTGGAGACCGAGGGCACGGACAGTACGGACCTGGTCCTGCTTGCAACCGTTGGTGCTGCGGACCTGCTTGATCTTGATGGTGTCAGCCATGCTTAGTTCTCCTTACCGACGAACATCTCGGAGACCGTCAGGCCACGGCGAGCCGCGACGTCCTCAGGGCTGGAGAGCTCCTTGAGGCCCTCGACGGCAGCCTTGATGATGTTGAGGCCGTTGTCGGTACCGAGGGACTTGGACAGGACGTTCTTGATGCCAGCAAGCTCGAAGAGGGGACGCACAGCGCCGCCGGCGATAACGCCGGTACCCTCGACAGCGGGCTTGATGATGATGCGGCCGGCACCAAAGCGGCCGAGAACCTCGTGCGGGATGGTGCCCTGCTCGGTCACCGGCACGTGGAACATGTTCTTCTTGGCATCGAGAGACGCCTTGGAGATGGCCAGGGGCACCTCAGCGGACTTGCCCATGCCAACGCCGACGTTGCCCTTGCCGTCGCCAACGACGACGAGAGCGACGAGGCTCATGCGACGACCACCCTTGACGGTCTTCGACACGCGGTTGATGTAAACGACGCGCTCCTCGAACTCGGAGGCCTCGCGCTGCTGCTTCTGATTACGAGCCATGTGCTACATACCTCCTAGAACTCGAGACCGGCGGCACGAGCACCGTCGGCGAGGGCCTTGACGCGGCCATGGTAGATACGGCCGCCGCGATCGAAGGCGACCTTGGTGATGCCGGCCTCGATGGCACGCTTGCCAACGAGCTGACCGACCTTCTCCGCAGCCTCCTTGTTCGAGGTGTGGGTGCCCTTGAACTCGGCCTCGAGGGTCGAGGCAGAGACGAGCGTCAGGCTGGAGCCCTTGCTGTCGTCGATGATCTGGGCATAGATGTTGGCGTTAGTACGGGTCACGCGAAGACGCGGACGCTCGGAGGTACCCGAGACCTTGCCGCGAACACGACGCTGACGACGCTTGAGGCCTTCCAGCTTCGCCTTATGCTTGTTCATACGTAAACTCCTAAAAAGGTTGATCTTGCCAGCACCTGACGGGGTGCTGGTCTTATGCGAGTGAGTCGGTTACGACTACTTGGCGGCCTTACCCAGCTTGCGGCGGATGTGCTCGCCAACGTAGTGGATACCCTTGCCCTTGTAAGGCTCGGGAGGACGATGGCCGCGGATCTCAGCGGCGATCTGACCGACCTGCTGCTTGTTGATACCCTTGACGTTCACGTGGGTGTTGTCGGGAACCTCGAAGGTGATGCCCTCGGGAGCCTCGACGATCACGGGGTGCGAGAAGCCCAGGGAGAACTCGAGGTTCTTGCCCTTCTGCTGCACGCGGTAACCGACGCCGGCGAGCTCGAGCTTCTTCTCGAAGCCCTCGGAAACGCCAACCACCATGTTGTGGATGAGGGCGCGGGTGAGGCCGTGGCGGGCACGGGTCTCACGCTCGTCGTCGGGACGGGAAACGGTGAGGACGTTGTCCTCGACGTTGATAGCGAGCTTCTCAAAGACATCGAGCTCGAGCTGGCCCTTGGGGCCCTTGACGACAACGTTGTTGCCGTTGACTGCCACTTCGACTCCGGCGGGAATCTGGACAGGCTTATTACCGATACGAGACACGGTGATCTCCTTTCCTTCTACCTACCGAGCGAATTACCAGACGTAAGCGATGATCTCGCCGCCGACGTTGTGCTTGCGAGCATCGCGGTCGGTCATAACGCCATGGCTGGTGGAAATAATGGCGGTACCAAGGCCACCGCGGACGCGGGGCATGTCGGCAACGCCGGTGTACTTACGCAGGCCCGGCTTGGAAATGCGGCGGATGCCGTTGATGACCTTAGCCTTCTTGGGACCATACTTAAGCGTGATGTGCAGAGTCTTCTGGGGAACGGTGTCCTCGACATCGTAGCCCTCGATGTAGCCCTCCTCGTGCAGAACACGAGCGATCTCGACGAGCTTCTTGCTGCTCGGCATGGAGACCGTGGCCTTGTTCACAGAGTTAGCGTTACGGATGCGCGTAAGCATATCTGCGATCGGGTCTGTAAGGTTCATACAGATTCTCCTTCGTTCTTGATGAACACGTGCTCTTGGTTCTTCGCCGCCCTTAACGGCAAAGCCTAACTAGCGCGTTTTCCCTGTTCCAAACGGATGCTTGAAACGCTGGTAGTGACTTACCAGCTGGCCTTCTTAACGCCGGGAAGCTCGCCCTTGAGTGCAAGCTCGCGGAAGCAGACACGGCACAGGCCGAACTTGCGGTACACAGAGTGCGGACGGCCGCAGCGCTGGCAGCGCGTGTACTCACGAGTAGAGAACTTCTGCTTGCGATTGCACTTGACGATCATCGATGTCTTAGCCACTTATATCCTCCTCACATAGAGTATTGTTCGCCCCAAGCGCCGCCCCCTTCTGGGAACGGCGCTCATAGGGCAGGTGAACCTATTTCTTGAACGGGAAACCGAAGGCGTCCAGAAGGGCCTTGGCCTCCTCATCGGTATTGGCGGTGGTCACGAAAGTGATGTCCATACCACGCTGGTGATCGACGGAGTCGAAGTCGATCTCGGGGAAGATGAGCTGCTCGGTGACGCCCATGGAGAAGTTACCACGGCCGTCGAAGCTCTTGGCGGAGATGCCGCGGAAGTCGCGGATACGGGGAATCGCGACGGAGGTCAGACGATCGAAGAACTCCCACATACGGTCGCCACGCAGGGTAACCTTGCAGCCGATCGGCATACCAGCGCGCAGGCGGAAGGTAGCGATGGACTTGCGGGCACGGGTGATCATCGGCTGCTGGCCGGTGATGGCGCGCAGGTCGCGCACGGCACCGTCGATGGCCTTGGAATCGGTAGCGGCCTCGCCGACACCCATGTTCACGACGATCTTCTCAAACTTGGGGATCATCATGACGTTCTCGTACTGGAACTTGTCCTGAAGCTGCTGCTTGACCTCGTTGTTGTACTTGGTCTTCAGACGCGGCACATACTTCTCTTCTGCCATTGTTCACTCCTTCTTGGGGTTTTAAGCACGGGGCGTGGCCACGGTGGGTTGTCCTCGTGCCTCCTGGCTGCATCCGCGCCGCTCATGGCATTTTGCGGTTTGGACTCGACGCAGCAGGAGCCGACAAAACAATCGGTACTATACGCGCATTGGGTGCGTATTTCCAGAAAAACCTCGTCTGCCTGCACAACTCCACAACTCCCCCGCACAAATTGGTCTCAACAAGCAGTTGCGGTGAAATAGGGACTGTTTGGCGGCCTAACAGGCTTAAACAATCCGTATTTCACCGCAACTCATATATGGGGCGTTATTTTTGGCGAGGCAGGACCAGGTTGAGGACGACGGCGACAAGTGCGGCGACGGCAATGGAGGATCCGCCAAAGACGGTGCCGACCCATGCGGGGAATCCAGCGCCGGCAAGCGCGCCGGCCGTGCGCTCAATGCCTGTGCCAAAAGCGATAGAGAGACCCATGAGCGTGGTATCGCGCTGAGACAGGCCGTGGCGGGCAAACATGACCACACCGTTCATGCCGATGGTTGCGAACACGCCGATCGTGGCGCCGCCGATTACCGGCTGCGGAATGGACGTGAGCACTGCCGCGCACTTGGGCAGCAGGCCCGCGATGAGCAAGATGGCGGCGGCAAGCGTAAAGACCATGCGGTTGACAACCTTGTTCTCGGCGATAATGCCCACATTCTGGCCAAAGGTTGCCGTGGGGACGCCGCCCAAAAAGCCCGACAGCATACCGACCAGGCCGTTGGCGATCAGGCCACCCGAGATCTGGCTATCGGTCGCAGGGGTATCGAGCGCAGCGGACGACACAGCGGCAAACTCGCCCATGACCTGCACGGCGTTGACAATGGCGACAACGCCCACGACGGCGCACGCGGCAGGGTCGAACACCAGGCGATGGGTGCCCAGGGCAGGCGGAGCAAACCAGCTGGCGGTCGCGATTGCCGAGAAATCGACCATGCCCAACACCGCAGCCAAAACAAAGCCCGCGCAGATACCGGCCAGGATGCTGCCCAGCCTAAGCGCGCCCTTGCCGTAGTTACCGGCCATAAAGGTGACGACAAACGTCACGAGCGCGACGGCCCAGTTGGTGACACTGCCAAAATCGGCCGCGCCCTCCCCGCCCGCCATGGAGGCAACTGCCACCGGGCATAGCGACAGGCCAATGACAAAGATGACGGTGCCAAGCACCGGGGCCGGGAACAGAAAGCTCACGCGCCTAAACAGCAGGCCGAAGAGCACGACGAGCGCGCCACCGATTACCTGGGCGCCCAGCACGGCCTCAAAGCCAAGCTCGAGACCGACCGCCTTGAGCGCCGGCACGAAGGTGAAGCTCGCGCCCATCACGATGGGCAGGCCCGAACCGACGACACCTTTTATGGGGAACTGTTGAAGGAAAATGTCGAGCGCCGAGAGGACGAGCGACGCCTGGATGACAGCGGCCTCCTCTTGAGGGGTAAAGCCGCAGACCGACGCAATGATGATGGCGGGCGTGACGATACCCGCGAATGCCGCCAGCACATGCTGCAGGGCATGGGGCAATACCTGCACAAACGAAACTTTTCCCGTACGCTCGAACAGGGCATCCCCTGCTGCCGACTCTGCCATTTGCGCCTCCCATACTCTAGGCAGCGGCCCCATGCCGCTCAACGGTCGGACATTATAGGGCATATGACACAGGTAGCATTTTGACCCGCGATCCTGCATCCCCGGGGTCAAACAGCAGTTGCGGTGAAATAGTTCCTGGCTGACCGCCCGTCAGGCTTATCTAGGAACTATTTCACCGCAACTCATATATGGGGATGCGACTAGCGCTTGCGGGGGACGAGCTTGGTGCGGCGCAGGTGGATCATCTCGGCGGCGATGGAGATAGCGATCTCCTCGGGGTCCTCGGCCTCGATGGCGACTCCGATCGGCAGGTGCAGCTCGCCGATTTGCTCCTGCGTAAAGCCCTCCTGCTCCAGGCGGGCACGCACAAAGGCCGTCTTACGGCGCGAGCCCAAGCAGCCCAGATAGGCGGGTTTGGCGCGCATGGCCTGAATCACCACGTCGATATCGGACTTATGGCCTGCTGTGGCAACGACCACCAGGTCGCGCGGGCCGATGGGGCACTGCTCGCTCAGGTTCTTGTAGTCGACCAGACGACGGTCGTAGACACCGGGCACCCATTCGGGGGTCAGCGTGCCGGGGCGGTCGTCGCAGGCCACGACGGCAAAACCCGCCGCCGTGAGCACCCGCGCCGTCGCAGCGCCCACGTGGCCGCAGCCAAAGATATAGGTCAGGCCCTCGGGGCAGAGCGTCTCGACGTGCACCACGGGAATCTCGGAGGCCGCGTTGGTGTAGGTGACCTTACTCCCCTCCTCCACCAGCGAAAGCCCGGGGCAGCCCGCAATGGTGCGGCGCGATTCCTCGCCATGGTACTCGGCCACATCGCCCTCGAGCGCGCTCGCGACAAACGGCTCAAAGTCGATGACGAAGTCGCCGATGCGCCGATAGGCCAAGACGTCGGCAATTTCCTGGAACAACGGTACCTGGGTCGCATCCAGGTGCAGATAGCACAGGCAGATGGCTCCGCCGCAGATCATGCCGGTATCGGAGTTCTCGCCGCCCATGGTGTAGCGGACCAGACGCGATTGCCCTGCGCCCAGCAGCTCGCGCGCCTCGTCCAGCGCAAAGAGCTCAATCTTGCCGCCGCCGATGGTGCCCGCTTGGCTGCCATCGGCAAAGACGGCCATCCAGGCGCCCACGCCGCGCGGCGATGACCCCGCCGTGCCGGCCACGACCACGAGCTCGCACGTCTCGCCAGCACGCAGGGCGGCAAGCGCCGCATTCACCACATCGAGCTTTTCCATTGCCGCCTTCTATCCTCTAAAGACATCGGTGAGCATAGCGAGTGCCTCGAGCACGCCGCCGCCGACCGACGTCGCCTTGTCCGAAATATAGTTGATATAGCTGGCATCGCCGCGCGGATCGACGTCGGCGCATTTAAAGCCCTCAGTCACCTGCACGCCGTTCGCCAAAAGCCCGCGCAGACAGCCATCGATCTGCGTGACCATGGGAGTATCACCCGCATACCCGATCACGTCTCCGGCGCTCACGATGTCGCCGATGGTGCGGTCGGACCGAAACATGCCGGCGGCGGGGCTGTGGATAACGCGCTCCTTGCCATAGCCGGCGATCATGCCCGGCACGCCCGTGTTGGGCTGGGGCGAACCTTGGGTAATGACACGGCCGAGAAAATGCCCGCGCATGGTCTCGACCACGGCGTCGCAGTCAACCGGCGCGGTAAAGCCCGGCCCCACGGCGATGACGGCAGGCGCCATGTCGCGCGTGGTGCCCAAGTTGCGCTTAGCCAAAATCGCGTCGACCACAGCCGCGGGTTTCAACTCGCCGAGCATCTTGGCCTGGGGGTCCACTACAACGGCGACGTCTCCAGCCTCGGTAATCGCAAGCGCCTCAGCCGGCGTCTGTGCCAAGCGAGCGCGAATGCCTTCGACCTCGACCTCGCCCAGGCGAATGGCCTCGCAAAAACAGATTGTGCGGCGGATGCACGTGGGAACCGCGATATCGGCCATAACGACCGACACGCCGGAGCGCACCAAACGGGCGGCGACGCCCGTGGCGATATCGCCGGCGCCGCGAACATAAACGAGCATTCCCGGGGCACCTCCCTGTGCTACGGTTTGAGCAGAGCAAAAGCGGTTCGACCGCTACTCTGATGATTATTTATTATCACAGTATTATACGGCGGTGAACAGATGGAAACGGTTAGCGGCAATCTTGTCTCGGCGCTCAGGATCGAGCCAGGCATTACCGCGATTATCGGCAGCGGCGGCAAGTCGACGTTGCTGAAGACGCTGGGTCTTGAGCTCATGCGCGCTGGCGGCCGCGTGCTCCTCTGCACCACCACGCATATGTTTCCCGTCGCCGGCGTGCCATGGGACGGGTCGAATCGTCGCCTGGACGCCGCGCCTTGGAAGCCGGGCGCCGCGCATGTCCCCGGTTGCACCTGCGAGGCCTGCACGGGCCTTGTGCACGGAAGCATCTGCCAGGCAGGCGTCTTGGACCCGGAGACAGGCAAGCTCTCCGCCCCCGCCGAGCCGCTCGGCGAGCTGGCACGGCGCTTTAACTATGTGTTGGCCGAGGCAGATGGCAGCAAGCGACTCCCGCTCAAGGCGCATGCCGCCTGGGAGCCGGTAATTCCCGCCGCCACGGCAAACGTTGTCTGGGTCGTCGGCGCCTCGGGGCTGGGCAAGCCCGTCGCCGAGGTTGTCCACCGCCCCGAGCTCTTCTGCGAGCGCTGCGGCTGCGAGCCTACCGACATCGCCACGCCCGAGCGCGTCGCCCAGGTGCTCAATGCCGAGATGCAGATGCTGAACCTAAACAATGCCCGTATCATGCTCAACCAAGTCGACACGCTTGCCGATCCAACGATAGCCGACCGCTTCCAGGCAGCCCTCGGCCGCCCCGTCGTCGCCACCAACCTCAAGTAGCTGGCGCTGCCCCAGCAGGCCTATAAGTTGCGGTGGAATAGTTCCTATTTGGCGGCTAAACAGGAACTATTCCACCGCAACTGCGGATGGAAATCCGGTGATCTTCCTGCTAGCGGGGCACGTAGCGACCGGGCTGGGCTCCGGTGGGCTCGCCGTCGCGCGCAGCCAGTACGCCGTTCACAAACACGGCCTTGGCGCGGCCGTGCGCCTCAAAGCCCTCGAGCGGCGTGTAGTCCACGGCCTGATGCTGCGTCGCGGCGCTAATCGTCCAGCGCGCCTTGGGATCCCACACGCACACGTCGGCATCGGCGCCCTCGGCAAGACAGCCCTTGTGCGGATACATGCCAAAGACGCGCGCCGGGTTCTCGCTCATCAGGCGGCACAGATCCTCGGGACCCAGCTGTCCCTCAAAGCTCGTAGCGATCGCGACGGGACGATGCTCCACGCCGGGTCCGCCGTTGGGAATCGCGCGGAAGTCGTCGCGCCCGCGGTCCTTTTGCCCGTGCAGGTTAAAGCTACAGTGGTCGGTCGCAATCGTATCGATCTCGCCGGCCACAAGCGCCTCGCGCAGCGCCGCACGGTCGCCGGCATGGCGCAGCGGCGGACTCATCACGTACTTGGCGCCCGCAAAGCCGTCCTCGCCCTGCTCCAAGTAGCACGTGTCGTCGAGCATCAGATACTGAGGGCATGTCTCGACATAGATGTTCTTCTGCCCGCGCGCTTTGGCAGCGCGAATGGCCTCGAGCCCCAGCTTGGTCGAAAGGTGCACCACGTTGACCGGAGCGTCCCCGGCCAAGTGCGCCAGATACAGCAGGCGGCTCACGGCCTCGGCCTCACACACGTCCGGACGGCTGAGCGCATGGCCCTCGGGCCCGTGGATACCCTGCTCAAACACGCGCTTCTGCAGCGCGTTGACCAACGTGCCGTTCTCGCAATGCACGCACAGGATACCGCCCACGCGCTTGAGCTCCTCCAGCACCTCGAGCGTCTCGGCATCGTCCAGGCGCAGATGGTCGTAGGCAAAGTAGGTCTTAAACGACGACACGCCCGCCTCGCGCATGGCCGAAAGATCGGCGCGGTTGCGCTCATTCCACTCGGCAAGCGCCATATGGAAGGCATAGTTGGCGGTGCAGGTGCCGTCGGCGCGATGATGCCACTCGACCAAGGCATCGGGCATGGTCACGCCGCGATCGGCCGTCGCGTAGTCCACAATGGTCGTCGTGCCGCCGCAGGCAGCCGCGCGCGTGCCGGTCTCAAAGCTATCGGCTGTCCAATCCATGCCGGTCCAGCACTGCATGTGCGTGTGCCCATCGATAAAGCCCGGGAACACCCAGCAGCCCGCAGCATCCTCGACGGTATCGCCCTCGGCCGGCTCAATCGCCGCGGCAATCCGCACGATCTTATCGCCATCCATGGCAAGATCGGCGCGGCGAAGCCCCTGGGGCGTCACGAGTGCGCCGTTTTTGATGATGATCATAATTGCTCCTTATT
>UQYE01000010.1:0-41857 GCA_900545145.1 uncultured Collinsella sp. | reverse complement strand
GGCGGCTGATCCGGTCCGACCGGGCCGCGCGGCAAGGAGATATATTGCCAGACCGGAGGGGCGCCGGGGGCGGGAATCTGGGCGTACACATTTCCTACACATATTAAAACCCTGCTTACGTTTGCCAGCCGTTCTCTACCGCTCACCGAGGGCCTCTTTATAGTGAAGCGTCATATGGCTAAAGCTGATAGGCTCCCTTAGCCAAGGCACAGCCGGCATCGAGCAACTCATCACGCTCCTCCACCGAGAACCCCTCGGCGTATACGCGAACCACCGGTTCGGTCCCGCTGGGGCGGATCAGCAGCCAGGTGTCATCCTCGAATGCCAAACGTAAACCATCCATATGGCTTACAGCCTGCGGCGCCTTGCCGCAAATCGATTTAGGATTCATGCCAGGAAGCAGCGTTCGCAGCGATTCGGCGTCTTCGGCCTCAAGGCGCAAATCGCGACGCCCATAGCTCGTCTTACCAAAACTGGCCTCGAGCTGATCGACCAAAACGCCCAAAGGCGCGCCCGTCTTTGCCATAAGCTCACACAGAATCAGACAAGCAAGGATTCCATCACGCTCAGGCATATGCGCGGCGATGCCGATACCGCCGGCCTCCTCGCCTCCCATGAGGACGCCGCCCTTCTTCATCTCTGCAGCTATATATTTGAAACCGACCGGCTTAACGGTCACACGACAGCCAAGCGCCTCGGCAATGCGACGCACTAGCGTCGAGCACGAGAGATTGACGACGACACGCCCCTCCAAATTGCGGAATTGAACGAGGTCGCCCAAAACAAGCGCCATGATTTGATGCGGATGAATATATCTACCGCGTTCGTCGACCGCACCGATACGGTCGGCATCGCCGTCGGTCACCAGGCCTGCGCACGCCCCGTCCTCGACAACCGCACGCTCGCAAGCGTCCACCCACGGCTCAACAGGGTCGGGGCAAATGTCCTCTTGATCGGACGACTGTCCGGCATGAATCTCGTGCACCTCGACGCCTAGCTCCCGCAGCAGGTCGGCAAGATATCCCTGGGCCGCGCCGCCCATGGGGTCAACTACCACACGCAGGTGAGCGGCTCGAATGGCCTCGGCATCGACAAACGATGCCACCGCCTGCATATAGTCAGGAATAATATCCGCGGTGCGATAGCGTTCCTCGATCCCCATCGGCTCGGGGGCCATAGTCTCTTCGAGCTCTTCGATGACATCCTGATTGGCCGTCGAGCCATCTCCCATGCGCAGCTTAAGGCACAGATACCCCTGCGGATGATGGGATCCCGTCACCATGAGCGCACCGCAGGCCTCGCCGTCATACGCCGCCGCCCATGTAAGGGCGGGGGTCGGAACAGGCCGAGATGCGAGCACTGCGTCCAATCCGTGAGCGGCAAGCTCGCCTGCCGCAAGCTCAGCGAACTCGCGCGCCAGGGGCCGAGTGTCGAACCCTATATATACCGTTTTGCCCGGATTGGTCTTTTGCCACAACTCGCCGACGGCATCGGCGATACGGGCAACGTTATCGGCAGTGAAGTCCTCATCGACGCGAGCGCGCCAACCGTCAGTTCCAAAATGAATTATCGCGCACACGCGCAGACACCTCACAGTGTTTGGATCATGGTACGCATGAGGTATACCCGCGATACACGCTCGGCAACCTGCCGGCACCAGCATTCACCATTTGGGCAAATGCTGCCGAGGACATGCAGGCAATAAAAAACCGCCCCGTATGGAGCGGTTTTGCCCTTTATATATCGAGCGCCTCGGCCATCGCTGCCGTAGTGATTGCCGTGGTTCCACAGCAACTGCCCACCATTGCGGCACCGGCATGTCTCCATTCGATGCATGCGCGCGCGAAAGCTTCGGGGTTCTCGTGCCATACGGGGCCATCCTGAGTCTGGACCGGATCGCCCACGTTGGGACGCACCGTGACGGGAGTAGTCGCCGATGCAACCATCCTGGGCACCGCCGCGTTCGCGGCCGCAAGCGAACAGCAATTAACACCAACCGAGTTTGCGCCGTGTTTTTCGGCGTACAAAACGGCTGCCTCGATGTTGAGGCCATCGCCCAACAGGTCGCCCTTATCGTCAACGACAAAACTCACCAGAACAGGCATGCCGTCGGCGGCATCTCGGGCGCCGGCAAGCATGGGCTGCAAATTACGGATAGACGTCACCGTCTCGATCAGCAGACCGTCAACACCAGCATTGAGCAAGGCGTGCGCCTGTTCGCGCGCAATGCCTCGGATCTCACGAAACTCGGCCGAGTCCTCGGCAAACCACTCAATACCGATCGGACCCATCGAGCCCAGCAGCAGCTGAGGGTGCGCCTGGCGGGCATCGTCGACGGCCCCGCGATTGACCTCCGCCACGGACGGCGCAATCTGGTCGTGCTTGAGGGCATAGCTTGATGCCTGAAAGGTATTGGTAATGAGTACCTGCGCGCCGGCGGCGACATACAAGCGATGGATACGAGAAACGGTCTGCGGCTCTGCCAGATTCCAAAACGCCGGTGGAATATCGGCGGCGTCGTACTCACTCAACAGAACACTGCCCATGGGGCCCTGCGCCAACAAGGTCTCGCTCGACAAGCGGCGCGTAAGTTCCTCGGCACCAAAGCGGTTGTAATAACTCGTATCCATATATATCCCGCTATTCCTCGACGCTGATTCCCTGCTTTTCGAGATAGGCGAGCCAGCGGTTCATCGTGTCCTCGGATAGCGCATGCTCCATCATGCAGGCCTCGGAATCGGCTCGCTCAAATTCGACACCGAGCTCCTGAACCAAAAACGTGCGGACGAGGCGATGACGGTACCAGATAGCCGTGCCAACCTCGCGGCCGCGATCGGTCAGGACTACCTTGCCGTAGTGCGATTGCTCGACAAGCTCGGATGCCTTGAGCGCCGAAACCGCTTTATTGACCGATGCCTTGGAGACGCCAAGGCGCTGCGCGATGTCGACCGATCGCACGCCGTTGGTTTCCCCCTCTTCGCTTTCAATGCGAACCATGCACTCCAAGTAGTCTTCGTTCGCCACCGTCAGATGTAGTTCGCGCGAGCTATTTGTCGTATCCATGATCTTCCGTCCCTTCTGCATTCATTGGCTGATTCTACCCCATCCAAGCGTCGCGGTATGCCGTGGCATACCGTGCTAGAGTTCTTGTTGCACACGACGACCAAGATTGGAGCGGTCTTTATGGAAAACACCACCACGAACCCCGATGTCCTCGAGCGCTTTTTGCGCTACGTCCAGATCAACACGCAGTCCGAGGATGCAAACTGCGACCAGGTACCCTCGAGCGTCGTTCAGTTTGACCTTGCCAACGTGCTGGCTGAAGAGCTGCGCGAGCTTGGTGCGGAAGATGCCCACGTGACCGAGCATGCCTATGTCTGCGCGCATATCCCCGCAAGTGCGGGCGCTGAGGACAAGCCCGCCCTTGGCCTGATCGCCCATCTCGACACCACCGAAGTTGCACCGGGCGCCGGCGTGAAGCCGCACATCGTACACTACGAAGGCGGCGACCTGGTCTGCGGCACGGTTGACGGTAAGCCCGTTGCCATGAGTACCGCCAAGCTTCCCGCCCTGAACGACCTCGCGGGTGAGGACCTGGTCTGCAGCGATGGCACCACGCTGCTGGGCGCGGACGACAAGGCAGGCGTCGCCGAGATCATGTCGCTTGTCGCGCGTATCGCTCAGGACCCCTCTCTGCCCCATCCCGCACTCGGCATTTGCTTCTGCCCTGACGAGGAGATCGGTCACGGAGCCGAGCTGTTGGATATCGATACCTTTGGCTGCAAGTACGCCTACACGGTCGACGGCGGCCCCATCGGCGAGCTGGAGTGGGAGTGCTTTAACGCCGCCGAGGCGACCATCCGCTTTGAGGGCCAGTCCATCCACCCGGGCGACGCCAAGGGCCGTATGGTCAACGCAGGCAATCTGTTCTGCGACTTCAACGCGTTGCTCCCCTACGTGCAGCGCCCGGAGTATACGGAAGGCTACGAGGGCTTTTATCACCTTGAGGGTGTATCTGCGACCGTCGATCACGCCACGGCGCGCTATATCGTCCGTGATCACGATGCCGCCAAGTTCCAGCAGAAACTCGACCTTATTGATGCCGCCGCCTCGATGCTCAACCAGCGTCTGGGTGAGGAGCGCGTGACGGTCGAGATTAAGCAGCAGTATCGAAATATGGCCGAGATCGTTCGTGACTATCCCGAGCTTATTGATGTTGCCAAGGAAGCCTACCTTGCCTGCGGCGTTGAGCCCCAAGTGCTGCCGATTCGTGGCGGCACCGACGGCGCTCAGCTGTCGTTCCGCGGTCTGCCCTGCCCCAACCTTTCCACCGGCGGCTATTGCTACCACGGCGTCAACGAGTTCGTCCCGGTCAGTTCGCTCGTCAAGATGACCGACGTGCTCCAGGAGCTCGTCGCCCGTTTCGCATAAGCCTGGCTGCATAAGCCCAAAAGACGAATCGCCCCGTCCTCTACAGAGAACGGGGCGGTTTTTGATACAAGGGGAGTAGTCAACATCGCAGGTTGAGCCAACGTCAGCGAGCGACGTCCAAGGCGAACAAGTTGGCATGAAAAAGGCAGGGCATTGACCTTCTGGTCATGCCCTGCCTTTTGAATGACAAATTGTCGCCTTGGGCGGCGCGCAGCGTCGAGTCGTTACGGCGTTTGGTAAAACGCCGTAACTTAGTAGTTGGCCTCGTAACCGTTGCCGTCGCCGGTGGGCTCTTCGTAGTAGTCCGAATCGCTCGAATCGCTTGAGTCATCGGAATCGTCAGAGCTGACCGATGAGGTTGCGGTACCGTTTGCGTAGTCGTCAGACGTGTTGTTGTTCAGGTCGCCGATCGTAGAGCTGGAGCCGTCGGAAAGACCCATGGTGTTGGGACCCTTGGGATCCTTGCCGGCATCGACGCGCTCCATCATTTCCTTGAGCTCGTCCTCGTAGACAAAGACATAGCTCACGCCGTCGATCATGGTGCTGTCGTCGGCGTACGAGGGCAGGTTGGCCGAGTAGATACCGTCGACATCCATACCGCGCATGGCATTGACCGTAGCCACGATATCCTGAACGCTCATATCGGTTACGAGCATATCGGACAGCGAATTAACCAGGCCAAAGATCTTCGTGGCATCGAAGTTATTGAGAATCTGGTTGGCAAGGGCGCCAAGCACCTGACGCTGGTGGCGCATGCGCGTGTAATCGCCGTCGGCATAGGTGTAGCGGCAGCGGGCATAGGTAAGGGCGGTGGCACCGTCCATATGCTGCTGGCCAGCGGTAATCTTAATATCCAGGTGCTCGGGGTCGTCAACATCATCGGTTGCGTTAATGTCGATACCGCCAACCGAATCAATCAGCGCCTGCATACCGTCGAAGCTGACCTCGGCATAGTGGGAAATCTGAACACCGCACAGCTCGTTGACCGCCTCGACCATGGCCTCGGCGCCGCCAACGGTATGGCAGGCGTTGATCTTCATGGTCTCGCCCTTGTACACGACCTTGGTGTCGCGCGGAACGGAAATGAGCGTCGCCTGCTTTTGCGTGGGGTCGATGCGTGCCAGGATAATCGAGTCGGCACGATACGTATCCTCGCCCGGACGGCCGTCGGTGCCAAGAAGCAGCACGTAGAACGGATCCTTTGCCTCATCGGTGTCAACCAGAACCCGACGCAGATTGTCGGTAATGACATTAGAATCGCCGAGCTTGCCCATAATGGTGGCAAACCACAGGCCGGCAGCGGTAGTGGCGCTCAGTAGCACGCCAAGCACGACAATGAGCGCGACGTGGCGAATCGTGTGGCTACGACGACGTTGGCGAGCTCGCTCGGAATAACGAGCCACGTTATCGCGACTGTAGATCTTGGCCTGCGCACCAGTTGAGGGTCTTCGGGTGGTGGTATCCGCGAGGGGCTTTTTATTAAACATAGGCAACCTGTATTAGTAGATGACGGGATCGGAGACGGTAGCATGCTCGACATGCGCGCCGAGCGCCTGCAGCTTTTCGACAAACCGCTCGTAGCCGCGCTTGATGTGATGGATGGCCGAAACCTCGGTCGTCCCGTCGGCGATCAAGCCCGCTACGACGAGGGCCGCTCCGCCACGCAGATCGGGCGAGGTAACCTGTGCGCCCGAGAAGCCCTTGACGCCATGAATCATGGCATGATGGCTCTCGATACGAATGTCGGCACCCATGCGCACCAGCTCAGAGGCAAACATAAAGCGATTCTCGAAGATGTTCTCGGTAATAACGGAGCTGCCGTCGGAGAGGGCGGAGAGCACCATAATCTGCGCCTGCATGTCGGTCGGGAAGCCGGGGAACGGAAGCGTCTGGATGTCGACCGGCTTGAGATGCTCAGCACGGTTCACATGGACGCCATCCTCGACGCGCTCGCAGTCGATACCCATGAGCTCCATCTTCTTGAGCACCATGCCCAAGTGAATGGGACAAAAGCCCGTGACATCGACACCGCGATCGTCTGCCATCAACGCACCGGCGACGATAAAGGTACCGGCCTCGATGCGGTCACCCACTACGCGATGGGTAACAGGATGCAGCTCTTCCACGCCCTCGATGGTCACGACAGGCGTTCCGGCGCCAACAATCTTGGCGCCCATTTCGTTGAGCATGTTGGCGAGATCGACGATCTCGGGCTCGCGGGCGGCATTGTCGATAACCGTGGTGCCCTGCGCGCGCACGGAGGCCATGATGAGGTTCTCGGTCGCACCGACGCTGGCGAACTCGAGCGTGACGGTGGTGCCGCGCAGGCCCTGAGGCGCGCTGGCGTTGATATAGCCGTGGGCGGTATCAAACTCGACGCCCAGGGCCTCAAGACCAAGAATGTGCATATCGATCTTGCGAGCACCCAGGTTGCAGCCGCCCGGCATGGCGATCTTGGCGCGATGGAAGCGACCCAGCAGGGGCCCCATGACGGCGGTGGAAGCACGCATCTTGGCAACGAGCTCGTAGGGGGCCTCCCAGGAATCGACCTGAGAGGTATCAATCTCGAGCGTGTGCTCGTCGAGAACATCGATCGTAGCGCCCATGCCCTTGAGCACCTTGCCCATCACGTGGACATCGGAAATATCGGGCACGTTCTGCAGCGTCGTCTTGCCCGGCGCCAGAAGCGTTGCCGCCATGAGTTTGAGTGCGGAGTTCTTGGCGCCCGAAATGGGCACGGAGCCTCCGATGGCGTGGCCACCCTCAACGCGGATAATATCCAAGGTCTACCCTTTCAAAAAGCATGCCCGGGGTGGCTAGGCCATCCCGGGCATGATGTGTTCGCAAATGGTCGAACGCTAAATCGTTTGACTATTGGGCAAGCTTGAGCTTACACCATGCGATTTCATTATAGAGGTAGGCGCGGCGTGCATCATCCTCCGACAAATTACCCAGCTTCTCTTCAAAACCTTGAATATCAGCTTTAAGCTTGTCGGCATCGACGGTCGCCAAATCGCAAGCGCGCTCGGCGAGAACGGTCACGACATCGTCCGCAACCTGGGCATAGCCGCCGGCCACGGCAAACGTGTGGTCGACAGTGCCCATGGCCTTATCGGAAACGCGAACGTAACCGCGGTCGATCGTGCAGATCTCGCTGGAGTGAGCAGGCAGAACGCCAAACTCGCCATCCGTGGACGGAATCGACACAAACGCAGCGTCGCCCTCATAGGCGCAGCTCACGGGGCACACGATGCGGATACGCATAACCTACTTCTCCCCCATCTTGCGGGCGCGCTCGCGCACGTCCTCAATCGTGGAAGCATAGCGGAAAGCCTGCTCGGGCAGGTCATCGGCCTTGCCGTCGACAATCTCGGCGAAAGAGCGGACGGTATCCTCGACGCGGACGTAGACACCGGGGTTACCGGTGAACTTCTCGGCGACGTGGAAGGACTGCGAGAGGAACTGCTGAATCTTACGGGCACGGTTGACCGTAAGGCGCTGCTCCTCGGACAGCTCGTCCATACCCAGAATGGCGATGATGTCCTGAAGGTCGGAGTACTCCTGCAGGAGCTCCTGGACCTTGACGGCGACACGGTAGTGCTCCTCGCCGACGATCGAGGGATCGAGAGCGTCGGAGGAAGACGCGAGCGGGTCGATAGCCGGGAACAGGCCGAGCGACGAAATGCTACGCGAAAGAACCGTGGTGGCGTCGAGGTGCGTAAACGTCGTGGCAGGCGCCGGGTCGGTCAGGTCGTCTGCGGGGACGTAGACAGCCTGGACGGAGGTAATGGAGCCCGTCTTGGTCGAGGTAATGCGCTCCTGGAGGTCGCCCATCTCGGTAGCCAGCGTAGGCTGGTAACCAACGGCGGACGGCATACGGCCCAGCAGTGCGGAAACCTCGGAACCGGCCTGGGAGAAGCGGAAGATGTTGTCGATGAATAGCAGAACGTCCTGGCCGCGATCACGGAAGTACTCAGCGGTGGTAAGGCCGGCCAGACCGATGCGCAGACGCGCTCCGGGCGGCTCGTTCATCTGACCATAGACCAAGCAGGTCTTGTCGATAACGCCCGACTCGCTCATCTCGAGGAACAGGTCGGTGCCCTCGCGGGTACGCTCGCCGACGCCGGTGAACACCGAGGTGCCGCCGTGCTCCTGGGCGAGGTTGTTGATGAGCTCCTGAATCAGAACGGTCTTGCCGACGCCGGCGCCGCCGAACAGGCCCGTCTTGCCGCCACGGATGTAGGGCTCGAGCAGGTCAACGGCCTTGATGCCGGTCTCGAAGATCTCGGTCTTGGTGGTGAGCTCGTCAAAGCGGGGCGCTGCATGGTGGATGGGGTAGAACTCCTCCACCTCGGGCATGGGCTTGCCGTCGACGGGCTTGCCCATGACGTTCCAAATGCGACCGAGCGTCTTGGGACCAACGGGCATCTTCATGGGCTCACCGGTATCGGTGGCGATGAGGCCGCGCTGCAGGCCATCGGTCGAGGACATGGCGACCGTGCGGACGACGCCGCCCGGAAGCTGGCTCTCGACCTCGAGGATCGTGCTCAGATGACCGATCGGGGTCTCGGCCTCGACCGTGAGCGCGTTGTAGATCGGGGGCACCGCGCCGTCAAACTTGACGTCGACGACAGGGCCGATGATTCGCACGATGCGACCATCACCGGCAGTCGTCTTCTTGGTGGCTTCCTCGACCGCAAGCTTTACGGTGTTATTAGCCATTACTGTTCCTCCAATGCTGAGGCTCCGCCGACGATCTCGTTAATCTCGGTCGTGATCGAAGCCTGGCGCACGCGACTATACGTGCGGGTAAGGGTCGAGATGATCGCGGTGGCGTTTTCCGTCGCGGAGTGCATGGCCTTGCGGCGTGCACCCTGCTCGGCGGCCGCCGAATCGATCAGGGCCTGGTAGATGACCGTCAGGATATAAGACGGCACAAGCTTGCCGAGAACATGCTCGGGAGAGGGCACGAACTCGAACGTGGACGAGATGCGCTTAGGGGCGTCGGTCTCGTTCTTACGCGGACCGTGGGCCATAGCGATCATCTCGGGATCGAGCGGCAGCAAGTGCTCGACGCGAAGCTCCTGATCCACGCGGTTCTTGGCGTGGTGGTAGACAAGCTCGACACGGTCAAGCTCACCGGCACGATACGCATCGCAGATATGAGAGGAAATCATGCGAGCCTGATTAAAATCGGGCTCGGAGGAATTGCCCTCAAAGTGCATGATGACGTTTGCGCGGTCGCGGAAATACGTGGCCGGCTTGCGTCCGCACGCAATGATCTCGCGCTCGATGCCGTCGTTCGCCCAAGAAGCGGCGAGCTTTTCGGCCGTGCGCTCCACCGTCGTATTGAAACCGCCGGCAAGGCCGCGGTCCGAGGCAATGACGACAATCAGGCCACGCTTAACGCTCTCATGCTTCTGCAGCATGGGATCGGTGCCCGAACAGGAGGCGTCGCCGGCGACCGTCAACATGACGTCGGTCAGCGCCTCCTTATAGGGCTCGGCCTGCTTGGAGCGATCGAGGGCACGACGGATCTTGGCCGTAGAGACCATCTCCATCGTGCGCGTGATCTGCTTGGTCGTGGTAACCGAGGAGATTCGCTTCTTAATGTCGCGAAGGTTGGCCATGGGGCTTAGTTCTCCTCTGATCCAGAAACATCCGAATGGTGCTTGGCCATGAACTGCTGCTTGAAGTCGCCGATGACGCGCAAGAGCTCAGCCTTGGTGCCATCATCGATCTTCTTGGCGCGAACCTTGTCGAGCAGCGAACCAAAGCCATTGTCCATGTACTCGATGAGCTCGGCACGGAAGGGCAGCACGTCGGCGATCTCCAAGTCATCCAGGAAGCCCTCGTTGCCAGCGAACAGCGTAACGATCTGCTCGCCAACCTCAAACGGCTTGTAACGCGGCTGCTTCAGGAGCTCGGTCATGCGAGCACCATGGGTCAGCTGCTTCTGAGTAGCCTCGTCGAGGTCGGAGCCGAACTGCGTAAAGCCAGCGAGCTCCTGGTACGAAGCGAGGTCCAGACGGAGGTTGCCGGCGACCTGCTTCATGGCCTTGGTCTGTGCGTCGCCACCGACGCGGGACACGGAAATGCCCACGTCGACTGCCGGGCGCTGGCCCTGGAAGAAGAGCTCGGACTGCAGGTAGATCTGACCATCGGTAATGGAAATGACGTTGGTCGGAATGTAGGCCGAGACGTCGCCGTCCTGGGTCTCGATGATCGGAAGAGCCGTCATGGAGCCGTAACCGTTCTTCTTGGACATCTTGACGGCACGTTCGAGCAGGCGAGAGTGCAGGTAGAAGATGTCGCCAGGATAGGCCTCGCGTCCGGGCGGACGATGCAGCGTCAGCGACATCTGACGGTAGGCCACAGCCTGCTTGGACAGGTCGTCGTAGATGACGAGCACGTGGCCGCCGGGGTTGGTCTCGCTGGCGGGCTTGCCGTCCTCGCCGTTGTACATGAAGAACTCGCCGATAGCGGCACCGGCCATAGGCGCGATGTACTGCATAGGGGCGGAATCGGCAGCGGTGGCCGAAACGATGATGGTGTAGTCGAGCGCACCGTGCTGAGCGAGGGTCTCGCGGATGTTGGCAACCGTGGAGGCCTTCTGGCCGATGGCGACATAGATGCAGACCATGCCCTTGCCGCGCTGGTTGAGGATAGCGTCGATGGCGATGGCGGTCTTACCGGTCTTACGGTCGCCGATAATGAGCTCACGCTGACCGCGGCCAATAGGCACCATGGAGTCGATAGCGAGCAGACCGGTCTGAACCGGCTCGCACACCGGGGTACGATCGATGACGCCGGGAGCCTTGAACTCGATGGGGCGACGGTGCGTGGCGACGATGTCGCCCAGGCCGTCGATGGGCTGGCCGAGCGGATTGACGACGCGGCCGAGCATGGCACGGCTCACGGGGATATCCATAATGCGGCCAGTGGTGCGGCACTCGTCGCCTTCCTTGATGGAGTCGACGGCACCGAACAGAACGGCGCCGACCTCGTCACGGTCAAGGTTCTGGGCAAGGCCGAAGACGGTCTCACCGGTATCGGAGCTCTTGAACTCCAGAAGCTCGCCTGCCATGGCGCTCTTGAGGCCGGAGACGCGTGCGATGCCGTCGCCTACCTCGTCGACCGTTGAAACCTCATGCGTATCGACCGTCGCGGAGAGGCTCGTGAGCTGCTCCTGCAGTTTCTTGGCGATATCCTGGGCATTGAGGGTTTCGGACATTAGGCTTCACCTCCGTACGAATTAGCAGAGTTTGCGAGGGTCTCCTGCGCGATGCGCAGCTGCGTCTTGACGGAAATGTCACGACGCTCGCCGCGGGCCTCGAGCACCAGGCCGCCCACGATAGACGGGTCGACCTGCTCGATAAGGAATACCTTGCGGCCGAAGTCCTGCTCGCATTTCTTAGTGATGGTTTGACGCAGCTCGTCGTCGAGCGGGATCGCCGTGGTGACGGTCACGCCCACTACATCCTCGTCTTCCTCGGCAACATACTTAAAGGCAGCTGCCACCTTGGGAAGAAGGTCGAGCTGGTCGCGCTTGGACATGGTGTCGAGCACGGCGATGATCTCGGGGCTGGCAGAAGCCAAGCGCTCGATCATCTCGAGGTCCTCGAACACATGGTTCTCGGCCTTAGCGGCTTCCAGAAGGGAGCGCGCGTAGGTCTCGAGCACCTTGTCCTGATAGCGGCTAGTCGGCATTCAGGCTACCTGCTTCCTGGATGTAGCGCTCGATGAGCTTCTTCTGCTCGGCATCGTCCTCGAGTGCCTCGCCCACGATCTTGGTGGCGACGGCAACGGACAGGTCGGCGATGGAGCTCGCGGCACCGGCGTAAATGGACTTGCGCTCGTCCTCGACGGTCGTATGGGCCTTGGCGATGATCTCCTCGGCCTCCTTGTGAGCAGCCTCGATGATACGGGCGCGCTCGGACTCGGCGTCCTTACGGGCCTCGAGGACGATGTCGGCAGCCTGACGGCGGGCGTCGGTGACGATCGAGTCGGACTCAGCGCGCTTGGCGATAGCCTCCTGCTTGGTCTTCTCGGCCTCGTCGAGGCTCTCCTCGATCTTCTTGCCGCGCTCCTCCATGGTTTTCATGATGCCCGGCAGGGCGACCTTGGCCAGCACGATCCAGATAATCAGGAAGGCGATAAGCGCCGGGATGAACTCCGCCATCTTAGGGATGAGGATGTCCGCACCGGCAGCGCCGTCCTCGGCGAACGCGGAAACCGGCATGAGCAGCGCGGCCGCGGACGCGGAGAGTGCGATCGCGCTCTTCTGGGATGAAAGATTCATACTTGACGCTCCGTGCTATTTAACGATCAGCGCGACAACGAAGCCGATCAGAGCCAGAGCCTCGCCGAAGGCGGAGCCCATGATGAAGACGGTGAACACGCGGCCCTGGACCTCAGGCTGACGGGCCATAGCACCCGTAGCACCCAGAGCAGACAGGCCGATAGCAAGACCAGCGCCGATAACACCGAGACCGTAACCGATAACTCCCACGATTCCTCCTTTGTCGTGCGTGTCTTATTTCACGCAGGATAACCTTTTTATAACTGCCGGGCTCCATGGGTACGGGCACCGGCGGTTTAACGAATTGCCTTACCTTGAAGACGCGAACGGAAGCCTACTCCTCCTCCGCGACCTCCTCTGCCTCAGAGACATACACGGCGGTAAGGACCGTGAAGACGTAAGCCTGGATAGCGCCGACCACAAGCTCGATCGCATAGATCAGGATGAGGATGGCAAGCCAGGCCAGCGAAGGCAGGGCGCCGACGGCGTGGGCCGCGGAAACCTGCTGAAGCAGCGGCTGCATGAACATGCTCGCCATGATGGCGAACGAGCCCATGACCACGTGTCCTGCGAACATGTTGCAGAACAGACGGACGGCGAGCGTGATGAGGCGCAGGAAGGTCGAGAAAAGCTCGACGACCCACACGAGCACGTTCATCGGGAAGCTCACGCCCTGCGGGGCGAGGCTCTTGATGTAGCCGATCACGCCGTGAGCCTTGCATCCGTAGTAGATGAAGTACACGAAGGCGAAGATGGCGAGTGCGGCGGTGGAGCCGATTGCACCGGTGCCGGGCTTCATTCCCGGGATCAGGCCGATCATGTTATTGATCAGGATGAACAGGAAAAGCGAGCACAGGAACGGGAAGTGCTTCTTCCAGTTCTCACCCACGACGCCCTTGCCGATATCGTTCTCGACGTACTCGATGATGTACTCGAAACCGTTGACGAAGAAGCCCTTGGGGACCAGGGTCTGCTTCTTCTTGAACACGGCCAGGACGATCAGGAGCACGATCGTGGAGACGATCAGCCAAAACGAGTACTGCGTGATGCCGCAGCTCAGATCGCCCACGACAGGGGTGGAGCTGAACTCGCTGACCAGATGATTAATCTCATCAGGCAGCTTTTCAAAAATTTCCACGACTTACCTTTCGACCTCATGAGGATCTCGCAGCGCCTTGGCGACACGAACCGCGCAGGCGGCCATAAAGGCCACGAAGCCGATCGCCTCGCCCAGGAGGAACATGCGAAATGCCTCTCCGAACAACACAAACACAACCAAGGTAAAGACGAGCAGGGCGATTGCCGAGACCGCCAGACTCACCATACCCCTGAGCATGTCCGCATTCTGTTTATCGTCAAGAACCGGCTTGAGCGTAAAGACAAAGGGAAGGAAGGCAATTGCGCCCGCGATGGCGCCTGCAACGATAGCGAGCAGATCGGCTATCTGAAACACTGGCGTCCTCACTTTCCTTTTTAACGCTTCACAGAACAGTTCCCGCCAAACATTGGTGACTATTGTACGAGCCAATCGCTAAAGTACAACCGAAAAAGCATCGGTTAATACGCACCTGTTCGTTTTCTTAAGACCTTCTTTATGCCGCAGGTACGGTAATACGTTTTTCTCGAACCCTGCAGGGCAAAACGTCCGTTAACAGGAGTGCGCGCGGTCGCCTTTTGTTCGTCCGCGCGCACCGTTTCTTCGTATTTGCAGCCGCGGCCGTTTAGCCCAGCGACTAGAGCGTGCCGTAGATGCGGTCGCCGGCGTCGCCGAGGCCGGGAACGATGTAGGCAGCCTCGTTGAGATGGTCGTCGATGGCGCAGGTATAGATATGCACATCTGGGTCCTTCTCGGTCAGCGACTTGAGGCCCTCGGGGGCCGCGACGATGCACAGCATGCGGATGTCCTTGACACCGCGCCCGCGCAGGTAGCTGATGGCCATCTCGGCCGAACCGCCCGTGGCAAGCATGGGGTCGACGACCAGGCAGATGCGCTGGTCGATATCCTTGGGCATCTTGCAGTAATACTCGTGCGGCTCGTGGGTGACCTCGTCGCGCTCCATGCCGATGTGACCCACGCGAGCGGAGGGCACCAGGTCGAGGATGCCGTCGACCATGCCAAGGCCCGCACGCAGGATGGGCACGATGGCGAGTTTCTTGCCGGCAAGCTGTTTGAACGTGGCGGTAGTGATGGGGGTCTCGACCTCGACGTCTTCCATAGGCAGGTCGCGCATGGCCTCGTAGCCGTCAAAAAGCGCGAGTTCGCGCACGAGCTGGCGGAACTGGTTGGTGCCGGTGTTTTTGTCGCGCAGGATCGACAGCTTGTGCTGGACGAGCGGGTGATCGACAAGCGTCACACGGGACGCATCGTAGGTGACGGTCATGGATTGATTGCCCCTTTCGTTGCGGCCGCAAAACGGCCTTGCTGACAAGGCGCGCAGCAATGTTGCCGCCGCACGCCATGCATTAGTTTAGCGGTTTGTTGTATCGAGCAGCCCATCGCAGCCCTACTGTGAGGTGCTGAGCGAGCGCCTGACTGCATCACGCCAGCCCGCAAGGTTTTGCTCGCGGCGCTCGGCGGACATGTGGGGAAGGAAGGTCCTAACGATCTGGGCATTTTGCTCCAGCTCTTCCAGGTCTTCCCAATAGCCGACGGCAAGACCCGCCAAGTACGCGGCACCGATTGCCGTGGTCTCCACCGTCTCGCATTGCAGCACGGGGATATCCAGCAGGTCGGCCTGGAATTGCATGATGAACTCGTTGCGCGAGGCACCGCCATCGACAGACAGGCGCTCAATCGAAAGCCCCACGTCCTGCTCCATGGCGCGCAGCACGTCGTAGCTCTGATATGCCATGGATTCGCAGGCGGCACGTACGATGGTCGCACGGCTCGAGGCGCCGGTCAGACCGCACACGATACCGCGAGCATGCGGGTCCCACCAGGGAGCACCCAAACCCGCAAAGGCGGGAACGAAGTAGCAGCCCTCGTTGTCGCTAATCGAAGCGGCGAGTTGTGCCGACTCGCTCACGCTCGAGATGATGCCCATGTTGTTGCGAAGCCAGTTCATCGTTGAGCCGGCGGCAAAAATAGAGCCCTCGAGCGCATAGCTGACTTTGCCGTCCGCAGCGATACCGATGGTGGAGACCAGGCCATTCTTGGATTCGACGATCTCGTCGCCGGTGTTCATGAGCATAAAGCAACCCGTGCCATAGGTGTTTTTGGTCTGGCCGGGACGGAAACAGCAGTGGCCGAACAGCGACGCCTGTTGGTCACCCGCCACGCCCATGATGGGCGGCATGTTGGTCATGATGTCGCTCGCGACGCGGCCGTAGTCGCCCGAGCTCCAGCGAACCTCGGGCATCATGGAACGTGGAACGTCAAAGAGTGCCAGCAGGTCGTCGTCCCAATCGAGCGTATGGATATTAAAGAGTGCCGTGCGGCTGGCATTGGTGTAGTCGGTGGCAAAGACCTGGCCGCCGGTGAGGTTGTAGATGAGCCAGGTGTCGATGGTGCCAAACATGAGGTCGCCCGCCGCCGCGCTTTCGCGTGCGCCGTCGACGTTGTCGAGAATCCACTGCACCTTGGAGGCCGAGAAATACGGGTCGAGCGTGAGTCCCGTGCGGGAGCGCACCAGCTCCTCGCAACCCTGTTCAACCAACGCGTCGATTGCCGGCGCGGTACGGCGGCACTGCCATACGATAGCGTTATAGATCGGCTGACCGCTCACGCGATCCCAGACCACCGTGGTCTCGCGCTGGTTGGAGATGCCGATGGCGGCAATGCGGTCGGAGTGGATACCGCTCTTAAACTGGACTTCCATCATGACGGCGATCTGGCTAGCAAGGACCGCCATGGGGTCTTGCTCCACCCAGCCGGGACGCGGAAAGCTGGTTTTGACGCTGCGACGTGCCTGCGCGACGATGCAGCCGTACTCGTCGACGATGGTCGCAAGTACCGAGGTGGTGCCGCAGTCGAGCGCCATGATGTAGGAACCGCCAAAGTCAAACGAGGCATCTTCCATGCCCAGGCTGCCCAGATTCAACGACATCGCTTAAACCTTTCTATTGCATCGGGTCGGACAGGACCCGTTCGATCTCTGATGCGGGAAGTGCGCCTTGGCGCAGGATCTGGAGCTCGCCGTGCTGAAACGACACGATGGTCGAGGCGTCGCGACACGGGGTCTCACCGGCGTCGACGGCAACATCGACCCCCTCCAGGATGCGACCCTCGACGGCGGCAAAGCTTGCCGGCGAGGGCGCGCCGTGCGTGTTGGCGCTGGTGCAGGCAAGGGGGCTGCCACAGGCGCGAATGAGCGCCTGCACCACGGGCGAGGCCGAAGCGCGAAGTGCCACCGTGTCGTCGGCAGCGCGCATAAAGGTCGGCACGCAGGGAGCTGCCTTGACCACGATAGTCAGGGCTCCCGGCCAGCATCGTCGCGCGAGTATGCGGGCATCTTCCGGGATATCCACGCCATAGCGGTCGAGTGCTTCGACGCCATCGACCAGCCAAGCGACGGTTTGCGTGAGTTCACGTTGCTTGAGAGTGAAGATACGGCGATAGCCGGTGCCGAGCGCAGGAACTGCGGCGCCATTGACGGCAGCCTGCGGATCGCGCGGCCACGATGGGAATTCGCTTGTATCTTGGGGCACGGCGTCCGAGAAGGCGTTGACTGCCACGGCGACACCGTAGACGGTCTCGGTCGGGATCAAAGCCAGGCCGCCGCGGCCGAGCACCTCGGCCGTGCGCTCGACGGCAAGCCGATGCGGCTCGCGCGTTCCCTCGTATACCCGATAGACCGTCTGCATGTGTATGCCAGCCCCTTACGCTCTGGTGCAAGTTTGTTTACTGTGGGGCATTCTCGCACGAAACGTTCAACCTATTTGCCCAGAGCGCATGTTGGTTTGGTGAGCGGCTCTAGTAGTCGGTGAAAGTGAGGGGGTTATTGGACTGCGACGAACTTCTTTGGCCTGCCGGCGTGACGTTCTTGGGCGGCGTAACGCTCGATGCTGTCTATCGTTATCATCCGACGGCCGTCGACGAGTTCAACATCGAGCTTTCCGGCTTTGACCAGCGCGGTAATCCGCGGAGCGGAGACTTTGAGGTCCAGCGCTGCGTCTTTAAATGTTCGGCACGCCGCTTCCCGAGCGTCCTCGTGGTCGATTTCGACTGAAAGGGCCACGACCTCGGCCGAGCGTTCGTACCCTGCCGGAGTCAAACCGTTGTTGAGGTCGTCGGCCAAAAACGCCATCAGTGCCTCGGTGGCATGGGCAATCGCTTCTTCGCGCGTATCGCCATCGGCAAAGGCGCCGGGAATCTGCGGGAAGCTAGCGCAGTAACCATCGTCTTCTTTTATGAGAACGCAGTCATAGGTAAATCGCTGCCTCATTTTGCCTCCAACTACCATCCAGCTTGGCGACGAATACTTGCCCACGTGCCCTTCTTTGGTCGATCACCACCAGAGCCGTTCACGGTGACAACGCGGTCACCAGAAACATACTTAGCATGACTACCGACTTGCGCGACCTTCACGAATCCATCGTGCTTGAGTAGGGCAATGATTTCCCGAAAGGTAGGAGGTTGCATGGGCCGACCTCTTTCAGCCGTCCTAATTATAAATTAATTTATAATTTTTGCTAACCAGTTAATAAATATTACTGGCGCTGTTTGGGCTCGGTGACGATGGCTCGGACGATGCGGGGGCGATCGGTGAGGTCGTGGACGATGCGCACGTCCGACAGACCCGCTTGGCGGCAGAGCTCGGCCGCAGCGTCGAGCGCGCCCTCGTAGAGCTCGCAGGCAAAGAGGCCGCCAGCGCACAACATGTAGGGCGCCGCGTTGAGCAGGCGGCGGAAGATATCGAGGCCGTCGGCGCCACCCTCGAGCGCCAGATCGGGCTCAAAGTCCTTGACCTCGTGCGGCAGCGAGCGCATGACATCGGTGGGGATGTAGGGCGGGTTGGAGACGAGTACGTCAAAGGTGCCCCACTCTTCACGGGGAATGGAGCTCACCAGGTTCGTGAGGCTGAAGGCGACCTCATCTGCCGTGAGGCCGAGCGCGTCGCGGTTTTTGGTGGCCAGATCGATAGCACGCGGCTCAATATCGGTAGCGGTGCAGGTAACGTGGCCGCAGCGCTCCCAAGCAAGAGAGAGCGAGATACAGCCCGTGCCGCAGCCGACCTCGAGAACGCGAGCAGTGCGGGGCTCGGCTGGGGCAGGCGCAGCGGCATCCTGAGCTGAAACCGTCTCCTGGTCGGCACCCTCGATGGCGATGCCGTATTCGTCGAGCTCGGGCTCGGCGGCTTCCGCGGCTTCGGCTTCTGCTGCTTGCGCGGCGGCTTCCTCGGCCTCGCGATCGGCCAGTTCCTCGGCATAAGCGCGACTGCCCAGCACATCGCCGCCTAGCGCCGCCTCGTCGGCAGCTGTGAGGTTGGCGGCACGGCGCTCGGCCGTCGCTCGCTCGTCGGCCAATGCGGCCTCGGCCTTGCGTGCCTCCTCGACCTCATCGTTCCAAGGCAGCTCAACACGCTGACGGGCAGCGGCCTCGGGGCTCAGTACCTCGGCATCCAGATAATTGAGGACTTCCTCGACGAGCATCTCGGTCTCGGGGCGCGGAATGAGCACACCGGGGGCGCACGCGACGTCGATCATGCGAAACTGCGTGCTGCCCGTGATGTATTGCAGCGGCTCGCCCTTAGCGCGGCGGACAACGGCCGCATGCATGGTCTCGAGCTGGGCCGCGTTAAGCGTCTCGTCCATACGCATATATAGGTCAATGCGCGCCAGGCCCGTGGCGGCGCACAGCAGCCACTCGGCAGAAAGACGGGGGTGCTCCTCGCCGCGCTCGGCCAGGTACTCCTTGGTCCACTCGAGACAACGCTTGATGGTCCAGATCTCGTTTGCCATGGGGCCCTCCCCTCTTAAGCGCCGGACGGCGCGCGAATGTCGGAGCAGATTGTAAGCGAGGCCAGCGCTTGGCAAGGGGCGATTGAAGGCGATTATCGAGAATCAGCCCAGAATTTTGTACCGAGCTCGCTCAAAGTGTTCGTTCGTCGACGTCTAGATTTGCATTCGTCAAGCTTTTGGCAAGGTTGCCCCAAAACTGACCAATATCTAACCAAGAACTTGCCAAATCACTTGACGCACGACACGCCAAAATTCGCCCCACGACTTCTCGAACGATATTTTGAGCATTATTTTCGATCGCAAACGAATGCCACTCATTGTTTTAAGCAGGTAAACAGCTCAATGCCTATCAAAGCTGATTGAATAACACCTCAAAGCAATGTACCCAACCTAGTCGTTGGGAACGTTCTTATTCGACTAGTCGTTTAAGAACGTCCCCAACGACTACTCATTTAAGTCTGTCCCCAATGAGTGCCCCGCCACAGGTTGAGCATAAGTCAGCGAAAACGCCCCTAAGCGAGCAAGGTGACGTGAAAGAGGAGGGAAGCGTACTTCGGTACGCGACCGACGATTGAACGTCAGATTGCCGCTTAGGGACGTTTGCAGCGTCGAGCCGTTACGCGGTTTGGTAAAACCGCGTAACCTACACGGCCTGTGCCAGCTTCTCGGCACGCTCGGCGGCGGCGAGCGCCTCGATGACGGTGCCGAGCTGATCGCCCAGAAGGACGCCGTTGTAGGTGGAGTTGAAACCGATGCGGTGATCGGTCACGCGGTCCTGGGGCTGGTTGTAGGTACGGATCTTCTCGGAACGGTTGCCGTGGCCGATCTGGCTCTGGCGCTCGGCACCAAGCTCTGCCTGCTGCTTCTCGAGTTCCATCTCGTACAGACGGGCGCGCAGCATCTGCATGCAGACCTCGCGATTCTGAATCTGGGAGCGCTGCTCCTGCGACTGCACCACGGTATTGGTGGGCAGGTGGGTGATGCGCACGGCGGAGTAGGTGGTGTTAACGCACTGACCGCCAGGGCCCGAAGCGCAGTAAGTGTCGATGCGCAGGTCAGACTGGTTGATCTGGACGTCGATCTCCTCGGCCTCGGGAAGCACGGCGACGGTTGCCGTGGAGGTCTGGATACGGCCCTGGGACTCGGTCTTGGGAACGCGCTGGACACGGTGTACGCCGGACTCGAACTTCATGACGGAGTAGACGCGGTCGCCCTCGACCTTGAACTCGATGGACTTAAAGCCGCCGGCCTCGCTGGGGCTGGAATCGAGCACGGTGGTCTTCCAGCCACGCGACTCGCAAAAGCGCTGATACATCTTGTACAGGTCGCCGGCGAAGATGGCCGCCTCGTCGCCACCGGCGGCGGAGCGAATCTCGACGATGGTGTTCTTGTCGTCGTTGGGGTCGCTCGGGATGAGCATGTACTTAATGTCTTCCTCGAGCTGGGGAAGCTTGGCCTCGTTTTCGGAGATGTCCATCTGGAGCATCTCCTTCTCATCGGCATCGGTAGTATCGTGGAGCATTTCCTTGGCAGCCTCGATGTCATCGAGCGCGCCGATGTACTCGCGCGAGGCGGCGATGAGGTCAGACTGGTGCGCGTACTCCTTGTTGAGACGCGTGAACTCCTTGATGTCGGAGGCAACGGCCGGGTCGGAAAGCTTCTTCTCGAGCTCCTCATAGGCCTTGATGATCTTTTCGAGCTTGTCGCGCATGGCGGGACTCCTTTATATGCGTGAAGGTGAAAATCGGCAGAATTGATGGGGCGCATGGCGCCACTGCGGGGGTAAGCCCAGCTAGAGCATGTCGATCTTCAGATACATGCGCATCCCTTCGCGTGTGGGGTACATAGTTGCGATCTAACCCATACATGATAGCGTGCGCAGGCAAACCTGCATATAACCCGCATGGAATGAGTGGACGTAGCCGTTGGGTACGTTCCTTAACGACTAGTCGTTTAAGAGCGTCCCCAACGGCTAACAAAGGGACTGTCGCTTTGTCAGATTCTAGAGCGTGTGGAGTAGGGCGATGAGGAAGCGTACGCCCTGGAGGTAGGCGCGGCGGGTGATGCGCTCGTTGGTGCCGTGGACGCCGCGGTCGCACTCGTCATCGTCGACCACAAACGCCGAAAAACGAATGCATTCGGAGCAAATGTGCTGGTAGTTGGCAGCGTCGGTCGCGCCGATCACGGTCGAGGGAACGATACCGATAGGAGCTCCGCCCGCCGCTGATGATCCGTTTTCCTCCGTCCCCTTTGGATCGCGGAAATAGCGGGCGGCGATGGAGCGAACCGCCTCGAGGCCGGGACCACCGATGCGCGGGGACGGCGAGGGCTCGGAGCTGCCGGGGCCCAGCTCCACTTCGACACGACCGGCAAGGTCCGCCCCGGCAACCGCCTCACGGCAGCGCGCCACAACGTCGGCCACGCCCGTGCCCTCGAGCATGCGGAAGTTGATATTGGCCCACATATCCTGTGGCATCACGTTGGCGCCGGTGCTGCCACCCTCGATCTGCGTGGGCGCGCAGGTGGTCGTCACCAGCGGATAGAGCTTCTTGCTGGCGAGGCAGTCGCGGACAATGACGTCCCCGTTGGCGGCAATCTCATCCGCCGTGTAGAGCCCCAGCTCGACGAGCTGTGCGGCAAGCAGATCGGTCACGCGCGTCGGCCACTCGATATCGCAGATTGCGGCGATAGCGCGGCTCAGTACCTCGAGCGATGTGCCGCCGTAGGGGTTGGACGAATGCCCGCCCTCACTCTTCGTCTTGAGCACAATATCGGCGTAGCCCTTCTCGGCAAGGTCGGCATGCATAAGCCAGCCCTCGCCCGCGCCGTACTCGGCAGCCGAAACAATACGGTAGTCACCCTCGTCGATCAGGTATTCAAGTTCAATACCGCGCTCCTCGAGCACGCGACCGATCGCCCGCGCGCCGTACTGCGTGGTTTCCTCGTCCTGGCCAAAAGCCAGCAGCAGGGTTCGCTCGTGCTCCCAGCCGTGCGTCAACGCATACTCAACCGCCTCGAGAATACCTGCGACCTGGTCTTTCATGTCGATAGCGCCGCGACCCCAAATGTAGGTGTCGTCCACCTGTCCGCTAAAGGGGGCGTGCGTCCAGTCGGCCTCGGTACCCGGCACCACGGGGACCACGTCCATGTGGCCCATGAGCATGACGGGTTTGAGGGCGGAGTCGGAACCGCCAAGCGTCACCAACAGCGAATGGCCGACAAGCTCGACCTCGCCCGCCGCAAATACGTGCGGCCAGGCCTGCTGCATATACGCGCGCAGGTCGTCGAAGGGCTGCCAATCCACCGCCTCGGCATCCATGCTCGAAATGGTCGGAAACGACAGCACGCGGCCCAAGTGCTCGCACGCGCCGGCCTCGTCTATATCGGCAAAATCGTCCTCATGCGCAAAGAAGCGCCAAACCTCGGCCATGACATCCTTTCGATTGTGACGACAAAGGCCGCCCCACGGGAGCGGCCCTGCAACGTAAGCGTTTGCGGTCGGTTATTTGTCCTCGAGATAGCGCGAGAGGAACTCACGAGTGCGCTGGTGTTTGGGGTTGCCGAAGAGCTCGGCCGGCGCGGCATCCTCGAGCACCACGCCCTTGTCCATAAAGACCACGCGGTCGGACACCGTGCGGGCAAAGGCCATCTCGTGCGTGACGACGACCATGGTCATGCCGTCGGCGGCGAGCTTGCGCATGACCTCGAGCACCTCGCCCACGATCTCGGGGTCGAGCGCGGAGGTCGGCTCGTCGAACAGCATGATCTGCGGATTCATACATAGGGCACGAGCGATGGCCACGCGCTGTTTTTGACCACCGGACAGGCGACCAACGGCGGCGTGCGCGATCTTTTCGAGTCCCACGCTCGTCAGATGCTCCATCGCGACCTTCTCGGCCTCGGCCTTGCTCATCTTTTTGAGCGTGACGGGCGCGAGCGTGCAGTTGTCGAGCACGTCCATGTTGTTGAACAGGTTGAAGCCCTGGAACACCATGCCGATGTCCTCGCGCAGTTTATTGATATTGCAGCGCTCGGCAGTAAGGTCCTGACCGTGGAACCAGATATGGCCCGCGTCCGGGGTCTCGAGCAGGTTAAGGCAGCGCAGAAACGTCGACTTGCCCGAGCCCGAGGCGCCGATGATGGTGACGACCTCGCCGGGATTGATGGACAAATCGATGCCCTTGAGCACCTCGAGTGAGCCAAAGCTCTTGCGCAGGCCCTCGACGCGGATAAGCGGCTCTTGGTTTTGCACGGCTGCCGCAGTGCCGGTAGTGGCGGTATCTGCCATGATGATTCTCCTCGTCTTAAGCCTAGTTAGAGCTGGGCAGCGTGGCAGGAGCCTCGGCGCCGAGCTTTTTGCCAAAGGCCTCGAGCAGGCGGCTCGCCACGAGCGTCAGGATCAGATAGACCACGAGCGCCACGCAGTAGACCTCCATCTGGCGGTAGTACACGCCGGCGACGGTGGTGGTGGCGTACATGAGGTCGAACACGCCGATGACCGAGAGCACCGACGAGTCCTTGATGTTGATGATGAGCTCGTTGGTGAGCGCCGGGATCGCGTTTTTAATACCCTGAGGGAACACGACCTTGCGCATAGCCTGCCACTGCGACAGGCCCAGCGAGCGCGCTGCCTCGGCCTGGCCGGGATCGATGGACTCGATGCCGCCGCGCAGGACCTCCATCATGTAGGCGGTAGAGTTGAGCGAGATGGTGACGAGGCCGGCGGTGAAGGTACTCCAGATCTGGTTGGCCTGGGCGGTCTCGAAGCCCATGCCGCGCAGAACGGTAAAGCCCGCGTAATAGATGAGCAGGCCCTGGACCATCATGGGCGTGCCGCGCACGACGGTGGAATAGACGGTCGCAAAGCCTCGGCCAATGCTCTTAAAGAAGCGCACCAGGTCGTTGTCGACGCGATCGAAGGTCTGGGTGCGCAAGAATACAAAGAGCAGCGCCAAGAAGAAGGCGATGACGGTGCCGAAGGCGGCAAGCGCGATGGTGATCTCGATGCCGCGGATAAAGAAGTCGCTGCTCTTGTAGGTCATGTAGACCAAGCTCGACAGAAAGTCGCTGGGATTGGAGTCCGAGACAATGCTCACCTGCACCAGGTCGACAAACGACATGACGCAGCGGTCGATAAAGAAGATCGCCGCGATGGCAACCACGACATAGCTGCCCAGGCGCGCGCCGCGACGGAAACGCTCGGATGCAAACGGCGACGTTTCGCGATAGTCGCTCCAGTGCATAACCTTGGTGACGAGCGCTGCCGCCGACACGACGATCCAGGCCCAAAGAATCGCCCAAAGGCAATCCTGGAAGATGCCGGTGGGCGCCAAAAAGCTCAGCGGCGTGGGGTTGCGCTGGCTAAATGCCAAGCCGAGCGCCGCGATAACGCTCGTGCCCAGGTACACATAACGGTGGTCGGCCTTGATAAAGGAGGCCAGACGATTGATGCCTTTCATGCTGCCTCCCTATGCCGGCTGACGGTCGAGGCACGCGTCCCACATCTGGTCGCGCTCCTCCTGGCTGATGCCCTTGAGTGTCTTGTCGATGAGCTTAAGCAGTTTGTCCGATCCCTTGCGGCAACCGACATTCGCCGTGACCTCCTGCTTAAAGCCCTCGCCCTCGGCAAAGTGGATGGGGACGATACCGGGATTTTGGGCCATATAGCCCTTTTCGTTCTCAGTGTTGTAGGTCACGGCGTCGCACGTGCCCTGCAGCAGATTCGAGAACACCGTGGGGACCGAATCGACCGGGTTCTTGTGCACAACGCCCGGAATCTCGTCGATGACGGTATCGAGCATCGTGTCCTTTTGGCCGAGCACCGTGGCACCGCTGAAGTCGCTGAGCTTGGTGGCGTTTTGGTAGGGCGAGCCCTCTTTTACGAACAGGCCAAAGTAGCCAATGAAGTACGGGTCGGAAAAGCCGACGGACTCCTCGCGCTCGGGCGTGGCGCTCATGCCGGCGATGATGAGGTCAATCTGGCCGTTGTTGAGCGAGTCGATAAGGCCCGAGAAGCTCTGCTTGACGGCAACGGGCTCGCCGCCGAGAGCCTTGCAGACGATCTTGGCGATCTGCACGTCGTAGCCATCGGCGTAGGCTCCCTGCACGTTATCGATGGGGATCGTGAACTCGCTGGCCTCGGAAACCTGCCAGTTGTACGGGGCGTAGGCCGCCTCCATGCCAATGCGGATCTTATCCTTGCCGATCACAGAATCGGACAGGTCGTCGCGACCGCCGCCCGTCGTGGACTGAACTACTTCCAGCGTGGAGGGACGCTGGCAGCCGGCAAGTGCGCCGGCGACGACAGAAGCGCTCGCAGCGAGAGCGCTACCCAAAAAGATGCGACGGCTGCATACCGGCTGTGGATGCGCGTCGCGTTGATGGGGAGAATGCATAATCTGCCTTCCCTGTTGAATCGTATGCTGACGACTTAACAGGATATACGCCAGCGACCAGCAGCGCAGCACAAGCTCGAAAAATTAATAGACACACGGTAGTCATTGGGAGCGTCGATGTTTTGGCAATGCCAGCGGGCGCCACCCAGAGCGAACAAGTTAGCATGAAAAAGGCAAGGCATAGACCTTCTGGTCATGCCTTGCCTTTTGAATGACAAATTGTCGCTCTGGGTGGCGCGCAGCGTCGACCGGTCCGTCGTTCGTTAGAACGGCGGAACCTCTAGAGCAGGGTAACGCTAAAGCTGCGAACGTCCGTCTCACCCGGTGCCAAGGTAATGGTGTTGACCTTGTGCTCAAAGACGTCGTCCTCGGTGTCCATGGTGGTATGACCGGTCCAGGGCTCGAGCGCCACAAACGGGGCGTCGTTGGCGGCAGACCACACGCCGATGTACTTAAAGCCCTCAAAGTCGATCTTGACGCCGTGGCCCGACTTGCGGCCGCGCAGCGTGAGCGTGGAACCCGGGACATCGGTGAACATGATGGCATCGTTATCGAAGCTGCGGTGCGTGATGAGCAGCACGTCCGAGTTATCGGGAGCCTTGTAGCTGCCCTCGAACGTCATAAGACCGTCGGGCGTGATGATGGGGGCCTCGTTAGTCCAAGCCTCGGTAAACGCCAGCTCGTAATCCTCGAACGCCTCGTCTTCGGCACCGGGGGCGGGCACGTTGAATGCAGGATGACCGCCCACCGAGAACGGCAGGGCCACGTCGCCGGTGTTGGTGACGGCAAAGGTCTGCGTGAGCGTGGCGTCGCCGGTCAGGGCATAGGTCATGTTGAGCTTAAAGTGGAACGGGAACGCCTTGAGCGACTCGGGCGTGTCAGTGATCTCGTACGTTACCGAGGAGCCGTCCTCCGAAACCTCGACCAACTTGTGCTCGACGATGCGAGCGAGTCCATGGCGCGGCATCTCGCAGGTGCCGGCCGCAGATGTCGCCATGTTGTTGCGCAGCGATCCCACGATGGGGAACAGGATAGGCGCATGCTTGCCCCAAAAGGCCGGGTCGCCCTGCCACAGATACTCGTTGCCGTTGAGGGCAAGGCTCGTGAGCTGGGCGCCCATGGAATCGATGGCCGCGGTGAGGCCGCCGCGCTTGATGGTAGTGACGGTGGACATGCTACTTCCTCCAATAGTAAACAACGGTGTCGAGGGCTATTGTCCCACTCTTGGCGGCGGGGTTGAGCGACAGGTGCAGTTATTGAGCAATAGCGTAAAGGTCAAACCCGCCCTGCGGCGTGCTATCGACCGTATCGGGCGCCTGTGAATTAAAACTCACCGGAACCATGCGCTTTGAGGCACGGTAACGCGTGCCGTCGGTGGCGACGGGCGGCTCATCGACCGTGAGCTCGTAGTCGCCGGGCTTGAGCTCGATGCCGTCACCTTCGGAATTGACGTATTGGTACTCGTCGATCGCTTGCCCCTTGAGCGTGCGACCCACGATATGGACGAGCATCTGGCTGTCGCCGCGCGCGGTGTCCCACGTCGCGCCGTCCTTGACCTCGACCGATACATGCACCGAGCGCGTGCGGCTGAGCGATTGTTCGACGGACATCTCGACCTTGGCGGCGTCTTTTCGTTGTTGTTCAACATGGCTCCAGACGTTTCCAATTACCGAGCATGCGATAACGCCGGCCATGAAGGCGATGAGGATGGGGCCGAGCGGAGAGCGACGGCCCGCGTCCTCCTCGCGAGCCAGGTCGGGGCGACGTGTGGGCGCGGGTGCTTGGGCACCCTGCGAGGGCACGTCGAGAATGCTGAAGGATGCCGTACTGCCGGGGTCGATGTTATGGCGCGGCTGCGGGATCTTGGCCGGCGAGATGGACATGTCCGCCGGCTCACCGAGTGTGGCCGTGGCATCGACCTTAGCTTCATCGGCCTCGGCTTGGGCCCAGGCCTGCTCAAAGGTCAGGGGCTCGGCGGCATCGGAGGCGGCGTCAGGCTCGACAGCAGCATCGTTGCCGGCCTCGTCCTCGTCGCTCGACACGTCACGCGGCGCGGGCTCGTCCCACTCCTCGTCCGGAGCCTCGCCCTCGCTATACCACCATTCAAAGTTATCGATATCCATACGGGGCGCCCCTTAAGCCTCGCAAATAAACACTTGCCAGCCTTATACCCCCAGATGGCACGGGAGCTCGCCGGCACAGACAGGAAAAGCGTCACAACATTCGACGCTTTTCCTCGTTTTCGAGATTTTCATCAAATGTTGTGACGGTTTGGGCAGCAGCCACACCACGAATGTGACAAAGGGACTGTCCCTTTGTCACATCTGGAGGGTAACAGGGATTTGGATGCAGCAAAAGTCCTCTTGGTGGGACTCGTCGTAGCTCGTGGTATCGAGGTAGCAAAAGTCGAAAGCGTTGCCAACGGGCTGGAGCGCGTGCTCGTCCATGCAGGCAACGATGGCGCGGATGCCCTCGGGCTCGTACGGCATACCCCAGCGGCTCATGCACAGGTATGTGCCCTCGGGCAGCACTTCGATGCCGATCTCTGCCAGCTCGGCGGGATCGCTCGGCAGCAGTTCCTCGGCACCGCGCGGCAGCACGGCAAAGGAGCCCGCGCCGGCGATAGGGTCGTCGGAATGCAGCGCCTCACGACGCAGCATGGCACCCCAGCCGCGCATAGGGCGCGTGCCCGTCAACGCACGCATGCGCAGGATGGCCCGCATGAGCGTGGGGTGAAGCATCGAGCGGCCGCGCTCGATATCGCCTGGAAACTCCTCAAAGACCACGTAGCGACGCTCAAACTGCTTGAGCTCCGGCCTGCCCTCGCGCTCGCGCCAGTAAACCGCCTCGTCGTAAAAGTTCAGGCGCTCCTGCACGCTCGCGCGCTCGGCTTTGAGGCCGGCGATCTGTTCATCGAGCGCCTGCACCCGCGAGCGCAGGTGATCGGTCATCTCGCCAATGTCGAACGTCGAGGTCAGGCGGTCAATCTCGTCGAGTTCGAGCCCTAGGTCGCGCAGCATGCAGATCAGACGCATGAGCGGGATCTGCGTGGGCGAATAGAAACGGTAGCCCTTTTCGTTCACCACGGCGGGCTTAAACAGACCGATCTTGTCGTAGTAGATGAGCGTTTGGCGCGAAACATTGAACAAGCTCGCCATCTCGCTAATCGCATACATGCCCGTCTGCATAGATCCTCCCGACACATCCTTTGACGCGAAAAGCCCGCCGCCCACAGGGGCAGCGGGCTCAAACACTCCTCGTATCCTACCCTAAAGACGCCTATGACCAGCGCTTATAGTTTGCACATGACACGCCGACGGCCTCGAGCGCCTTGGCGGCGATGTGATGCACCGCGTCATCGAGCGTGGCGGGGCCGTTGTAAAACGTGAGCATGGGCGGCATGAGCATGACGCCCGGTACGCGCGCCAGGCGCGCCATGTTGTCGACATGAATGGCGCTGAAGGGCGTCTCGCGCACCATGAGCACCAGGCGGCGCTGCTCTTTCATCTGCACGTCGGCCGCACGCAGCAACAGATTGTCGCTGTAGCCGCTCGCGATGCCGGCGAGCGTCTTCATGGAGCAGGGCGCCACGATCATACCGTCAACCGGATAGGTACCGCTTGCGATGGCGGCGCCGATATTTTTATTGTCGTAGACCACATCGGCGTGCGCGGCAAACTCGTCGAGCGTCATGCCGAGCTCCTGCTCGATGGTGATCTCTCCCCCGCGCGTGACGACAAGCGCCGACTCGGCACCGGCCTGACGCAGGCATTTGAGGCACTCAAGACCCAGCGCGGCACCGCTGGCGCCCGAAACGCCAACGACGATGCGACGGGGACGGACAGAAGACTCAGGCATGACAACTCCTAACAACAAAATGGCAGCTATAGGTCGGGCAATGTCAGCGAGCGCGCGTCTGGCGAGGCAAGGTGCCCCGAAACAAGAAGGCATAGGGCTTATGCCCATGCCTTCGCAGTTGAGGGGCAGATTGCCCGCCAGGCGCGGGCGCAGCGTCGAGTGGTCCGACGTTCGGTAGAACGCCGGAACCTTAGAAAGCAATCTCCTTGGCCCACTTGTCCTTGTCGATCTCCATGAACTGCGAGCGAATGAAATTCTTCTTGAGGTCGAACGGAACCGTGCAGTCGAAGATGGCCTTGCAGGCGATGCCGTGCTCGCGAATCGTGGGGTCGAACGCAGGGTCGTTGGACGGGTCGAGCACGTGGCAGTGGCAGCCGGGGATGGTGATGAGGTCGACGTCGGCCTGGAAGCGCGTGGTCATGGCCCACATCACGTCGCTCATATCAAAGATGTCGACATCCTCGTCAACCAAGATCACATGCTTGAGCTCGGAGAATGCCGAGAAGGCGAGCATGGCGGCGTTGCGCTGACGGCCCTCGTCATTTTTGCTCGACTTCTTAAACTGCATGATGGCAACGAACTTGCCGCCGCCGCAGGGTGCAGCGTGGACGTTGAGCAGGCGGCCCGGGATAGCGGTCTCGACCATCTTGTAGATGGAAGCCTCGGTGGGGATACCGGCCATGGACACGTGCTCGTGCGAAGGGCCGATGCAGCTCTCCATAATGGGGTTGACACGCGTGGTGACGGCGGTGATCTTGATCACCGGGCAGACCTTGGCGCCACCGGTGTAACCGGGGAACTCGGGCATGGCGTAGCCGTGGCCGTTGACATCCTCGTTGATGGTCTCGTCGTGCATGAGGTAGCCCTCGAGCACGTACTCGGCATTGGCGATGCACTTCTGCGGAATGGTGACGCAGTCGGCAAGCTCGACGGCGTGGCCACGCAAGGCGCCGGCAATCTGCAGCTCGTTAAAGCCGAGCGGCGTGGTGGGAGCCTCGAAGCCGCAGCACATGTACACGGCGGGGTCCAGGCCGATAGAGATGGAGATGGGCATGTCCTCGCCACGCTGGCAGTACTCGTCAAAGAACGCGCCCAGGTGACGGCTGCCGGGGGTAATCCACATGGCGAGCTTGTCCTTGTCGACGCAGGAGAAACGGTGGATGGTCACGTCGGACTGGGAGCCGTCGGGGCTCGTGCCGTAGGCGAGGCCCATGGTGATGTAGGGGCCGCCGTCGACGGGCGTGTTGGTGGGGGCGGGAACGATCTTGCGCAGGTCAAAGCCCTCGTCGGTCGCCTTGTACACGACCTCCTGGCAGTCGACGTGCGCACCCTCGGCGATCTGCTCTGGCGCGATCAGGTTCTCGAAGCGCTTGCCGATTTCGAGGCCCAGGTGCTCCTCGTCCAGGTCGAGCAGGGCGGCAACGCGCTTGCGGCTGGCAAGCATGCCGATGCAGACCTTGGCATCGTCAAAGCCCTTGACGTTGTTGAAGACCATCGCCGGGCCCTCTTTGGTCGGCCGCATAACGGTGCCGCCGGCACCGACGTGACGGTAGACGCCCGAGACCTCGGCATCGGGATCGACCTGGGTGTCGGTCTCGAGCAGCTGGCCCGGCATCTCACGCAAAAAGTCGAGTGCGGAGCGCAGGTCGTGGATCTGGGAAGCATCGGTAGTGGACATAGCATGCTCCTTTCGGGAGAGTGCCCGGCGGCGAGGATGCCGCCGGGCTTGGTAACGTAATGGGGCCGCAGCGCTCATAGATGGGGCGCTCGGGCACTCGCAGTTCAAGCACTCGGCTAATTACAGCCAAGCACTCGACTGCTTACATCAGGCCAAAGAGGTGGAACCAGGCGGCCTCGACCAGCACGACGATAAAGACGACCGCGGTGAGGGGAATACCCATGCGCATGGCCTCTTTGGAGGTGTAGCCGCCGGCGTCCTTGCCCTCGCCGATAAGGATCGGCAGGTTGTGGAACGGTAGGATGTAGTGGATGTTGATGGACGTGAAGACGATGAGCGCCACGGCAAGCGGGCTTACGCTGGAGCCGGCCGCGAAGCTGATGAACGCCGGCACGCACACACCGAGCACGGCCATGACCGAGCCCATGAACATGTGGATGATCATGGAGAGCGCGGCGACGAGCAGGGCGAACAGGAAGATGTTCTCGGGCACGGAGCTGGGAAGCACGACGTCGGCGATCCAGGCGTTCATGCCGGTGGCGCCGCCCACGGAACCCACGGCCATGGCGGCCGTCAGGAACATGAGGGACTTGATGTCGACAGCGTTCCAGCTGGCAGGAGTGAGAACCTCGCCGATGATGGGCATGGCGAGCGCGACACCGATGGCAAGTGTCACCCAGCCGATGTAATCGCCCGAGACGGTAAGCCACAGCGCGATGGCGATGACAAGCCACACGATGGTGCGGATCTCCTTGACGGAGAGCTTGCCGAGCGCGGCCTGCTTGGCCACGATCTGCTCGCGATCGTAAACGAGCTCCTTGCTGGGCTTAAAGAGGAAGAGGCCCAGGAACAGGGTGCACAGCAGCGCGACCAGCATAGGCACGCTCATGTACAGGAACCAGTCGACGAAGGACGGGCTCATGCCGCCGGCCTCGGCGCTGTACTGCGCGACGAGCGGGTTGAGTGTGGAGTCGCCCGTCAGGAAGAACATGGAGCCCGGGGCAGCAGCGGCAAACACGAGGAAGCCGAGCTTACCCTTGTCGTCGTCACCGTAGCCGGCGGACTCGGCGATGACCGAGACGACGGCGAGGATGAGGAAGGCGCGGGGGAACGGATGCGGGATCAGCAGCGACAGCACAAAGGTGAGCGCGAAGATCGAGATGATGAGCGACTTGGCGTCGCGCACGAACTTGAGCATAAACGCATAGGCGATGCGCTCGCCCAGGCCCGACTCCTTGACCGCGCTGGCGATGAGGTAGGCACCAATGACGAGCCACATGGTGGCTTTGGTCCACGAGCTAAACGTGGAGGCGACTGTCGCCGAGATGCTCGCGGCGCCCGTGTCGTCCACGCACACCTTGAACAGAACGAGCAGCGCGCAGTAGAGCAGGCCCACAAAGCCCGGCTGCGCCACGCCACATGCCCAGAACACCACCGTGGCGAGCGTCAGTGCCAGACAGGTCTGAGCGCCGACCGTGAGCTCGACCGTCGAGCTCAGCTCCGCCAAAGGAAGAAACTTCACCAGCAAAAAGACAACGATACCCAGCACAAAGCCAATTTCGCGCTTGGTGATCTTAAACGCCTTCTTTTCCGCTTCCATCTCTCCACCTTTCTTGTTGGGGGCGCTCCGGATTCGCGGCCACGTTGCCACTTAAAAAGGGGCGCCCGTTATCGGACACCCCTTACGTTGCGCTGTGTTGTGGCAATACAGTCAAGCGGGATTTTTGGATGAGAAGCGATCCTCTGGGCAAAACCGTCACAACATTCGACGCTTTTCCTCGATTTCGAGATTTTCATCGAATGTTGTGACGGTTTGGATGTGGCAAAGGGACTGTCTTTTGTTTCACATAGCGAGATCCGTACGGATGGATGGGTCGCTGAGGGCCTCGCGGAGCCAGGGGGCCAGCTGCTCGGGGTGACCCTGCAGGTAGCCTTTAAGCTCGGACGGGGCCACGCGGCGCACTTCCGAGATCTCCTCTTGGTTGATATGCAGCTCGCCCGGCTCAACATGGGCAAGGTAGACCTCGCACCATTCGCACTCGCAGCGGCCGTCGCCGTGGTCCTCGCGGTACACCACGTGACCGAGGTGCTTGAGCTGATCGGGCCCGCGCGTGATGCCAAGCTCTTCGTTGATGCGACGCGCCGTGGCGGCCGCGACGTCTTCCCCGGGGAGCGGATGGCCGGCGCAGCTATCGGCCAGCACCCCGCCCCACAGGCGTTTGAGCGGACTGCGACGACAGAGCAGCAGGCGCGCGTCTTCGCCCTGGCCCTCGACCAGAAGCGTCAGAAATGCCTGATGCAGGATTCCCTCGCCGGTATGGGCCTCGATGCGGTCGACGGGGCCAAGCGCCTCGCCGGTCGCGGCATCGACCGCCACGACCTCGGCGCCTGCGCCGCCCTCATCCCAGCCGGCGCGCAGAATGCGGGCTGCGGCCTCCTCGAGCGCGGCGATGAGTTCCTTGGTGGTATCGAGCATGCGCCGCAAGTCGTCCGCGGTCGCGTTCTCCACATGAAAACCCGTGCTTGCAACTACCGGCACGCCAAAGCGCGTGGCCAGCGCCGCCGCAATATCGTGCGCCGGGATCTCGTCTCGATGGCACGGAACGGCCAGGATGCTCACCGTCGCCGTACGGCCGGGCTCGGGGCGAGGAATGGCCTGCGCCGTGGCGCCCAGGTGCGCAAACTCCGGCGAGCAGGCGTACACCGCCATGCCTCGCGGCGTCACCGTCAACTGGGCCTCGAGCGCAAACTTGCCCTCGCCCACTGCAACCTTTGTCGTGTGCATACCCATGGGATCTCCTGTCGCCCGCGATGTACCTGAGACCATCTTCGCCTGTATTGCGACTATACAGGCAAGCTCACCATGTGACAAAGGGACTGTCCCTTTGTCACATTCTGTTAGAGTTGCAGAGATTGAATCCCGCTTATTCATGCGACATTGGAGTAACAACCTTGACCGCCGCAACCACGCCTAAAAGTAAGTCAACCGCCGCCGCGCTCTCCCCCGCGCGCACCAAGCTCTGCCTAGCGCTGCTCGTGCTGTTGGGATTCTCGCTCGGCTGCTCCGAGTTCGTGGTCATCGGCATCGAAAGCGACTTGGCGACGGAACTCGGCATATCACTTGCCACTGCGGGCCAGCTCATCAGCGTGTTCGCACTCGTCTACGCCATCGCCACGCCGGTGCTTGCACTCAGCACGGGGCGATTCCGCCGCTACCAGCTGCTCGTGTGCTATAGCATCGTCTTTGTGCTCGGCAACCTGGTCATGGCGTTGGCGCCCAACTTCCAGGTACTGTTTATCTCGCGCATTGTCCTGGGCTCTGTCTCGGGCGCACTGCTCGCCGTGGGCGTGACGTACATCCCCGAGCTGCTGTCCCCGCAGCAAACTTCGCTTGCCATCTCGGTGGTATATGGTGCGTTTTCCGTGGCAATGGTCTTTGTCACTTCGATCGGCAAGTTTGTGGCCGACACGCTCGACTGGCACGTTGCCATGTACGGCACGCTGGCCTTTGCCGTTCTGATCTGCGCCGCGCTCGTGGTGTTTATGCCGCGCGCCGGACAGACCGATGAGCCCGCTACCTTTCGCGAGCAGGCGGGGCTTCTACGCGAACCGAGCATCATCACCGGCATGCTCATCTTCTTGTTTGGCGTAGGCTCGGTCTATGTGTTCTACGGCTACGTGACGCCTTATCTTGAGCAGGTGCTGGGCATGGGTACCGTTCAGGCGAGCACCACGCTTATGGCCTACGGCGTGTTCTGCCTGATCTCGAACATCCTGGGCGGATGGATCGATGCGCGTTTTGGCATGAAGGCGCTGCTTGTTACGTTTGTGCTGCAAGCGGCGGCACTGCTTGGGCTGTTTGCCGTGGGCGCCGCCATGCCGCTCGCGCTCATCTTTGTCTTTAGCCTGGCAATGCTCATGTACCTATTCTCGGTCTCGTGCATCACACACTTTATGGACGTGGCACGCAGCCGCCATCCCAAATCGATGGTACTCGCGAGCTCGGTAGAACCCATGGCGTTTAACGTCGGCATTTCGTTTGGCACCGCAGTAGGCGGCGCCGTGGTGAGCAGCGTTGGCATTGCCTACGTTGGCGCGGTTGGTGCCGCGTTCTCGCTTGTGGCCTGGGCGCTTACGCTGGTGACGATTAAGCTGGCTCGCTGGGAGCGCAAGCGAGCGAGGGCGTAAGCGCAGATGCGATACTCGAGCTCGATGATGGCGATCGAAAGGAAACCGCATATGCAACGTGTACTGTTTATCTGCCATGGGAACATCTGCCGCTCGACGATGGCTGGGTCGGTGTTTACCGAGCTCGTGCGCCGCGCTGGGCGCGAGGCGGAGTTTGTCATCGATTCCGCAGCGACCTCAACTGAGGAGATCGGCAACCCGCCGCATCATGGCACGGTCGCCAAGCTGCGCGAAGTCGGGATTCCCGTCGTTGCGCACCGTGCCCGCCAGGTGCGTCGAGCAGAGTATGGCGACTGGGATCACATTGTCTATATGGATGCTGAGAACGCGCGCGGCCTGCGTCGCATCTTTGGCGACGACCCCTACGGCAAGATTACGCGCTTGCTCGATTGGACTGATCGCCCCGACGACGTGGCCGATCCCTGGTACACCGGCAACTTCGATGCCACCTACCGCGACGTACTCGACGGTTGCACTGCTATGCTCGAGCAGCTGTAATCGATGAAATGCAGAGTTTTTAGAGCCATAAATCGGATGAAATGTAGAAATTTGACCTTACTCGCGCACAGCACAACGACGACAACGCCTAAGCATAGGCATAAGCGAAGTCGGAATTCCCATATACAAATCGAGCGTGGTTTTTCTCCCACTTTGAGCGTTCAAGTGCGCTCTAAACGGGAGAAAATCCACGCTCATTTTCTCGGCGGGAGATAATCCACGCTCAACTACTCGTCGACGATCTCGGCAAGCCAGACGTTCAGAGTATCGACCTCGGGGCAGCAGAACTTTGCCGTGCCGGGCTCGTTGCCAGGCACGGTTCCGCCATAGCGCAGGATATCGATATAGGGAAAGCCCACATGGCAGGCCATGGCGCACATCTTGCCGCGGTCTCGGTCAAAGTCAAAAACGTCGCCCGGCTTGTGACCGTGGTGGCAGCGGCACGTCCCCAGCTGGTCCACGCAGCTCACGCGGATACGCGGCCGCTTGCCACGCGGCGCGCCGAGCGGCCTGTTCTCGCCCGCAGGCTTGACGCCGCCCTCGCCAATGTTACTCATGGTCGATCACGTCCAGGCAGGCCTCGATGGGAAGGCCGGCCGACTTGTCCTCTTGGTCGGCATTGCGTTCGATAAGCTCAGCCACCACACGCATGGCATCGAACGTCGCGCGCTGCAGACTCCAGCCTGCCATAACGCGGCCGACGAGCACCGCCGAGAACGTGTCGCCCGTGCCCGGGAAATAGACCGGAATGAGCTCAAAGGGAATCGTAAAGTACTCCCCCGCCACATGGTCGTAACCGATAACCGCGTTCGTGCCATTGACTACGGCGCTCGTAATGACCACCGACTTGGCACCCAGCTCACGCACGGCGTTCACAAGAACGCGAGCCTCGTCGGGCGTGATTTGCTCTGCAATAGGCGTATCGGTGAGCAGACAGGCCTCAGTGTAATTGGGAACCGCGTAATCGGCGCACTCGAGCAGGTGCCTCATGAGACCGATCGTGGACTCGGGCACACCGGCATAGAGCTTGCCGTTGTCGCCCATGATGGGATCGACGAACACCTTGGTGCCCTTTTGCGCACGGCGGTGGCAAAAGTCCGAGATGATGCGCGTCTCTTCCTCGGTCACGATAAAGCCGGTCGAGATGGCGTCGAACTCAAAGCCGAGCTCCTCCCAGATAGCGAGGCTTTGACGCACGTACTCGGTGGTGTCGTGGATGTAGAACTTGGGGTAGTTGAGCGTGTCAGAAACGAGCGCCGTCGGCAGGTTGTGGATACGGTAGCCCATGTGCGACAGCACCGGCAGCATGGCGGAAAGCGCGACCTTGCCGTAACCGCACATATCGTTAACCAGCAGCAGCTGAGTATTCTTCATGAGGGTCTCCCTTGTTTCGGGCGCGGCGCGGCAGCGCCACAGTGCGACTAAGTGTAGCGCAGGGGACGTTGTGAACGGGCGCTGGCACCGCAGAGGACGAATTGTTGCGGAAAGGTTACGGGAAGGAGGAAGTTAGTCGTTGGGGACGTTCTTAAATGACTAGTCGACACAAGGAGTGTCCCCAAATGCCGGCACATAAGGAACGTCCCTAAGTGCCGCTCGAACATAATAAGTTTGGTACCTTGACATTTATTTACCGTGCTCCTAAATTGGTTAGGCACAAAACAATTCAACTACCTAACTAAAGAAAGGAGCGAAGCTTAGATATGTGTGTTGAACCACTCGTCCTTCCGCATGAGCCCGGCGGTGACCCGTCGCAACCGGTAGACATACCCGAAGCGGTCAGCGCCGAAGACAAACTCGCCAAGCGCATCCTGAGCGGCCTGGGCTTTTGCGGCCATTACATGCACTTTCATGGCGGAGGCGTATCCGGCAAGGCGCCCATCATTTGCCTGCTGGCCAAGCAGCCAAACGGTGAGATGTCGCAGCAGGAACTCGGCATGCACTTTGACCTCAAGCCGGGGTCGCTTTCCGAGATCCTGTCCAAGCTCGAGCTCAACGGCCTCATCGAGCGCAGCCGTAACCCCAAGGATCGACGGCAGCTCACCATTCGCCTGACCGAAACCGGCCGGGAAAACGCCCGCATCGACCAGGCGGCCCGCATTCGCTTTAGAGAGCAAGCCTTTAGTGCCCTCACCCACGACGAGCGCGAGCAGCTCGCCGAAATGCTCGAGAAAATCCGTGTAACCTGGGAGGAACTGGATGATTAAAACCCTCATGGGCAGCATCCGCGACTATATGAAAGTCACCGTTGCCACGCCGCTGCTCGTGCTTGGCGAGGTGCTCTGCGAGATGCTGATTCCATTTATCACCGCCAACCTGATCGACGCCATCAAAGACGGCGCCACCGTAGCCGAGATGCTTCCCACCGCGGGCCTTTTGGTGCTCATCGCGCTGACATCGCTTGCTTTTGGCGCCGCGGCAGGCGTCACCTGCAGCCATGCGAGCTGCGGCTTCGCCAAGAACCTGCGTCACGACCTGTTCTACAAGATCCAGACGTTCAGCTTTGCCAACATCGATGAGTTCTCGAGCTCCTCGCTCGTCACGCGCCTGACCACCGACATCAACAACGTGCAGCAGGCCTTTATGATGATCATCCGTATCGCCGTGCGCGCGCCGCTGGTATTGATCTTCGCCTTTACCATGGCATTTATCATGGGCGGCAGCGTTGCCATGGTCTACCTGGTCATCATTCCGCTGCTGGGCTTTGGGCTGTTCTTTATCATCTTTAAGGTGCGCCCCATCTTCTCGCGCGTGTTCCACAAGTACGATGCCCTTAACGAGTCCGTCGAGGAAAACGTCACCGGCATGCGCGTGGTTAAGAGCTACGTACGCGAAGACTTTGAGAAGGAGAAGTTCGCGGCCGCCGCGCGCGATGTCCAGACGGACTTCACCCGCGCCGAGAAGCTGCTCGCCTTTAACAACCCCATGATGAACATCTGCGTCAACGGCGCGTTTGTCGTCATCATCTACCTGGGCTCCAAGCTCATCATCACGAGCCAGGGCACGCTGTTCGACGTGGGCCAGCTCTCCTCGACCTTTACCTATGGTTTCCAGATTCTCATGAGCCTGATGCAGCTGTCGATGATCTTTGTCATGGTGACCATGGCCGACGAATCGGCACACCGCATTGCCGAGGTGCTGGCCGCCGAGCCCACGATCGCCGATCCCGCCGAGCCCGTGCTCGAGGTTGCCGACGGTTCCATCGACTTTGACCACGTGAGTTTTAAGTATTCCAAGCATGCGAAGCGCCAGGCGCTCGACGATATCGACCTGCACATTACGAGCGGCGAGACCATCGGCATCATCGGCGGCACCGGCTCGGCCAAGTCCACGCTCGTTAACCTCATCGCCCGCCTGTACGACACCACCGAAGGCGCTGTGCGCGTGGGCGGCGTGGACGTACGCGACTACGACCTGGACGCGCTGCGTCACCAGGTCGCCATGGTGCTGCAGAAAAACGTGCTGTTTAGCGGCACCATCGCCGAGAACCTGCGTTGGGGCGACCCGAACGCCACCGACGAGGAAGTCCGCGAGGCAGCGCATCTGGCCTGCGCCGACGAGTTTGTCGACGGTTTCCCCAAGGGCTACGACACCTGGATCGAACAGGGCGGCTCTAATGTTTCGGGCGGTCAGAAGCAGCGCCTGTGCATTGCACGCGCCCTGCTGCGTCGCCCCAAGATCTTGATCCTGGACGACTCCACCAGCGCCGTCGACACCAAGACCGACGCAAAGATCCGCGCAGGACTGGCAAGCTATCTGCCCAACACGACCAAGCTCATCATCGCCCAGCGCATCAGCTCCGTGCAGGACGCAGACCGTATCATCGTCATGGAGGGCGGCCGTATCGCGCAGATCGGCAACCATGACGAGCTACTCAAGACGAGCGAGATCTACCGCGAGACCTTTACCTCGCAAAACAAGATGTCTGCCGAGGGCGAAGGGGCCGTCGAGGCCGACACCGAGGCATCCGCAACGCAAGCTCAGACTCAGGAAGGAGGCGAGGCCCATGAGTAAGGCAACGACCGCCGAGCGCGCGCTCAACCGCAAGGGCGGCACCATGTCGCGCCTCATCAAGACGCTCTTTGGCTTCTATCCCGTGCTTTTGCCCCTCGTCGTCGCCGGCGTGGTGCTCTGCGCCATCATCAACTCCATCGGCGCGACCTTCCTGCAGAGCGCCCTGCAAATTATTGGCGAATCGTGGCAGTCGGGCGATTGGGAAGCCGCGCAGCCCAAGATCGCACAGCTCGTGACCACCCTCGCCTGCATCTACGGCGTCGGCGTCCTGTCCTCGCTCTTCTGGAACCGCGCCATGGCTATCGTCACGCAGGGCTCGCTGGAGAAGCTGCGCGAGATGATGTTCAACCGCATGCAGGACCTGCCGATCCGCTACTTCGACACGCACCAGCGCGGCGATGTCATGAGCCACTACACCAACGACATCGACACGCTGCGTCAGATGATCAGCCAGTCGCTGCCCAACCTGCTCATGACGATCATCATCATCGTCACGGTGTTCTTTATCATGCTGTACTACAGCGTGTGGATGTGCCTGGTCATCATCGCCGGCGTCGCCTTTATGACCTTTATGACCAAGCTGCTCGGCTCCAACTCCGCGCGCTTCTTCATTGCGCAGCAGACCGAGCTCGGCGTGGTCGAGGGCCATATCGAGGAGGTCATGAACGGCCAGAAGGTCGTCAAGGCGTTCTGCCACGAGTCTGCCGCCGAGGCCGATTTTGACGAGCGCAACGAAAAGCTCTTCGAGGTCTCCCAGAAGGCCAACATGTACGCCAACATCCTCATGCCCATCCTTATGAACCTGGGCAACCTGCTCTACGTGCTGGTCGCACTGGCGGGCGGCATTTTCCTGGCGCTGGGCGCGCCCAACCTGAGCATCTCGGGCATGGCGCTGTCCATCGCCGTCGTGGTGCCGTTCCTCAACATGACCAAGCAGTTCTGCGGACAGATCGGCCAGATCTCGCAGCAGATCAACGCCGTGGTCATGGGCCTCGCCGGCGCCGACCGCATCTTTGAGCTCATCGACGAGAAGCCCGAGGCCGACGAAGGCTACGTGACGCTCGTCAACGCACAGGTGAACCCCGAGACTTGGGAGTTCGAGGAGGCTGACCACCACACCGGCATGTGGGCGTGGAAACATCCGCACCGCGCAACCGGCGAGATCGAGTACGTCCCGCTGCGCGGCGACTTGGTCATGGACAACGTCGACTTTGGCTACACCCCCGACCACGAGGTCCTGCACGGCGTGTCCGTGTTTGCCGAGCCGGGTCAGAAGGTCGCGTTTGTCGGCGCCACCGGTGCCGGTAAGACGACCATCACCAACCTCATCAACCGCTTCTATGACATCGCCGACGGCAAGATTCGCTACGACGGCATCAACGTCAATAAGATCCGCAAGGCCGATCTGCGCCGCTCGCTGGGCGTCGTGCTGCAGGACGTGAACCTGTTCACCGGCACCGTGATGGACAACATCCGCTATGGCAAGCTCGACGCCACCGACGAGGAGTGCATCGCCGCCGCTAAGCTCACCAACGCGGACAGCTTCATCCGCATGCTGCCCAACGGCTACCAGACCGTGCTCGAAGGCGACGGCTC
>UQYE01000009.1:0-42555 GCA_900545145.1 uncultured Collinsella sp. | reverse complement strand
GGCGGCCGTCCACCGGAGAATCCGCAGGCAGGCCCTTCTCGGCAACGGCGGCATCGCGGAGCGCACGCCAACCGCCCGAACCCGCAAAGGAGTTTTCCATGCTCGCAGCAGTCGTGACATCGTTGCGCAAGAAGCTAAACTCGCCTGCAAAGCAGTGCGCGCCGCGCAGGACCTTGCCGTCGATGACGATACCGCCGCCGATGCCCGTGCCGATAGCGAGCCCCACGCCAAACCGCGTCCCGCGCAGAGCGCCAGCCGCATACTCACCGAGTGCACAGCACCTACCGTCGTTATTGACGGCAATCGGCACCCCCAGAGCCTCGCGCATGAGCTTTCCGAGCGGACAGCCATCCATAAACGTGAGCGCACCACCGCGATGGATCGTTCCTGTGACATCTCCCTCGTAGATGCCGCCGGGCGCACTCACGCCCACGGCGCTCACGCGCTCGCGATACGGCTCGACGAGCGAGATCAGCGCCGCGACCGTCTCATCAGCCGTGGTAAAGCCCGTCGGCAGGCTTCCGCGCTCGCGGATGGAAAAATCCTCGCCCAGCACAGCCCATTTAACGGCCGTACCGCCCACATCGATTCCAAAAAACTCCTGCATGTTCACTCCTTACAAGCGTAGCCCCGGACGCGCATCGCCGCGACCATCACAGGGGCCACCCCCCTGCGATGGTCGTGCAGCAAGTCACACCCGGAGCCGATTATCTCTGTTTTACGCCTCTAATTTGGTCAGGCGAAGCATCATATACTGCTTACTTGGGAGATCGATGCGGAACTTGCCCTCAAAGGTTCCGGGAAGCTCCTCCTCCGTCATGCCTCATGTGTCCACGACACGCACCTTGTATCGAGCGCCCGCCTCGCCCACAAACTCACGAGACCACTCATTTAAGTACGTCCCCAATGAGAATGAGTAAGCAAAGGGTGCGACGGAATGGCTCCCCTTGGCAGCTTAAAGCCGTCATGCAGGAACCATTCCGTCGCAGCCTAATGAAAGGGACTGGGTTGTAAATGTTGGAGAAGAGCCGTTAGCGCCCGGGGGCCAGGATCACCAGCGCGTCGTGCTCAAAGGGATGCTGCGCCACGCGCACGGTGCCGTCACCGTTGTCACGGACGGGCAGTTTTGCGATGCGCTTGTCCTCCATGTCGAGGACCGTCGCCGTCCAGCCACGCGCGCCGTCGAGCTTAAACTTGAGCGCCGTGGTACGCGGCAGGTACGCGACGATGCGATCGCCAACGCGCGCCACACGGATGGACTCGCGCGCGTCGTCGAGGAGCTCCTGCGCCGGAACCACGGCAAGTGCATCGTCGGCAGCCGTAGCGCCCAGGGCGGCAAGCACGTGCTCGATCGCGCCAAAGTCCCACACACCCGCAAACTGCAGGCACTCTTGCCAGCGGAAGGGCATGTCAAAGCCCTCGCCCAGGACCGAGCCCTGGCTGCGCGATGTCTGCCAGTTCCACACGCCGTGTGCGCCATAGGTCACGCCGGCGCTAGCACCGGCAAGAATCGACGACCATACGCTCGCGCGGCAATCCTGCGCGGTAAAACGCCAGTAGACGTTGCGCGACGCACCCATCTGCTCGTAGCAAGGCTCGGAGTTGACCATCGGCTTTTTGGGATAGTTGGCGATAAAGTCCTGCGGCAAGCGCCAAGCCTCGGGCTGGCCCTCGTAGTTGTGGCCGGGCTGGAACATGTAAAAGTCCAAACGGTCCAGATACTGCGCCGGTATGGTGCGGTTGGCGCGGTTGATGTGCATGGTGCGCAGCGCCTCGGGCGCGCGCTTGACAACCTCGTCGAGCGCGTCCTCGTAATAGGCAATCGCCTCGTCACCGGCAAAGTCGGTGTCGCCCGTCACCACGTAGACGGGGTCGAACTCGCCCAGGTTCTCCACCACGCGCGCCACATGGCGGCGCACCTCGGAACGCGGCATAACCTCGGCGCCGCAACGCTCGGCGATCTTGGCACCCCAGGTACCGGGCACGTAGTTGCACCACATAAGCACGAGCGCCGGACGGATGCCGTGCTCGACGGCAGCACGGCACATGGCGGCGGCGCGGTCCCAATACGCCTGGTTGGGACGGGACCAATCAAAGTGCACGCCGTCCTCGCTGGCATAGGGCCAAATGCCCAGGTCGGGGCAGCAGCGGTCCCACTGCGGCAGCGTGTTGATCTGCAGCACATTCATGCCCTGCTCGGCACGGCGGGTCAGGTAGTAGTCCCAGTCATCCTCGGCAATGCTCGAAAATGCGCTCCAGCACGTATCGGCAAACCAGAAGAACGGTTTGCCCTCGCACAAAAAGCCGTCCTGGCGACCGTTGACGGTCAGCTTTCCCAAACTCATCTGCATGTCCTTTCGTTTGATAAAGGATTTGCGAACCGCCGGGGGCTTTCGCGGTAACCCCGCGCGAAAGCCCCCGCCGCTTGGCAAACCCTCGCGGGCGAAGCTCACCCGCCTCCATCAGTCTACCTTGCAAGAAGGGCCCCGCCGGGCTTACGCCTGACGGGGCCCCGTCGTGTAGGTGAGGTCTTATGCGACCGAATGGCTTGGCCTTAGGCCTCCATCTCGGCGAGCTCCTCCTTGGAGAAGCCAGTGGCAAAGACGACGGCAGCTGCGATGACAAAGGAGATTGCCATACCGACGATAGCCCAGACGGTGTTCATCTGGCCACCCTGCAGGTAGTTGGTGAAGACCAGGAAGTTGGAGGCACCGCCTGCGAGGTAGTAGGTAACACCCATGAGGCCGGAGAACACAGCGCCGATGGCACCGCCGATGAACATGCCGAGCATGGTGCGACGGAAGCGCATGAGGATGCCGAAGAGCGCGGGCTCGGTGACGCCGCCGGCGATGGCGGAGATGACGTAACCGATGGCGAGAGACTTCTCGTCGGGGTTCTTCATCTTGAGAAAGGCACCGAAGGCGCAGCCCCAGACAGCGGCCATAGCGCAGTTGGTGGAAACGAAGACGAAGGGATCGTAACCGGCAGCGATGATCTGAACCTGGGCGAGCAGGATGACGGGCATGTGCATGCCGCAGACCACGAAGAGCTGCCAGAAGGCGCCGAGGATGGCCATGACGATCAGGATGCCGATGCCGCCAAGGTCAGCAAGGCCGAAGAGGGCGTTGGCGATCAGCGTACCGATCTCGTTGCCGATCGGAGCGAGGACGATGAAGGCAATGGGGATCGTGACGATCATGGTGCAGAACGGCGTGAAGACCGTGGACAGCACGTCGGGCATAACCTTCTTAAAGAACTTCTCGATGAAGTACAGGACGGGCACCGAAAGGATGATCGGCAGGACGGACTGCTGGTAGTTGGCAGCGGCGATCTGGATGCCGTAGACGGAGATGATTCCGCCGCCCTCCTGGGTGGCGACGCTCACCACGGAAGGAGCCATGAGGGCGCCACCGAGCAGCATGCCGAGCACCGGGCTGGCGCCGAGCTTCTTAGCGGCGGCATAGCCCAGGTAGATGGGGATAAAGGTAAACGTTGCCTCGTACAGGGTGGTGTAGAGGAACGTGTAGGTCGGGTCGTCGGCCGAGAGCACACCGAGCATGGTGGGGCCGAGGACCGCGGCGATGGTGCGGAACAGACCGCCGGCCATGAGCAGCGGGATGAGCTGGGTCATGGAGCCCGACAGATAGTCGAGGATGATGTTGGGCAGGTTCTTGAGCTCGAACTTCTCCTTGGGAGCATCGAGGTTCTCGTTGACGGCCTCACCCTGCTTGACGCCGGAGATGGCGACGAACTCGGCGAGCACCTTGGGTACGTTCTGGCCGATGATGACCTGGAGCTGGCTGCCGGCGAACTGGCAACCCAGAACACCCTTGACCTTCTTGATCTTCTCCACGTCAACCTTGTTGTTATCCTTGAGCGTCAGACGCAGGCGCGTCATGCAGTTGGTGGCGACGGTGACATTCTCCGCACCGCCCACGAGCTCGAGGACATCGGTGGCAATCTGCTTGTTATCTACTGCCATGGGACCCCTCCCCATATCTTCGTGTGCCAGCCCCCTTGGGCTTAGGCACGCCTTTGGCCCGGCGACTATAACCCCTTACGGTTGCCGGACCCTTGGATACGCTTTTGTAAACAAGGTGTTTACTGAACGTTTACGGGCTTTAGTTTACACGGAGCGCCGAATTTATGGCAATTTTGCCGTCTACAGTCCGGTGAACGGTAGGAAATCGGGGGTGAACGTATTTGAATGGCGGGAGATGGTCTCTTTGACCCTCTATTGATATATAGCCATTTACGTGGGATTTTATTTTGATGAACACCTCACTGATCTGTTAACTCATCAACAGAATCCCTGCTAGAAGCTAGTAAACATACGTTTAGTAGTTCACGACGTGTTCAGTTTTGCCGTTTACCGAGTTCATCTGGTTATTCTTCAATTCTAGATTACACTAAACATGTTTAGTTTGTATTGCCGCAGATGCCAGGCATTCGCGGCGCAAGGGAGGCAGCTCATGGAACTCAAATTGTGTACCTACGCAACCGTCACCACCTTGGGCGACTTTGGCCCCTGGATCAGCAAGGTCGTACTCGACCTGCCCTGCACCGTGCGCGCCAACGACATCGACGCGAACACCTTCCATATATATGTAGAGCGTCACGAACGCTCGGGCGAGGTTCTGATGCGCAAGGAGCGCGGCGCCGACCATGCCGCGCCCTCCGTGGGTTACATCGACATTCTCGCCGCATATCCGTGCGACGAGAACGGACGTAAGCTCGCCGTGGGCACCCATGTGGCGCTCGAGGTCGCCGAGCAGCGCCTGACCAAAAAGATCGAAGGCGGCGTCATGGGCTCGCGCATGCTCGATGACCAGCTGCGCATCACGCAGCTCGCAGCTCTTCCCGGCAACGACGGCGACGATCCCACCTGCGGCCTGGTCTTCGACACCTGCCGTGGCGATATCTGCCCCGCGCTCAAAGGCTGGAGCAACGACACGCAAAAGACCGCCGTCGACGGTATCGCGCTCGAATACGGCTTCTTTGAGCCCAGCTTTAAGGCCGAGGACTCGGCATGCTTCAACCCCTTTGCGCCCGAGGCCACGGCCGTGCCCCAAAAGGCACCGCTCGTGGTGTATCTGCACGGCGCCGGCGAGGGCAAGGGCGCCACGCAGGGCGAAGGCGCCACGCGCGCCTATATCGGCAACCGCGTGACGGCCATCAGCCAGGCGCAGATCCAGCGCTACTTTGGCGGCTTTGCCTGGGTGCTCGTACCGCAGTCGCCCACGTTTTGGATGGACAACGGCGTCGAGCAGCTTGGTCACTCCAACCAGAGCATCTACTCCCCCGTGCTCAAGGCACTTATCGATGAGTTTGTCGCCGAGCATGCCGACCGCATCGACACCGACCGCATCGTGGTCGCCGGTCTTTCCAACGGCGGCTTTATGACCCTGCGCCTGTGCGCCGACTACCCCGATTTCTTCGCCGCGGGCCTTCCCTGCTGCGCCCCGTGGTACAACGCCACGGACGAGGACGTAGCCGCGCTCGCCAAGACGCCGCTGTGGTTTACGCACTCCAAGGGCGACGAGCTTGTGTCACCGCAACAGACCGTGCTGCCGCTCACGGCGCGCCTGCGCGATGCCGGCGCCAACGTGCACCTCACCTACTTTAGCCATGTCGAGGACCTGACCGGCGTGTATCGCGAGGCCGACGGCTCGGCCAAGAAGACGTTCAACCACGGCGTGTGGATCCACCAATTCAACGACCTGTGTTATCAAGACTTCGACGGGGGCAACGTACTCATCGACGGCGAGCCGGTGGGCTGCTGGGAGTGGTCGGCCAGGGTTTCGAGGTAACCATCCCATCGGGGGCTCTGACCTTTAGTTTTGTAAACGTCCTCGCGCATGAGCCCCGCTTATCCTGCTCCTTCGGAGCATCGGATAAGCGGGGCTCGCGCTGCGGAATGTTTACAAAACTAAAGGTCAGAGCCCCCTAAGTTAACGTTGTTCGAAACGCTGGTCGGCCGCTTCCGGCGGGCCGCCGGGTCGCGGGCGATGGGGGCGTGGGTCCCGTCTTGCCTTGCGCGTAACTGGCTGAATTGATTTTGATTGGAGCTGTTCCTATGTCCCAGAAGTTGACTCGGGTGATTGTTACCACTGATATGGAAGTCGATGATATGAACTCGCTTGTTCATTTGGCTCTGTATCTCAACTTGCTTGATGTTCAGGCTGTGGTGTATACGGCTTCGCAGTATCACTTTCTTGGGGATGGGGTTCATACGCTCGGCGAGGTGAATTCGCATTGGCGGACCAAAGGGCGGCGCTCTTATGAGTGGGCTGTTGTGCCTCATGAGCCCGATCCGCTAGCCGGCGAGCTTCGTGAGTATCGGCCGTTTCCCGAGCATTGGATTGAGAGTCTCTGGAGTAATGAATATGCCCAGGCTTGGCCGCAGTTGCAGGCAAATGCGGACGCCGCCGGTGAACCGCCGTTTCCCACGCCTGCCCAGATGATCGAGCGTACGTTTGTGGGAAATGTTGCCTTTGAGGGTGATGTGACTGAGGAAACTGAGGGGTCTCGCGTAATTGCGCAGGCGATTCTGGATGATGATCCGCGTACGTTATGGTTGCTCAGCTGGGGTGGTATGAATACGATCGTTCGCGCCCTCATGAGTATTGCCGAGCGCTATCGCGCCACGCCCGAGTGGCCCGCCGTGCAGCAGCAGGTCTATCAGAAGGTGCGCGTGATGGGCGTTGCCGATGGCGTGGGACAGGACAACTCGTGGCTCGACCATGGGCGCGAGCTCTTTCCCGAGCTCATCTTTTGGCGTACGCCCTATATGTATGGCAACTATTTCGACGCCAAAACAGCTCAGCCCGATACGCTGCCGCTGTTTAAGGCTCCTTGGCCTGCACAGAACCTCACGCAGGGCAACGGCCCCCTCATGGCGCGCTATATGCTCTATGGCGATGGCAAGGTCTACGAAAACGAGCCCGAGCGCTTTCAGTTTGGCAAGCATGCCCGCCTGGATTGGGGCCTGGAAGGCGTGCCCGCAATGCAGTTTGAGCGCGGCGATTTTATGGCCGAAGGCGACAGTATGACCTATATCCCGCTGCTGCCGTTTGGCCTGCGCGGTATCGATGACCGCGGCTTCGATACGCTGCTCGGCCGCTTGTTTGTTGATGGACATCCCGATACGGAAGCGCCCGCCGGTTTTGCCGCCCTCGGCACGCCCTCAGACGACAATCTCAATCCCTACCTGCGTGCCTATCAGGAAGACTTTGCCGCCCGCGCGCAATGGTGCGCCCATGATCCGGCCATCTGCTCGCATCCGGCACATGTTGTCGAGGTCACGGCCGACCGCAGCGCCACAGCCGGCGAGCGCGTCGACCTTACAGCGACCATCGTCGACCCCGACGATAAGGGCTTCGATGCGCATTGGGATGTCGCCGTGGATCCGTCGAGCTATGCAGGCGCCCAGGATCTGTCGCTGTGGCAAGAATGTACGGTGGGCACCGCTTTCATCGTACCCGCCGACGCACGACCCGGCGACCGCTTCGTGCTCACCCTCACCGTGCAGACGCGCGCCGAGCGCCCCTGTACCCGCTACGCCCAGGTCGCCGTGACCGTCGCGTAGCAGCGACGGCGCTCACACTCAACAAGAAGTGCCCCCAAGTGCCGGCCAAATGACGAGAGTGGATAATCTCCCACTTTGAGCCCCCAAACAGGCCAAAAACGGCAGATTATCCACTCTCACTTTGGGGCACTCATTGGGGACAGACTTAAATGAGTAGTCGTTGGGGACGTTCTTGTTTGACTGGTCATTTAAGTACGTCCCCAATGAGTGCTTTCACTTCTTTTAACAAAACGCCCGGCGGGCATTAACTGCTCGCCGGGCGTTTTGGTTAGGAAACTCTGAAGTTGAGTGTCTCGGCTTCCTTAGGACAGATCCTCACCATTCGTTTCAATGACGTGCTTGTACCAGTCAAAGCTCTTCTTCTTGGAACGCTTGAGGGTGCCGTTGCCCGCGTCGTCGCGGTCGACGTAGATAAAGCCGTAGCGCTTGGACATCTCGCCCGTGCCGGCCGAGACCAGGTCGATCGGACCCCAGGTAGTGTAGCCCAACAGGTCAACGCCGTCCTCGGTCACCGCATCGCGCATCGCGGCGATGTGCTGACGCAGGTAGTCGATACGGTAGTCGTCGTTGATGGAGCCGTCCTCCTCGACAACATCCTTGGCGCCCAGACCGTTCTCGACCACAAACAACGGCTTCTGGTAACGGTCGTACAGGTCGTTGAGGGTGATGCGGAAGCCCAGCGGATCGATGGCCCAGCCCCACTGGCTCTCCTGCAGGTAGGGGTTCTTGGCGCCGGCGAAGGCGTTGCCCTGGGTGCGCTCGACATCGGGGTTATCGGCGCCGGCGGAGCAACGGGTGCTGTAATAGCTAAAGCTGATGAAGTCGACGGTGTTGGCGGCCAGGATCTCGCGGTCCTCATCCGTCATGCCCACATCGATGCCCAGACGCTCGAGCTTCTTGACGGCATAGGCCGGATAGTAGCCGCGGCTCTGAACGTCGACGAAGAAATAGTTGCTCTGGTTGTCAATCTGCGCCTGGCGCACATCGCCCGGACGGCAGCTGTAGGGGTAGTAGCTACCTGCGGCAAGCATGCAACCGATCTTGACCTCAGGGTCGATCTCGTGAGCGATCTTGGTTGCCCAAGCGCTGGCGACGAGCTCGTTGTGGGCGGCCAGGTACTCGACGGCCTCCTTGTTCTCGCCCTCCTCAAAGACCAGACCGGCACCCATAAACGGCAGGTGCAAGATCATATTGATCTCGTTAAAGGTGAGCCAGTACTTCACCAGACCCTTGTAGCGGGTAAAGATTGTGGTCGCGAGGTTCTTGTAGAAGTCGATGAGCTTGCGGTTGCCCCAGCCGCCATACTCCTTGATGAGATGGATCGGGCAGTCGAAGTGCGTGATGGTCACGAGCGGCTCAATGCCGTGCGCCTGACACTCGCGGAACACGTCCTCGTAGAAGGCCAGGCCGGCCTCGTTGGGCTCGGTCTCGTCGCCGTTGGGGAAGATGCGGGTCCAAGCCAGGCTCATACGGAAGGTCTTAAAGCCCACCTCGGCAAAGAGGGCAATGTCCTCCTTGTAGTGGTGGTAGAAATCGATGCCGGTCTGCGCGGGATAGTAATAGCCGTCCTCGAAGTCGAGCATCTTGCGCTGGCCGGAGACCACCGCGTAGCGCTCGGGGCCGTGCGGCGCCACGTCCACGTTGGCCAAGCCGCGGCCGTCCACGTTGTAGGCACCCTCGCACTGGTTGGCAGCCGTCGCGCCACCCCACAGGAAGTCTTTACGGAAAGCCATGCATCGATCCTTTCATACGCTGCTTGTCGTGTTTTTAGTATCCCCGCAAATAGGGCCTCGCTCAACGACAGCGGCGCAGGCCGACACTTCTTTTCGCGCACAGACGCCCGGCAGCCGCCCCCGTCTGACACTTTTTGATACCTGCCCGCCCAAACCGCCAACCACCACAAAGGGGACAGGCACCTTTGTGGTGGTTTGGGCCCGGTTTGTCTCGATCTGTAACAGGTAGGCCGCCAAAACCGGGCCTGGTGTTACAGATCGAGATCTTTCGGGCACCCTCTACGATTTATCTCAATCTGTAACAGGTAGAGGCGATTTAACCCGCTAGATGTTACAGATCGAGACAAACAGGAAGCCCCTAGTCGCAGGTGATGTCGAGGTTCTTGCCGACGAGGCCCACGTAGCCGCCTTCGGCTGCCTTGGGGCTGTCGGCGTGGCAGAGGACCCACTTGTCGGCCTTCCAGTAGCAGTAGCTGTCACCGGCGGCAGGCATGTCGGCTGCAGCCTCGGGGCGCGGGCCATTGGTGCCCGCCGGCAGCGCCACCATCACCTGGAAGCCGCCGTCGTCGACCATGCAGGGCGTGTAGTGGAGCGTGGTGTTGAAGACCTCAACGACCTTGCCCGCCGGTACGCGGAACGCCTTGACGCACGCGGTGTCGAGCTTGCCGTCCTCGATCTCCCAGCGATGCGCCACGAGCAGGATAAAGTCGCGGGCGCCCAGGTTAAACTCGCTGGCGCGGTGATACTCCAGGCAGTTGAGGCGTGTGTTGTGCCCGTTGCACCAGCCGAGCTGGAAGGAGCGGCCGCCGTACATGAGAAAGCCCAGCTTATCGGCATCCTTGACGCCCTCGAGCTCCGGCGCGCTTGCTACGTACTTGCTGCCCTCGGGGATGGGCGTAGCCGCGAGCGCCTCGATGAGCGGAGCGGTCAGGTTGGACGGAACGTCGTTCCACACGCAGCCATAAGATTTGAACTCGTGATCTGATACAGAGTAGATATGCATGTTCGCTCCTGTTCGTTTATGTGACAGTACGAACATTCTAGAACATCATTCATCCACGACCACGATCAATACCGAAAACATTGCATGACGAAATCACCCGCTCAAAAAGCGACATGCAGTTTCCTAGTCGAGATAATCTTTAAGAAACTCAATAACGCTCATACACCAGTAGTCGGTCTCCGGCGCATGGGGCTTCATCAATGCGTGCCCCCCTTCTGAATACATGACTCCCTCATGGTGTACTCCAGCTGCATCCAGAGCATCGACCATCTTTTCATAATTGTCGGGCGATACAATATCATCGTCAGCGCATTGCCAAAGATATGTCGGAGGATACTGCTCCCACACATGCTGATTAATACAGAAATCATCGAGCGAGTCGCGACCAGCCCCGCCGCACACCGAATCAAGAAATCTATTGTCTGATGCGTTCTCAAAGCCATGAAGATCAATCGGTGCATAACACAGGGCCAAGGCTTTTGGCGCCTCGCATCCGTAGGACGCAAATCCCTTGTTGTCCGTCCCCCACTCGGCAGTTAAATGCGCACCAGCAGAAAAGCCGATAACTGCATAACTTTTTGCGACATTAAATTTCGCTGAATTCTCCAGGACAAAACGGACGGCTCGATTTAAATCGTCGATTGGGCGCGGCATCAAAGGCTCGACCCTCACCCTGTATGACAGCACGAACACGTTATAGCCCGCATCGTTGAGCTCGGGGGCAACGGGAAAGCCTTCCACTTGATGACAAACGCTCTGATAACCTCCGCCCGAAACCGCAATGATAAAGGGAGCCCTAGGTCTCCCGGGAAAGAAGAACAGTTTCGTATTGCGCCGAGTCGGATCACGGATGCAGTCGGCTTCATCCCAAATATCGTAGGCAACCTGCCTCCCGTCATCCACGAGCTCGACAATTCGATTCAATCCACGCAAAACGCGAGCAGTTTCATATGGATTAGCATCAGAATTCATATGAGACACAATGGGTTTATTCCACATGCGCTCCCAAGTTGAAGGCCGGCAAAGCATAAGGTGCTCGCCAAAGCCAGCGAACTCAGGAAGGAGCGCGATTTCGCCAAACGTCATATCGGCAGTAATTGTCATAGCTAGTCACTCCAAAAATGAGGGTGGGCTCGCGTGAATCAACGGCAAGCCCACCACATGCAATCTGCCGCGGGGTTTTCGGCAGCTTACATCCCGAATAATTGTCTACTCCACTACCGCCTCTTCATCAGGGCGATACAGGATGTAAACGAGAACGAAGTTAAGAATTAAACCGACGACATTGCAAAGAATTGCGCCGATGAGGCTGCTCATATCACCAGAAGGATCCATATAACCGGGGAAGCTAAAAATGCCGCTCGACGTCATAACGAACGTACAGGTGTTGAAAATCGCCGGGATAACAGCACTGATTGCTCCGGCGACCATGGAAGCGATAAAGATCTTCTTGTGCTCCAAGATGATGCCGTACAGCGCCGGTTCCGTAATCCCGAAAAAGCCCGTAATGGCACAGCTGAACCCAAGACTCTTTTCACTCGGGTCCTTCGAGCGGAGGGCAAACGCCAAACAAGCGCCGACAACACCCATGCTGCAGCAGAGAAGTCCAAGGATAGGATCGGAGCCGACGGTCATAATATTGTTGATGGAAAGCACGATCAGGGCCCAATGGAGTCCAAGGGGGATCATAACGAGACCGAATATCGGCCCGAGAATAACGCCGCAAAGGACGGGGCTGAACTGATAGACCGCCAGCACTGCAGCCGCAAGCAAAGAGCTCGCCTGCTGAATAACGGGGCCGATCACAAGGAGCGAGACGGGGGCGGCAACAGCAACCGTCAGGAACGGGACGAGCGCAAATGCCACAACATCGGGAAGAACCGCCCGCAGCCACTTATTAAGAACGGATGCGAACCAAGCCGCCACGATAGCAGGAAACACCGTGGAGGAATAGCTCACCATTGTGAACTTCATGCCGAGCAAATCCAGCGCATCGCCCGCTCCGGCCGCAGCAACGAAAGTCGGATAAACCAGGATTGCGCCGAGTACCGCACCGATATATCGATCGGTTCCAAAGAACTGAGCAGCAGATGATCCGACAAGAACGGGCAGGAAATACATGCAGGCATTTCCCATGCCGTACAGCAGAGTGTATATTCCGCTCTCGGCGGAAACAGCACCCGCCGTCGTCAGAATGCTAAGGATGGCGTTTATCATTCCGCATGCGATCAAGGCAGGAAGAACGGGCATCATGATGCCGCTGATGAACTTCATTAGCTTTCCCAGAAAGCCCTTAGTCTCTCCTTCGCTTGCCTCGGAATCTCCGGCGTCAATCCCGGTTTCCTTGGCAACGATTTCATAGACCTTATCGACCTTAGGTCCCACAATCACCTGATATTGCCCCGCGGAATGGCGAATGTCGATCACGCCATCAATCGCCTTGACTTTTGCATCGTCTACGATGCTTTCGTCCTTAAGGTTGAACCTTAAACGAGTCATGCAGTGAGCTACAAATGTAACGTTGTCTGCGCCGCCCACCATCTCGAGAATCTCGGCAGCGAGCTTGGTTGTATCTGCCATAAATACCATTTCTCCCATGTTGAGTTTTATATGTAACCATCAGCAAAGCGCGCGCCTTTGCCAACTAATTACCTTGTTTTCGATGCAATTCGATTGATGTGCATCATGAGGTAGAGTCTTTCTTCGTCTATAAGTTCCCGCCCCGTCAGTCGGCTGAGAACAGAAGCAATATCATCGGCGCACATTGATGCCACCGGATATTCTTTTTTGAGCGAGAGGTACATCTTGCGGTTGTCGCTCACGATGCTTTCGCCAGAGTTCAACCTATTGAATAAGTACTGAAGATGGGTTGCGAACCTTGCGTAATCGAAACCTTCCCGATCAACTTGAATGCCAAGCCGATTTTCAACAGCAACGGTTGACTCCTCCAGAACACGATCGTAGATATCCGCGCTAAACTCTTTAACTACTTCGCATGAGTCCGAATCGGCCATGTTATTGATAAACGCCATGGCAATTCCAACTGCCTCATGAGCTGGAAGCCTAACGTTAAGACGTTTCCTGATTATCCTAAGTGCATACTCGCCGATTTTAAATTCGACGGGATATTGTTGGTGGACATCAAACGATAAAGGCATGCGGACAACGATATTTTGCTCTTTGCGCTTAACCGCATACGCGATATGGTCCGCAAGGATAAACGGCAAATTAGGGCTCACCTCATAAGGCAGCAAACCTGTCGACATATCAATAACATCCGAGGTAAGCTCAAGAAGCTCGTCGGGGACCTCGTCAACGAGAGCGATGTAGCGAGAGCTAACGTTATAAAACGTTCGTTGAATCTCCGAAAGAGGGACCTCGTCTCCGACATTCTTAAACCCCAGACCACGGCCGAATGCAACCAACTGTCTGCCATTTCCATCGACGCAGAGGACAGCGCTGGTATTAATTCGTTTAACAATTTCCATGTGCCCCCCTAAACAGAACAAGGCTCCCGAAGCAGAATCCGACAATCAATGTCAACAGATGCTGCTTCAGGAGCCTTGCCTGAATATCACTCTGAGAACTAGTTTAAGCGAGCTAGTGCTAATGACCTCGAATAAACACTTCTAAACAGTTAAACGGTCGATATCTCCGTGTGAACGGTTTGGAGGCAGAGGGCGGCCCTATGCCTGCTGATAGTGCAGGTGCTTCTCGTCGATATTGGCCAGGTCGCGGTCGAGATAGCGACGCGCGAGCCAGTTTGCCATGGGGAGGTTCTGATCCAAGTAGTTGCCGCACTCCTCGGGAGCGGCACCGGGGACATCGCCCTCAAAGCCAGCAACAAACTCGAACAGCTCGCGCACGAGCGGCAAGATTTCCTCGCTCGTCAGCTCACCAAAAACAACCAGGTAAAAGCCCGTGCGGCAGCCCATGGGACCAAAGTAGACAATGCGGCTCGACCACTCGGCATGATTGCGAAGGAACGTGGCACCCAGGTGCTCGATGGTGTGGCACTCGGCCGTGTTCATGACCGGCTCCTTATTGGGCGTGGTCAGGCGCAGGTCAAAGGTGGTGACGGCGGCGCCGGTCGCCGGATCGCGGTCGATGCGGCTCACATACACGCCGGGCTCGAGCAGCAGATGGTCAACGGAAAAACTCGCGATACGCTCCATGGCAGTTCCTCTCGGTAGTTAAATTGGGACGGGGCTCTTTTAGCTGGTTCGAATGGTCGCACCAATCATACCAGTCAAAAAAGCCCCGCCCCAAATGAGCTGCCTAGGACGGGGATCAATGAGTTTTTTATCCCCGTCCCAGAAAAATCCTTGGGCGCCGCGCAGCCGCCTAGGCAGTGTAGGCGATGGTCGCGTCGACGGCGTGACGCCAGCCGGCGATCTTTTTGGCTCGCTCGTCGGCAGGCATGGCAGGCTCCACGATGCCGCGGGCGCCGTAGACGTCAACGACGTCGCGCGTGTACATGCCCAGCGCAATGCCGCAGGCCCAGGCCGCGCCCAGACCGCTCATCTCGTCGTTGCTCGCAATGCGGATGGGCGAGCCGACCAGATCGCTCTCAAACTGCATCAGGTACGCGTCGCGCGTGGGACCGCCGTCAACACGAAGCTCGGCCAGTGCCGCGCCCGAATCCTCGACCATCGCATCGATCACGTCGAAGATCTGATAGGCGATCGACTCGTCGGCGGCCTTTACGAACTCCGCACGGCCCGTGGTGCGCGTCATGCCAAAGACGCAGCCCTCGGCATCGCTCGCCCAGTGCGGCGCGCCCAGGCCAGTGAACGCCGGCACAAAGTAGACGCGGCTCGCCGGATTGGCGGCGTAGCACAGGTCGGTGACTTCCTCGGGATTGTTGATGAGCTCCAGGTCGTCGCGCAGCCACGTCTTGACGGCGCCGGCGTAGCTCACGTTGCCCTCGAGAACATACTCGGTCACACCGTCCATACGCCACGCAAGCGAGCTCGAAAGCCCGTGCGAGCTGGCGACAAACTCGTCGCCGACGTTCATCATGACCGAGCTGCCGGTGCCATAGGTCGCCTTGGCCATGCCGCGGCTATGGCAGCCCTGGGCAAACAAGGCGGCATGGCTGTCGCCGAGCACGCCGTGGATGGGCACGGGCGCCGGCAAAAAGCCGCCCAGGTCCGTTGTACCGAACAGGCCATCGGAATCGGTCACCTGCGGCAGGCACGCCGGATTGACACCAAAGGCCTCGCACACCGGCTCGCTCCAGCAGCCACGGCGCAGGTCAAAAAGCTGCGTGCGGCTGGCATTGGACCAGTCGCAGCGGAACTCCGCGCCGCCCGTGAGCGTCCAGACCACCCAGGCATCGATGGTGCCCAGGCACAGCTCGCCCGCCGCCGCGGCCTCGGCAGCCGCGGGAACGTTCGCGAGGATCCAGGCCATCTTGCCCGCCGGATAGTAGGGCGAGAGCACCAGACCCGTCGTGTCACGCACCAGCTCGGCCACGCCTTCGCGCGCAGCCAGCTCGTCGCACAGCTCGCGGGCGCGGGCGCACTGCCACACCACGGCATCGCACAGCGGCTCGCCCGTCGTGCGGCTCCAGGCAACGGTGGTCTCGCGCTGGTTGGAAATGCCAACGCCGGCGATGTCTGCCGGATCGACCCCGGTCTCCTCCACCACGGTGCGTGCCACAGCCAGCACGTTGGCGGCGATCTCGGCCGGGTCGTGGCTCACCCAGCCGGCCTCGTTGACAATCTGGCGATGTGAGCGGTCGGCGCGATGGATCAGATGGCCGCCCTCGTCCACCAGCAGCGCCTTAGTACCCTGTGTGGACTGATCGATTCCGATGATGTATTTGCTCATGTACTCTCCTGTCTCCCCCGTCGATTCAAAACTAAAACCCGACGGACAAGGAGCGAGTGGCCGTCAAGTGCCGCAGATTGCCGTGAAAGAAGAGCGCCGCGTACTCTGTGTACGCAAGCGACGGTTTGAACGGCAAGGTGCGGTGCTTGGCGGCCGCGCAGCGTCTGTTTCTACTGGTTGCCAAGGAACTCGGCGACCGTCTTGGCGATTCCGGCACCCGTCAGGCCGTAGTGCGCGAAGACCTCGGGGCTCGTGCCGGTGATGACCGGCGCATCGGGCAGGGAGAGGCACTTGACCGGACGCGGGCAGTGCTCACCCACGACCTGCGCGACCATGGAACCCAGGCCGCCGAAGGGACTGTGCTCCTCGACGGTCACGACGGCGCGCGTGGCACCGGCGGCCTCGATCACGGCCTCGGCGTCGAGCGGCTTGACGCAGTACATATCGAGCACCGTCGCCGAGATGCCCTGCTCGACCAGCAGATCGGCGGCGTCCACGGCATGGCGGACCATCTCGCCGGTGGCGACGATCGTCACATCGGTGCCGCGACGCACCCAGGTGGCGCGGTCCATCTGGAACGGGCACTCGTCCTCAGTGTACACGTCCTCCACCGGGTTGCGGCCCACGCGGATGTAGGCCGGCTTGTTGTCGGCGACCAGGGCACGCACGAGCTCGGCGGTCTGGAAGCGATCGCTCGGCAGATACACGCGCATGTTGGGAATCGCGCTCATAGCGGCGATATCCTGCGCGGAGTGGTGGCTCATACCCAGGGCGCCATAGGACACGCCGCCCGAGATGCCGATGAGCTTGACGTTGGTGTTGGAGTACGAAACGTCGACCTTGCACTGCTCATACGAGCGCGTGGTCACAAAGGACGCCGGCGAGGCGGCCCAGGCCTTCTTGCCGCACGAGGCCATACCGGCGGCGATGCTCACCAAGTCCTGCTCGGCGATGCCGACCTCAATAGACTGCTGGGGATACTGATCGAAGAATGGCGTGAGCGATGCGGAGCCGCGGGAGTCAGAGCACAGGACGACGATGTCTTTATCGGTCTTGGCGGCCTCGAGCAGCGTGTCGCAGATAACCTTGCGGTTGGCGATCTTGTTAGCCATTGATGGCCTCCTTATGGGCAGCGAAATCGGCGATGATCTGGGCATATTCCTCGTCGTTGGGCAGGTGATGATGCCAGCCGGCCTTGTCCTCCATAACGGGCGAGCCATAGCCCTTCACCGTGTTGAGGATGATGACCGTGGGCTTACCCTTGGTCTCGGCGGCCAGCGTCAGCGCGGCGTCGATGGCCTGGACGTCGTTGCCCGGAATGGACAGCACGTTCCAACCGAAGGCGGCCCAGCGCTCCTCCTGCGAATCCTGCTTCATGACGTCCTCGGTGCTGCCGCTGATCTGCAGGCGGTTGCGGTCCACGAGCGCGCACAGGTTATCGAGCTGGTAGTTGCCGCCGCTCATGGCGCCCTCCCAGACCGAGCCCTCGGCAAGCTCGCCGTCGCCCATGATGGTGTAGACGCGGTAGTCGCGGCCATCCATCTTGCCGGCAAGCGCCATCCCGACGGCCACGGGCAGGCCATGACCCAGCGAGCCCGAGTTCATCTCGATGCCCTTGAGCTTGTTGTTGGGGTGGCCGATGTAGGGGCTGCCGAACTTAGAGAAGCGGGCCTTGACGTCGTCGAGGTCCAGATAGCCCTCGTGGCAGAGCACCGCGTAGTAGGCCTCCATGGCGTGGCCCTTGGAGAGTACGAAGCGATCGCGGTTGGGATCGTCGACGGTCTCGGGAGAAATGTTGAGGTGGTTGGCATAGAGGGTCATCAGCGCATCGATGACCGACATGTCGCCGCCGATGTGCCCGCCAGCGCCAGCCATGATGATATCGACGCAATCGCGTCGAAGGTCCCAACGCAGGGACTCAAGCTCTTCGATAGTTGCCATTTCTACTCTCCTCGCAGGTAAGCTTTGACGTCTTCTTCGATGGGGTCGTACAGGTCGGGGACAATGCCGATGTACTTGCACGCCTCGTAGAGCACCGGCACCACGTTGGCGTGAATGGCGACGCAATGGTGGATGTAGGGACCCTCGACGATCTTGGCCTCGAGGCGCTTGAGGTTGTCGACCTCGACCCACAGGTAGGTGCCCATGCCGGCCGGGCCGTCGATGCCGCGGGCGTTGCCCAGCAGCAGCGAGTACTCGCCGTTGTCGCCGTCAAAGCGGGCAAGGGTGAGGTCGCCGTGCTTGGCCTCGGCCGTCAGCGCGCCGGGGTGATCGAAGGCCAGCGGATAGGTGAGCTTGGGCTTGACGGCCGCGCAGCTGCAGGGCCAGGGGCCGCAGTGCTGCAGCAGCTCGCCGTTCTCGTTATCGGGATGGCGCACGGTCCAGTCGGCGAACATGCCGCGGTGACGGCCCAGGTCGGCGGCCTCGACCATCAGCGCGGTGATAGCGCCATGGATGTCGGTCTCGCATACGATAGGAATGCCCATCTCGTTGAGGATTGCGTTGGCGGCGCAGGGCATAATGCCCAACTCGTCCTGCAGGGCGTTCCAGCACTGGATGGCGCCGGCGTTGCAGCCGTACTTCTCGACCAGGCGCTTCATGGCAATGGCGAGTCCTGCGACCGCAGGAACCTTGTCCTCGGGGATGCAGATCTCAAAGCTGTCACCAATGTGGGCGAGCATGGTTGCCATGGCCTGCTCGTCAGCCTGGGCGTCGCGCACGGCCTGGACAAGCTCGGTCATGGGGATGGGCGAAAGCTGGATGTTGAACTTCTCGAGCAGCTCGCCCTCGTTGCACATGGTCGACCAGAAATCGAACGGACGGGTGGCCATCTGCAGGATGCGGGTGTGCTTGAAAGTCTTGACCACGTTGCACACGGCCAAAAAGTCCCAGACACCGCGCTCGAACTCGGGATCGGTCAGACGGCAGTTGGTCATGTAGGTGAAGGGAACCTGGAAGCGACGCAGGACCTTGCCGGTGGCGAACAGGCCGCATTGGCTATCGCGCAGACGGGTGCCGTCGGGCTCGGGGCGCTCGTCGCGCGGACCCCACAGCAGCACGGGCAAGCCGAGCTCGCGGGCAAGGCGGGCGCAGACATACTCGGTACCAAAGTTGGCGTGGCAGAGCATGATGCCGTCGACGCCCTCGGCGCGGAACTTCTCGACGATAGGCGCGATATGGCTGTCGTCGAACAGCAGGCCCTCGTCGTTGATGTCGTCGATATCCACAATCTCGACGCCGATCTCGCGCAGGCGATCAGCCGTAAGGCCACGATACTTGATCGCGTCCGGCGCGCTAAAGATGCTGCGGCGCGTGGGCACAAAACCGAGCTTGATCTTATCCATGTACGTCCTCCCCTAGTCACATGTTCAGTAAACAGACGCATGTTTCGTTTTGTTCTGTTTACTAAATGTTTTACTCTTCTGTTTAGAAGTTTAGCGCGAAATACCCGTAGACGGTAGAGAAATCAGCCTAAACGGTATGTAAACAAACTGAACATACAAGGGAAACAAAAAGAGGACCCCGAAGGATCCTCTTCTGAATGGCACTATGTTAACTGCCCTAGCGAGCTTTGGCACGCTGCAGGCAATGCCGTCTCCGCCTAGATTTCGCGCACGCTCTGGCGCTCGACAAAATAGGTCGACACAGCCGTTTTGCAGGTATAGCTCTTGGGATTGCGGATGTTGCCCACCAGGCGGCGCACCGCGATCTCACCCACCTCGTGCTTGGGAACGTGAACCGTGGTGAGCGGCGGGTTGGAGAAAGCGCCCAACGACAGGTCGTCAAAGCCGATGATCGAGACATCCTCGGGCACGCGAATGCCGTGCTCGTTGAACGCGCGCATGGCACCCACGGCGAGCACGTCGTTCTCGGCAAAGAAAGCCGTCGGCAGGTCGTCGTGCGAGGCATTGTCGAGCCACGCGCCCATGTCGCGATAAGCGCCCTCGAGCGTGGTGCCCAGCGTGACGCGCCATGCCGGATTGGCCTCGAGGTCCGCATCCTCAAGCGCTTGGCGATAGCCGCGCTCGCGATCCTTAAAGTTGCGGATACGAAGATCGCCTGCCAGATAGCCGATTTGCCTGTGACCCTTCTCGATAAGGTAGTCCACGGCGCGCAGCACCGAATCGGTATTGGCAATGACTACGGCATCAAAGTACTGGCGGTCGCTCCAGCCATCGAGCACAATCAGGTGGGCGGCGGCGTTAGCGAACAGGGCGTAGTCCTCCTCGCCCAACTCCGTACCCATTAGTACAATAGCGGCGGCCGGATCGGCAATCAGGCCCTCGACCTGCGGACGCACGGCGTCTAGGTCGCTAAAGTCGAGCGAGACAAAGCTCGTGCTCATGCCGTGGCGACGCGCCTGGCGCTCCACGCCCTCGATGACCGCGGGGTGGAAGGTGCTCTCGTCCAGGATGGCGCCCGTCTTGCGCGCGAGCACAAACTGGATGCTCTCGAGCTGCGTCGACTGCTGATAGCCGAGCGACTGCGCGCACTCCAGGATGACTTTGGCGGTCTCCTCGCTCACGCTGCGCTTGCGGTTGAGCGCGTTGGACACGGTTGCGGGCGAAAAACCGGTGATGCGGCTGATCTCGCGAACACTTGCTTTGGCCATTGTTCCCCCTAGCAACGGTCGTGGCGGAGCATCGTGGCCTGACCGCCCCGTGACTCGACAACTAAACGACCGCAAATTCAATCTAAACAGAATAGTAAATGTTTAATAGCTAGTTTAGCCTGTTGTCAAGCGAAGCGACGCGACTATTCCCCCAACGGGCGTATTTTCTCGGTAGCTAATCTGGATCGGGGCACAGAAACCGTTTAGCCAAGGATGCGAGCCATGCGCGCCTTAAACTCCGCGAGGAAACGTGGGGCGTCCACGGTGAGCGCCACGAGCGCGCTCTTATCCGGATCGGACAGACGGTGCTCGTCGCAGATGGTACGGCCGCGGTACTCGCCCAGCAGGTCGACACGAAGATTGCAGCCGAGCGCACCCACGAGCGTGGGATCAATCGCCACGGCAACCGCCAGCGGATCGTGCAGCGCGCAGCCGCCCAGGTAGGACGCGTTCATCTCGTACGAACCAATGTAGTGCTCGACCATGCTCGCAAATGCGCAGCCGGCCATGGTTCCCGAACCCGTCCAGCCGGCAATGTCGCGGCGCGTGAGCACCACGCGATGCGTCACGTCCAGGCCCACCATGGTGAGCTTACGGCCCGAGCGCAGCACCGCGTCGGCTGCCTCGGGGTCGCTCGCCATGTTGGCCTCGGCGCCCGCGCTCACGTTACCGGGCACGGTAAGGGCGCCGCCCATCACGACCACGCGGCCGATGGACATCATCGCCGCCGCATCGCGCTCCAGGGCGAGCGCTAGGTTGGAGAGCGGGCCAGTCGCTACGTAGACCAGATCGGGACCATAGGTGCGCGCGGCATCGATCAGATAATCGACCGCAGCGTTGCCGTCGGCCGAGGTCGCCCCCACCGGCTCGTAGGGCGACGCGGGCACGCTCGCGCCGCCGATGCCGTTCTTGCCGTGAATGAGCGCGGTGGACGCCGGCGGCGTATAGGGCTCAGTCGCTTGCAGAGGACGGTCGGCACCCAGGTACACCGGCACCTCGGGACGGCCCAACAGGTCGAGCACCGCCAGGCAGTTGTGCGCCGACTGCTCGACGCGCACGTTGCCAAAGCATGTGGTGATGCCCACGAGCTCCACCTCGGGGCTCGCGATGGCATAGGCAAGCGCCATCGCATCGTCCACACCCATATCCAGATCAAGGATCAGCTTCTTGGTTGCCATTGTTTTACTCCGCTTCTCCGTCTTGTACTAATCGTCTAAACCAAACATGCGCCCAACTTCGGCACGCGTGGGAATCGACTGCTGCGCGCCCAAACGCGACACCGTCACCGCCGAGGCACGGGCGCCGGCGGCCATGCATTCAAAGAGCGGCAGGCCCTCCAGGCGAGCCGCCGCAAGCGCACCAATAAACGTATCGCCCGCGGCCGTCGTATCGACCACCGCGCACGAAAGTGCCGGCATGCGCAGCAGCTCACCGTCATCGCCAAATGCAACTGAGCCGGCACCGCCTAGCGTGATGACCGCAGCCCCGGCGCCCTTGTCGAGCAGCGCATTGAGCGCGGCGACGCAACTCGCATCATCCGTGGCCAGAATGCCCGTCAGCACCTGGCACTCGGTCTCGTTGGGGCAGACCAGGTCGACCGCAGGCCAGACCTCCGCAGGCAGCTCGCAGGCGGGCGCTGGATTAAAGACCGTATAGAACCCCAGCTCGTGAGCGCAAACAAGCGCCTCGGCCGTCGCCACAAGGTCACATTCGCCCTGGGCGATAAAGACGCTTCCGGCAGCCGGGGCAATCTCGCTGGCGTCGCCGTCGAGCTCATGGGCCACCAGACGCCTCAACGCGCAGGCAACGTCCGCGCCCGCAAGCGCATGGTTGGCGCCCGGTGACAGTATGATGCGGTTGTCGCCCTCGCAGCGAATGATAGTCGCGGTGCCGGTCTCCACGTCATCGCGAAGCGCCACGAACTCAACACTCACGCCGGCATCCTGGAGCCCCGCCACAAGCGCATCGCCAAAGGTATCACGTCCAACAGCGCCGATCATGCATGTGCGCGCACCCATGCGCGCGGCGGCAACGGCCTGGTTAGCGCCCTTACCGCCGGCGTTGGTGATAAACCCGCTGCCGCCGACGGTCTCGCCCGCACGCGGCATGCGCTCGCACGCCACCGAAAGGTCCATGTTCATGCTGCCGAACACCGCAATGATGTCGCGATCTGCCATGGAAACCTCCTCATCTGCGGGCCTTATGCCCACCGTCGACCATCGATTGTGCGCCCTCGCACCCCCTATAACTTTAGTTCACTTTGATGTGGACGCACGCTTGAGCTTGCGCCAGCAGCAAGCATTCACAGGAGCAGGCAGCTACAATAAATACGTGCTGATTATTCTCGTCATTGGATGATGTTTTATGGAACAATTCTCGCAATCGGGCTCGCGCGGTCGACGCCGCACAGGCAACGAGCCGGCGCCGCACGAACGCGTGAAGAGCGAACGCCGTACCAACGAGCCGCGACGCACCGCAAGCCCTCATCGCGCTTCTACCAACAACGCGGGCCGCGCCAACACTCCCGCCGCGGAGCAGACGCCTGCTCGCCCCAAGTCCCGCTACATCCCTGCCCTTGACGGCCTACGCACGCTTGCCGTCGTCGCGGTGGTGCTCTATCACCTCAACCTCACGTGGGCGCAGGGCGGTCTGCTCGGCGTCACGATCTTCTTTGTGCTTTCGGGCTATCTGATCACACGCCTGCTACTCAACGAAGTCGCTAAGACCGGCCGCATCGACCTCAAGAGCTTCTGGATTCGCCGCATCCGTCGCCTGGTCCCCGCCGTGGTAACGGTAGTGTTCGTGGCCTGCGCGCTGTGCACCATCTTTAACCACGTGATGCTCACCAAGATGCGCCCCGACATCCTGCCGTCGCTGTTGTTCTTCAACAACTGGTGGCAGATTGCCCAAAACGTCTCGTACTTCAATGCTCTGGGCGACCCCTCGCCGCTCACGCACTTTTGGTCGCTTGCCATCGAGGAACAGTTCTACCTGATTTGGCCGCCACTGCTGCTTGCCATGGTATCCATGCATGTGAGCAAGCCCAACACGCGCCGCGTGGTTCTGGGCCTCGCCGCGGTATCTGCCCTCGCCATGATGGTGCTTTACAACCCTGCCGCCGACCCCAGCCGCGTGTACTACGGCACCGACACCCGCGTGTTCTCGCTACTGCTGGGTGCCTGGATGGCCTTTATCCCCGATCGCGACCTGGCGCCAGTGCGTCTCGCTCATCGTTTGGGGCTCAATCGCCTGGCTGGCGCCGCCAAGCACGACAAGAACGCCGAGGGCAAGCCTAGCGAGAAGGCCGACGAATCAGCCGAGACCGCCCCGGCACAGCCGAGCGCCCTCGTGCGCTTTTGGTCCTCGCCCGCATCCATCGATGTGTTGGGCGTCGTGGGTCTGGTTGGCCTTGCCGCCATGGTCGCGCTCACCAACGGCTACACCGCGTTCCAGTATCGCGGCGGCACGCTGTTATGCTCCATCCTCACGCTCATGGTCATCGCGGCCTGCGTGCAGCCCCAGGGAATGGTTGCCCGCGCACTGTCCGCCGAACCGCTCGTATGGGTTGGCAAGCGCTCGTACAGCATCTACCTGTGGCACTATCCGCTGCTGCTGCTTATGAACCCGGTCGCCAACATCAACGATACGCCCTGGTGGCAGTACATTTTGCAGGTGCTGCTGGTGGTCGCCGTAGCCGAGTGCTCCTATCGCTTTATCGAAACGCCGTTTAGGAAGGGCGCCTTCGGCCGCACCGTGGCCGAATTCCGCGATGGCACCACCACGCCCGCCAACTGGGCACGCGCGCACGTCCCTGTCTGCGCAGCCTGCGCTGTCGTGTTGGTCGTTGCACTGGGCGGCCTGGTCTTTGTGCCCGAGACGTCTGCGCTGAGCGGCGAGGGCGCCGAAGTTCTGAACAAGGAAGCCAAAAACACCGCGCCCACCGACCAGCAGGCGGCCGACGACACCGACAAGGACAACGACGGCTTCCCCGATGGCTCCTACGACCTGTTGATGATCGGTGACTCCGTGTCGCTGCGCGCCGTTGATTCCTTTGACGGCGTGTTCCCGCACAGCCATATCGATGCCGAAAAGGGCCGCCAGTTTGATGCGGGCCGCGCGACATTTGAGGGCTATCTCCAACAGAACCTTGCCGGCAAGATCGTGGTCTTTGCACTGGGCACCAACGGCTTGGTAACCGACGACCAGATCGACGCCATCATGACCGATGCAGGAGATAAGCGTATTGTGGTGTTTGTGAACACGCGCAGCCCGCAGCCGTGGGTTGGCTCTACCAACCAGGCCATCGCCAACGCCGCCACGCGCTACAAGAACGTGCGCGTTATCGACTGGTACGGATACAGTGCCAATCGCAACGACCTGTTCGATGGCGATGGCACGCACCTGTCGACCACTGGCGTGACTGAGTACCTCAACTTGATCCACGATGCAGTCAAGAAGGACCTGCCCGTGCATCCCGAGGATCACGTCAACGATCCGCAGCCGGCGGCCGTCAAGTCTGCCACCGACGCGCTCGTCAATGCGCTCGCTCTCAAGCCGCACAAGCTGGGCACCGACAAGTAACCTGCAGCGCAAACTTCCCACATCCGGAGGGGGTGCCTGCCACGGCAGGCACCCCCTCCGGCAGTTAGGGACGTTCCTTATATGCCGGCACCCAGGGACACTCCTGACACAGCCGAGGAACGCCCTCCTTGCGACCGAATTCTGGGCGCCTCGCCACCCCGAGCGTTGTTTCCAAGCCCCACATCCGCAGCAAACAACCCAAAATCACTCTTTTCGAGCCGACTCCAAGAGGTCGTGGACAAAAAGTGGCAAATATGAGTACTGTTACCATTTTAGTAGCAGGCAAAACCACCCAAAATGGCGCCCCTGCGGTAGCGCGCGACCCTTCCAGTTGACCAGAATGGCCGGCTTAGGACTTGGAGACCCGCTTTTAATAAACAGATTCTTAACTATGTTCATTATTTTCTTGGTCGTAAATGCTATCGGCAAGGCAACAGTACTCATATTTGGCATTTTTTGTCCACTGCCATATAACTAACGCCCTATAGCGGGCAAAAAACAGGCCGCAGCCCATGGCGGCGGCCTGTTTGGAGTCCAAAAGAAGCGCTAAGCGCCGTAGCCCATCGCTTGCAGCACAAACATGACGACCGTCAGCACCGTAATCACGGCGATAGTCGCCCACGTGAGCACGTTCCACACGCGGCCGTTGCGGTTGGCGCCCATAATGTGACGGTCGGCGGCGATAACCACTTGGAACACCAGAACCACGGGCAGTAGCACGCCATTGATGACCTGCGAGGTCATCATAATCTGGAACAGATCGACGCCGGGCATAAGCACCAGCACGGCAGAGATACCGATGATGGCCGTAATGATGCCGCGATAGACCGGGGCCTCGTCCCAGCTGCGGTCGGCACCGCGCTCCCAGCCAAATGCCTCGCAGATAGCGCTCGACGTAACGCCCGGCAGCACGCAGGCGGCCAAGAAGCTCGCCGCGACCAAGCCCGAGGCAAACAGTACCGTAGACCACTGACCCGCAATAGGCTCCAGCGCGCGGGCAGCATCGGCAGCATCGCTAATCTGAATACCCGCCGGGAACAACACCGTGCCGGTCGTGATGATAATAAAGCCGGCAATAACATCGGCGGCAAGCGAGCCGCTCACGGTATCAATACGCTGCAGCACGATGTCGTCCTCGCCCGCGTTCTTATCGACCACGTTGTTCTGCGCCAAGAAAATCATCCACGGCGCGATGGTGGTACCGATCGTTGCGACCACGAGCGACACGTAGCTGGGGTCATTTTGAATGTTAGGCACGACCAGGTCGACCGCGACCTCACCCCAGTTGGGGCCAGCCATAAACGCGGCGACGATGTAGGTCACGAACACGCAGCTCACCAGCAGCAGAATCTTCTCGATGCGCTGGAAACTCCCCGACATGGTAAGCATCCACACCAGCAGCGCCACCAACGGCACCGAGATGCTCGCCGGCACGCCAAAGAGGGCAAGGCCGCTCGCAATACCCGCAAACTCCGAAATGGTCACAGCCGTGTTGGCGATCAACAGCGCCGCCATAGCAAGTACACTCTTGCGCACGCCAAAGCGCTCGCGAATGAGCGATGCCAGGCCCTTGCCCGTGACGCAGCCGCAGCGCGCCGCGGTCTCCTGCGTCACGATGAGCAGCACAGTCATGACAGGAAGCATCCACAGCATCTTGTAGCCATAGCTGGCGCCCGCGCTGGAATACGTTGCAATGCCGCCGGCGTCATTGCCCGAAAGCGCCGCCAGCAGACCGGGACCCATAGCGCCAAAGATGGCCGCGATGGTCAACTTTTGCTTGGTGCCCGACTTTTGCTTGGTATTTTGCACGCGACCACCTAACCCATGACTGATATGGCGAGCAGCACCGCGGCGATGCAATACGCCACACACGAAATCATGACGGCAATGACGTTCATGGCGGTGCCCGACGTGTTGAGGTCATGCTCGTCACGCCAGAACAGCACCATCAGGTAAATCACGGCGCTCATGTTGCCAACCAGGCAAATAATGGCAGCGATATTAAAGCACCCGGTAAAGAGCTGCTCCTCAAACATGGGCGCATCGAGGAACGCAGCGGTGCGCACCAGCTGGGCGCACAGGTAGGTCACGAGCGACAGAATCAGGCCCATGCCCGTGCTCTGGAAGAAGAACCCCAGATACGGCTTGGGCTCGTCGTCGTGACCGTCATACTCCAGGAAGTAGTTCTTGACGAACGACACCATGCGCGAGGCCGCCAGCAGCACGAGCGGCATGGCGCACATGGGGAACACCACCAGATGCGCGGAGCCGAGCGCCGTTCCCAGCACGGTCGCCATGATGCACGACGCGATGCCCCATACAACAACCCAGTACTGGCGATGCACGAACCAGCTGAGCACGTTCGTCGAGTCGTCCGACGCGCTGTCGCCCGAGCCGACACCGGCGATCTGCAGGTCCTCCTGATGCTCCTCGGCGATAACGTCCATGGCGTCGTCGAAGGTTACGATACCCAGGATATGACGGTTCTCGTCGCAGACGGGGATAGCGACCAGGTCGTACTTGGTCATCTCGTCCGTCACGTCTTCCTGGTCCTCGTCGGGCGACACGTAGACCAGGTCGCGATAGGCCAGCTGACCCAGCGTGGCGTCGCGGTCGGCTACGATCAGCGTGCGCAGCGAAAGCACACCGGTCAGCATGCCGCTCGGATCCTCGGTATAGACGTAGTAGACGCTCTCGAAGTCCTCGTCGAGCTCGCGAATCGCCTCGATGGCGTCACCGACCGTTGCCGTGGCGGGCAGGGAGACAAACTCCGAGGTCATGATGCGGCCGGCGGTGTTGTCCTCATACCCCAGCAGGTTACGAATCGCCTTCTCCTCCTTGACGCCCATCAGGCGCAGGAGCTTCTCGGCCTTCTCGTAATCAAGCTCGTCGATCAGGTCGGCAGCGTCGTCCGGGTCCATCATGGCCAGCATCGACGATGCGTCCGTGTCGGACAGGCCCTCGAGCATCTCGGTCATAAGCTCGTCGTCATCGAACTCCGAGATAGCTTCGGCTGCCTGGGCGGTATCGAGCTGCGCAAACACCTGCGCACGTAGGCGCGGGTCGAGCTGCTCGATAATGTCGGCGATGTCGGCAGGGTGCAGCTCGCCGAGCGTCTTGTGCGACACCGAGAGTTGGATGTTTTTAGTCGAGCGGTCGAGCAGGTCCATGTAGGACCAAGCGATGATGTCCTCGCTGAGCGGCTTGCCCAGGTGCTTCATAAAGCCCTCGACGACGTGCTCGAGTGCGGGGCTGATCGCGCGCAGCAGACCGCGGGCACCGACCTCGGCACCCAACAGGCGCAGCTGGTTTTCACCCGACATGGAAAACTTGATGTCGTTGACGCGCACGACCTTCATGCCCTGCGTGTCGACGATCTGCTTATTGAGAACATCGCGCGCCAGCAGGAGCTCGGTCGGCTGCAGGTACGAGAAGCGAATATTGGTGGCAGACGTATTGAGATACACGCCCGTCTCATCGATACGGTCGACCCATTTGCGCCAGCTGATCATAAACGGCGTCTTGCCGGGGCCGCGGAACGCGAGCGACGTCACGTGCGGAAAAACTTCGCCGGTAGCAATGCCAAAATCGTTGACCACGCCGAGCTTTTCGCCGTCGACGTCCAAGACCGGCAATTTGAGCATCTCACTCAGATAATTCAATGGTGCTCCCCATCATTATTCCTCCGAACGCGGCCGCGCGTGCGGCGTCCGGGGGCTTCTGGATATGTATACGCATGCGCGGGCGGCACGCCGCTCGACGCTTACACCCCGTGCATGCGCAAAAAAGCACCTGCATGGGGTCATCGACTGTATGGTCGAGGTTTGGATTTCACCTGTAACCTTTCTCTTGACCCTCATTAACCGCAGTAACTATAGCATCAGCATCGCCCTGCGGCATCGAATTTATGCGCTGCACATTGCAGGCATACCAAACGCTGACGTATCCGTGACATAGCCATTGGACGTTCTTAAACGACTACCCAATGACTACTCTGTGGTGTCATCGTCCTCGGCAAGTTGGGGGAACACGGCGTCCTTGGGCATGGTGACCTTCGTCAGCGAGGTGAGCTTTTTGCTGAGCGATGTGTCCGTCTTGACCAGGTCGCTGAGCGTCACGATCTTGTATCCGTCGGCGACAAGACCGTCGATAATCTGCGGCAGCGCCTCGAGCGTCTGCTCGGCGCATTCGTCTCTATCGGTGAGCAGCACGATATTGCCCGGCGTCACCGAATCGAGCACCGTTGAGACCTGCTCGTCGGCACCGTTGAGCAGCCAGTCGCCCGAGTCAATATTCCACGAGACCACGGCGGAGACCAGGTCCATCGCATCAATCCAGTTTTGCTCGTCAAAGGCAGCGTAGGGAGCACGCAGCAGCATCGTCTTCACGCCGGTCGCCGACTTAATCGCATCGGTGCCTTTCGTGATCTGTTCGCGTACCGTCTCACGGTCCTGACCCTTGAGCGAATCGTCGCTGTAGCTGTTGGATCCGATCTCGCACCCGGCATCGACAATCGCCTTGGCCGTGGCAGGCGAGGCCTCGGCCGCATCGCCCGAAAGGAAGAACGTCGCGGTAACGCCCTTTTCCTTGAGCACCTGCAAGATCTGCTTGGTCGCGCCGCTCGGACCCTCGTCAAATGTCAGGGTCACGTACTTTTCGTTGCCCTTGGGCGCTACGCTTGCGCACTCGACTACGCAGTCGGTGGCGGGCACGACCTCGCCGCGGTCCTGCGTCTTGCCCGACTGCTCGCCGACCCATACCTCGGAGCGGCCCTGAACGCCCCAGGTTTTGACATACTCAATGGCACCCGTGCCCTCGACCTTAAGCTTTGGCTCGATAGTCGTGGCCTGGACCTCGTGCTTTTCGTACACGTTGCGGCCGTCCTTGACCGCCACCTTCTCGCCGCCCTCAAGTTCGCGGCTATCCCATTTGCCCTGTTTTATGCGCTTGCCGTCCACCTTAACCGACAGCTTTTCGCCGCCATGGCGCTTGAGCACGCTGTCGTCGACGGCCAGCAGATCGCCGGCGTCGTACGTTTCGGTCAGGCTTTGATCGTCGATAAGATTCTGCAACGTAGAGCCCACGCGCACCGCGGTCTTTTGCCCGTTGAGTTCCACGTCCACGCTGCGGTTGACGTAGCCCACGACGGCAGCGATAAACAGCACGAGCGCGCAACCCACGGCGATAAGCGCATAGGGCAGACGGGACGGTCGGCGCGGCGAGCGCCCGTTGCCGATGCGCGCGCTGCGGTCGCTAAACCCGCGGCTATGGTTGAGGTACATCGCGCCGGGCTTACGGCGACGTCGACGCTGACCGCTGGGCAGCTGCCCCAGGTCGCGGCGCGTCGTCGGACGCGCACCCGAGCGCCCGTTTAAGTTGGATCCGTTTTGGCGCATGTGCCCTCCCCCATAAACACAGCAAGCCGGAGCAACAGGTCTCCGGCTTGCCTCCCATCATTTGGTACGTCGCTATTTTGTAGCTTTTGACGAGCCTCCGCTCGCCTTTTGGTATTCGTCCTTAAAGGCCTTGAACATGCCGCGCGTCTTGCCGAGCTGCTTGCCCAGTGCGCGACTGCCTTTGTCCACGGCGACCGATCCCTTGTCGTCGAGCACCTTGGCGCCCTTTTTGACCTTGTCGCCCACCACGACGCTGGCCTCGGCGGCCTTGGCGGCCGCACCGCCCGAATACCCAAGCGACTTGACCTCGTCCGAGACGACCATCGCGCCGTTCTCGTAGCCGCGTAGCATCGTCGGCGGCACCTGCGTGTCACCAACCAAAACACTCGAAGCAGCACCGGCGGTCACATAGAATGCCTGCACGATGCCCGAGCGCGGCTTGAACTCGACGTCCGAGCAATAGCCCACGACGTCGCCCGATTCCGTGCGCACGTCCATACCGACCCAGATGATGCAATCGTCCAGGTTGATGTCGAGGCGCTTGGCGGCGGCGGCATCGTACGTGTCCTTGACGTCATCGACCGCAATGGCGCCCTCGTAGACACCAATGGCGTCGAGCGCTACGAATCGGTCGGGACGCTCGATCATGCCCGCGATATCGGACTGGCGGACCATAAAGCCGACCACGCGCGTACCGCCCGGGGTAAAGACCGGAAAGTGAATCTTTCCGAGCTTTTTAGGGCTGCGCGGCGTGCCGTCCTTTTTGGTGCGCTTGTCCTCGGTAGGCTTGCGATAGATCTTGGCGCCGACAAAATCCCCGGCGCGCATTATGCCTCGGTCGAGGGCTCCGCAGCCTCGGCATCAGCCTCGACGGCGTTCTCGACCACGACGTCGGCGGCAGGCGTCACGTTGCCGCCCGAAATGGCGTCGTTGAGCTGCTCGCGCAGCTGGTCCATGCGCTCGCGGGCCAGGTCGACCTTGGCGCGTAGGTCGTCAGTCTTGGCGTCGACCATCGGGCCAAAGTCATTCACCGCAGCACGGGCCTCCTCGGCGCTGTGCTCGTAGGTGTCGCGCATATTGTCCCAGGCGTCGTTGGCGATATCGGCAGCCATGGCGCGGGTCTCGGCGCCCGAGCGCGGGGCCAGAGCAACACCGATAATAGCGCCAGCAGCAGCACCAAAAAGTGCGCCGGAGACAAAGCTGAAAGTCTTACCCATGATCATTCCTCTCCTGCGGGCACGTCGGTGCCCACCGTTTGAATGCTGTCCATTATACCCGCAGCGCATCACTTGCCGCTCCGCTCATCTGCGTACGGCAAAGGCGCAGGTACGTGATGGTGATAAACGCGTAGGCCTACTCCTGGGGCATAGCCGGCATGGCCACCGTGGCACCCGGGTCCTCGCCGGCGCCGTCCACGAGCGGCAGGCCGCCCTCATGCGCAGGTCCTGCCGGAACCGTCGCCGCACCGCCAAAGACGGCAGCGGAGGCCTCGTGGTTCTCGGCAACCGCGCCCTCGGTATCAATCGCCACCTGGGGCTCGTCGTCAAAGTTGGGGACGCCCTGGGGCTCGGTGGGAACGGGCTCGGCGGTCGCATCGGCAACGGGCTCGGCGTCGACCGGCACATCGCCCTCGTCAGCGCCCTCGTCCTCGGCAGCATCTTCGCCGTTCGCAGCGGCAACGGCCTCGTGCGGGTCCTTGCCCTCGGCCTCGGCGCGCATGCCCAGCACCAGGTTGCGCAGGCCAGCGACCGTGCCTTCCACGTCGGGGGCCGGCTGATCGGCGTGCAGGTACGCCCAGTCCATCATAAAGGTGGCCGAAGACAGCGCGCCGATAGCCAGCGCGTCGTCGGGGCACGAAAGCTCAACCTCAAAGACGCGCTCGTCGTGCTCGCTTACGCGCGTGCGGCCGCACGAGATGCTGCCGGCAAGACCGGTCTCGTTCATGAGCTCGACCGTCACGTGCTCCAGCAGGTGGCAAAGCTCGGTCTGGCCCATGCAGTCCTGGAACTCGCGACCCGAATCGCCCAGGCACAGATGCTTGGCAATCGCGGGCACCAGGTAGTACACGCGCGCCGTGGCCTCGATATCCTCCGAGGTCATGAGCGGCATGCCGGGGTTCACCAGCACGTGCGCGCAGATCTTGTCCTCGCTGACGGTGACCTTAAGGATGTTGAACAGGCCTGCCATAACTCTCCCCTACTCGTCCTTGCCCTACTCGTCGCCGTCGTGCGGATCCGCAGTGCCCGCACCCGACGCCGCCGGCTTTTCTGCCGAAGACTCGGAATCCTTCTTATCGGTTTCGGCCGGAGCGATCACGCGAATGAGCGAGATGCGCTGGCCACGCATCGACTGCACTTTAAACTTGTACCCCGCGACCTCAAACACCTCTCCGATGTCGGGCACCGAGTCGCAAAGCTCCAAAATCCAGCCGGCGATGGTCTCATAATCATCGCTTTCCTCGAGCGGCCAACCAAGCTCAATCGCGTCATCGCACGAAAAACGCCCATCGACGAGCCACTCACGGCGCGAGAGGCGCGTGAGGTACTTGTTGTCGGGGTCGAACTCGTCCTCGATCTCGCCGACGATCTCCTCGACGATGTCCTCGATGGTGATGATGCCGGCCGTGCCGCCGTACTCGTCCACGACGACCACGATCTGGTCGTGCGAGGTCTGCATCTCGGACAGCAGCGGCAGGATGTCCTTGGTATCGGGCACAAAGGTGGCGTCGCGCAAAAAGTCGGCGATGGGCTGGTCGCCCTTGCCGTCGAGCGCGGGCTGGATCAGGTCCTTAATGTGCGCGATGCCCGCGACGTTGTCGGGATCCTCATGATAGACGGGGATGCGACTAAAGCCGGTCTGGCGCATGGTGGACAACACGTCGGCGACCGTCTCGTCGTCCTCGCACATGGTGGTGTCCACGCGCGGCACCATGACCTCGCGGGCAACGGTGTCACCCAGGTCGAAGATCTCGTGGATCATGCGCTTTTCCTCGTCGAGCAGGTCGTCTTGCTCCGAGACCATGTACTTGATCTCTTCCTCCGAGACGTTCTGGCGGTCATCGGCGCTCTTGATGCGCAGGATGCGAGCCAGGCCGTCGGAGCAGGCACCGGTCAGCCACACGAGCGGACGGGCGATCTTTTGGAACACGGAAAGCGGGCCCACGACCTGCTTGGACACGCCTTCGGCATTGGCCAGGCCGATACGCTTGGGGACGAGCTCGCCAATCACGATGGACACGAAGGCGACCGCGACGGTGATGATGACCGGCGCCAGGCCGCGCGCGATGGCCGAAAGCGGCGCGATGCCAAAGCTCATGAGCCATGTGGCGAGCGGGTCGGACAGGCTCGTCGAGGCGACGGCGGACGAGGCAAAGCCCACGAGCGTGATAGCGACCTGGATGGTGGCGAGCAGCTGGTCGGAATCGGCGGCAAGCTGGACGGCGCGCTCGGCGCGCTTATCGCCCTCCTCGGCATCGTGTTCCAACACGGCGCGCTTGGCCGTGGTGAGAGCCATCTCGGACATGGAGAAGTAGCCGTTGATAAGCGTTAAAACGAGCGTGGTAATAAGGGAGATGGTTATGTCCATCGGGAGTTTCTCGAACCTCCAAGATTCGGGACGTTGGGTAGTAAGCGTAGGTGACGGATAGGGCAGTTGCGCCCGGCGGCCGCTTGGATGGGCCCGCGGGCACAGGAGCGATCGCTAGATTACGAAGAGGATCACCGCCATGAACTGGAAGATACTGCCGGCGAGCACCCACAAGTGAAACACACTGTGCAGGTAACGCACGTTTTTGGCGATGTAGAACGGCACGCCCACGGTGTAGCACACGCCGCCGACAGCGAGCAGAGCAAGTGCCACGGGGTTGAGCAGCGACACGAGCTCGGACAGCTTAAAGACGACGAGCCAGCCCATCAGCAGGTAGACCAGGCCGCTTACCCAGTGCGGCTGGCGCTCGCGCATAAAGCATTCGAGGGCAATGCCGATAATGGCGATGGCCCATACGGCAAAGAACAGCGCAGGGCCGCCGTCGTTTGCGAGCGTGATGAGGCAAAACGGCGTATAGCTACCGGCAATGAGCAGGTAGATGCAGCTGTGGTCGATGATGCGAAACACGCGCTTGGCGCGCGCGGGCTGAATCGCGTGGTAGAGCGTAGAGGCTAGGTATTCGAGGATAATGCTGACACCATAGACAATCGCCGCGGCCATGTGGGCCGGGCCTCCGCCGCGCAAGGCAGCGAATACGATCAGGAGCACCAGGCCCGCGATACCCAGCAGGCAGCCGACACCATGGGTGACGGAGTTCATGATCTCCTCGCCCACCGTGTAGTGTGGAACGGCCGCGGTCTTGGGTCGCGGCTTAGAACTGTCGCTCGAATCGGACATGCCGGTTACATCCTCCAACATAAAAGAGTTCTCAACACTATATCAAAGCGTCTGGGTGCGTGCGAAATTTGCACCATACGTGACCCTTTGTTTACCCATTCTTTGCCTGTTGACGCATCAACGGTGAACGTCCATAATGCGCTTGCATTAAATGTTGATGTATTAACATCTTATAGGAAAGCTTCTTATGTCTCAAAACGCACGTTCCCATCGAAAGCTCAAGATGGCCGGCATCGTTGCGCTGGCGCTCGTTGTCGCGCTGCTGGGGTTTGCCGGCAACTTCTTGTTCGACTTTGCCCTGAATCCCCAAGCGCCCTACACCATGAAGATGATGCAGGACGGCAAGGACGGCAAAAAGGGCGAGCAGATGGATGCCGAGGCAGTCGAGGCGCGGGCGTGGTTTAAGGAAAACCGCGAGAGCAGCAGCCTCACCGCGGACGACGGGACCGAGCTTGCCGCCTGGTATTTTGCTGCGTCGGAGAGCACGCACGACTACGCCGTCTGCCTGCATGGATATACCGACGAGCCCATCGGTATGGCGCGATACGTCAAGCGCTTCCACGACCGCGGCATGAACGTACTCGCACCCGCCGCCCGTGCGCACGAACGATCCGGCGGCGACTATATCGGTATGGGCTGGCCCGAGCGGCTCGATGTCCTCGCGTGGATCGGGCGAATCGTTCATTCCGACCCCGAGGCGCGCATCCTGGTCTTTGGCGAGTCGATGGGCGCGGCGACGGCCATGAATGTCGCGGGGGAATCTCTGCCCGCAAATGTGAAATGCATTATCGAGGACTGCGGCTACACGAGCGTCTGGGACGAGTTTTCTCTGCAGCTCAAGGACGTGTTCGGCCTGCCCAGCTTTCCCTTGCTCGATGTAGCAAACTTGGTGTGCAACGTGCGCGCGGGCTACGACTTCCATAAGGCAAGCAGCGTGGATCAACTCAAACGTGCAACAGTTCCCATGCTTTTTATCCACGGTGACCAAGACACCTTTGTACCGTACAGCATGCTCGACCAAAACTACGAGGCGTGCGCCAGCAAGGTTAAACAGAAGCTCACTATCCACGGCGCCACCCACGCCAAGAGCGCGCAAGTCGACCCCGAGCTCTACTGGAATACGGTCGACGACTTCCTCGGAAAGAATTTTTAGGCAAAAAGCAACGTCCGGGGCTTTATCTGACCCCCTATTTTCGGAAGTATGCGGCAAAATCTGGAACTGCCGACCAGACCGCAGTTTTATCAACAATTTATCAGGGGTTTTGTTGCCAAAAAACGTCGTGTGCTCGGCGGTCTCGAAATTTGCCGCATACTTCCGAAAAGCCGCCCGTGGGCGCTGTGCTCACGGGCGGCTTTTGCTCGACTTGCGCCACAAAGGCGCTTGTTTTGTCCAATAGCTAAGAGCTACTTGACCTCGATGAGCTCGTACTTGCTCGTGCCCAGGCCGATCTTCTCGGCATGCGCGATGCACGCGCGCCAGTCGGTGTCGGGATGCGTGATGCAGAAGGGATCCTTGGCCTGCTCGCCCTCCAGATGCTCGTGATTATGCTCCATCTTGGCCGCGCTGTCGGTAAGCTCGGTGTTAGGCAGCGGCTCGGACGCCAGGACGGCGTCGGCGCAGGCCTGGTCGATGGCGACCGGGTCGAAGCTCGCGAACATGCCGATGTCGTTGACGATGGGCGTGTCGTTCTCGGCATGGCAGTCACAGTTGGGGCTAATGTCCATGGCGAGCGAGATGTGGAAGCTCGGGCGGCCGTCGACGATAGCCTTGGTGTACTCGGCGATCTTGCAGTTGAGCACGTCGGCTGCGGCGTCATAGTCGGGATTGATGGCATCCTGGTTGCACACGCCGATGCAGCGGCCGCAGCCCAGGCAGCGGTCGTGGTCGATGGCGGCCACGTGCACCTCGACGGTCTTGCCGCTCGCAAGCTCGCGCTCGCGGGTGCCATCGAACGAGATGGCGTTGTGCGCGCAGATCTTTTCGCAGGCACGGCAGCCAACGCAGTGCTCGGTCGCGACGCTCGGCTTGCCAGCGGCGTGCTGCTCCATCTTGCCGGCACGGCTGCCGCCGCCCATGCCCAGGTTCTTCATGGCGCCGCCAAAACCGGCCTGCTCATGGCCCTTAAAGTGCGTGAGGCTGATCACGATATCGGCATCCATGAGCGCCTGACCGATCTTGGCCTCGCGCACGTACTCGCCACCCTCGACCGGGACGAGCGCCTCGTCGGTACCTTTGAGGCCGTCGGCGATGATGATCTGGCAGCCCGTGGCATACGGGGTAAAGCCGTTCTGGTAGGCGGTATCGATGTGCTCGAGCGCGTTTTTGCGGCTGCCCACATAGAGCGTGTTGCAGTCGGTGAGGAAGGGCTTGCCGCCCAGCTCCTTCACCACGTCGGCGACGGCGCGGGCGTAGTTTGGGCGCAAAAAGCTCAGGTTGCCCAGCTCGCCAAAGTGAATCTTAATGGCGACGAACTTGTTCTCAAAGTCGATCTGCTCAATGCCGGCGCGACGGATGAGGCGCTTAAGCTTGTCAAGCTGGCTCTCGCGAGCATGCGTGCGCAGGTTGGTGAAGTACACCTTAGCGGGTGCTGTGGGTGCAGTTGCGGTCATAGTTATATCCCCTCGGTCTATATGGCGTTACAGACATAGAGGATGGTACCCGTTAAAGTAGGGTCGAAGTCAAGCACAGCCACTCATTGGGGACAGACTTAAATGAGTGCCTCCCGGCAGTTAGGGACAGCCCTTGCCAGCCCGGCCGGCGAGCCGGCGAATCGGCAAAGACCGTCCCCGATGACTAGTCGTTTAAGAACGTCCCCGATGACTGCTCCTGCACCTTGAGGGCTTCGGCCAGGCTGACGCGCTTGATGGAACGCGTGTGCAGCAGCGCCACGACCAGGTAGGTTGCAAAGCCGATGCCCATGCACGCCGCCATGGACCAAGCGGGCACGTAGATCTCGATATTGCCGTTGTAGGCGAGCAGCATCGAGCGGAAGATGGCCGTGAGCGAGCCAATAATGACCGGCAGGCTCAGCACGAGCGATGCCACCACGCACAGCGTGATCGAGCGGATGTACAGATGCGAAATCTCGCCATCGCGATAGCCAAAGACCTTCATGTAGCTGATCGACCGGGCGCCATGGTCGATAACAGCCTTGGTCAGCAGGTACATAAACAGCAGGAAGATAAACACCGCGAGCCCGACCATCATGCCGATCATTTTGCTCATCATGCCGATGAACTGGTCGCCCACGGCGCGCATGTCGTCGGGCGTGGTGTCGCCGGCAAAGTAGCGCGCGTCGAGGTCGAGCTTCTCGTTGCTCACATAGCCGTTGAAGTAGGCGGCATCGTTGTCGAACAGCTCGTTAAAGTCATCGATGCTCATATAGATATTCATGTCCGACTTTGAGCCCCAGGAGCAGCCCTTGCCCGCGTACTCAAGGGAATAATCCCGAGCCTCGTACTTGTCGCGAAGCTCGACCTTCTGGCCCTCGCTCCAGCCAAACTTGTCGAGCAGGCCGCCGCCAAAGACAACGTGTCCGTCGCCGATGTCCAGCCCTTTCCAGTAGCGCGAATCGGGCGAGATGCCGTAGACGGAAATCGTCTCCTGCCCATTTCCGTCGCCGCGGTCGTACTGCAGCTGGTAAACAGCATATTTCTCTGCCTGCGCGATTGCGTCCGCGCCGTTGTCGGTCGTATTGACCGGGTGGATATCGTCGTTGTCGGCGTCAATTTTCGAGGCCTTGTCGATCAGATCGATGGCCTCATCGCGGTTGCAGCCGAGGGCAGCGGCAAGGTCATCGAGGCGCGCGTAGAGCGCGTCCTTCTTGTCCTGGACCTTGGCGAGCGCGTCCTGCGCCGCGGCCAGGCTCTCGGCAGACGGAGAGCTGGCCGCGGCATCGGCTGCCGTCTGCGCCTCATCGGCCGCGTCGTCAAGCTCGTCATCGGCATCCTGGGCGGCAGAAAGCAGCGCGCCGTCAACCGACTGCAAGCGCTCGAGTGCCACCCACTGCTCGCGCTCCTCGGCGGTGCCCTCGAGCTCTAGCGGAGCCTTGAGTGTGTACTGGTGCTCGGCGACCAGGCTCGTCTCGAGGTTGTCCGCGTAGTGCGTCATCGTGGGCAGAATCGCCAGACCAAAGAGCAGCAGCAGCGAGGCAAACGCGATGCCCACGAAAAGCGTGGCGAAGTTGCCCAGGTTGCGCAGGAAGATGCGCAGGCGGAAGCGCGAGACAAAGCCCACGCGCTCCGGCAGCTGCACGCCGCGCTTGGTGCCCGATTTGCCGCTCGCCTCGTGACGAAGGAACTGCAACGGCGTCTTGCCCATCTTGCGAAGCAGGCCCACCAGCGTGATAAGGATGAGCGCGGCGGCAGGAACCACGGCGCACTTCACAAAGATCTCCCAGCTCCAGTACACCTGGAAGGGCGGCAGGCTGTACGAACCGTAATAGAGGCTGCGCATGGGCTCGGTAAAGAATACAACGCCGAGCGCAGTGCCCAAAAGCGCCGCGACCACGCCCACGGTAGCGGGAAGTGCCAGGTAGTGCAGCACGATCTCGCGGCGGCGATAGCCGCTGGCGAGCAGCGTGCCGATAATGGCGCTCTCCTCCTCGATGGTGGCGTCGGTGAGCACCACAAAGACAAACGCCATGATCACGATGATGATGTCGAGCAACGTCATCCACATCATGGAGTCGCCGTCCACGTCGTCGCGCGCATAGCCAATGCCCTGATTGGAATCGGCATCGATCAGATCGTCCACGCGCGCATCGGCATCGGTCAGCGCCTCGACCATATCCTGCTCCGCATCGATGCGATTCGCGGTGGGGAGGTCGCGATCGGTAAAGGTAAAGGAGTAGGTGTAGGCAGGCGCGCCGCCGGCGTCCTCAAGCGCGGCAAAGCCGGCGTCGGTGACCTCGGCCACGCCGTACGTGATGGTGTTCACCGTAAAGTCCGAATTGTCGAGGAACAGCGCCTGGCTATCGGGCTGGGTCATGATGCCGCAGATGGTGTAGGTGCGGCCCTCAAGCTCGACCTTATCACCCACGGCGAGGTCGTTGTTGGTGGCGAAGACACGGTCGATTGCCACCTCATCGTCCGTCTTGGGCTGCCTGCCTTCGCAGTAGGACGCAATGTCAACCTTGGTGCGATGCGCGTAGGTGCGCAGGGTGCGCTTGGTGCCGTCGTCGCCAGCCGCCTTTTTGATGATGGCGTCGATGGAGAAATTCTTGTAGAACGTAGCGCCGCCGACGTCCTCAGCCGCGTCTTCGGCAGCCTTGAGCTGATCTTTGGTGGCCTCGAAGGAGGTAGTCACGCGGCCGTCCTCGATCGTATATGCATCGCGCATGTCGTCAATGAGGCAACCGATGGAATGCGCCGCGAGCAAAAAGCCCGAGGTAAGGGCGATGCTTCCGCACATAAGCAAAAAGATGCCCAGGTACTTGCCGATATTGCGGCGCAGCTCGCGCGGGAGACGTTTTGCGAGAGGTGTCATGGCGCCGCCTACCAATCGAGCTCGGCGGCCGCGACGGGCGACTCGTTGAGCTCATCCTCGACGATGCGCCCGTCGCGCAGGCGCAGCACGCGATTTGCCATGCGCGCGATGGCGGCATTGTGGGTAACAATGATGATGGTGCAGCCGTAGGTGCGGTTGACATCCTCCATGAGCCGCAAGATTTCCTTGGATGTCTTGTAGTCAAGCGCGCCCGTGGGCTCGTCGCACAGCAGCAGGCCTGGGTTTTTGACGAGTGCACGGCCGATGGCGCAGCGCTGCTGCTGGCCGCCCGAGACCTGGCGTGGGAACTTGTTGCGGTGCTCGTAGAGGCCCAGCGAACGCAGCAGGTCGTCGACATTGAGCGGGTTTTTGGACAGGTGCGCCGTGACCTCGATGTTTTCCTTGATGGTAAGGTCGGGCACCAGGTTGTAGAACTGGAAGACAAAGCCCAGCTCGCGGCGGCGGTACTCGCCCAGATCGGCAGGCTTGAGCGCGGTGAGGTCGCAGCCGTCCACCATGATGGAGCCGCCGTCGGCATCCTCCAGGCCGCCAATGAGGTTGAGAAAGGTCGACTTGCCCGAGCCCGAGGGTCCCAGCATGACGCAGATCTCGCCGCGGTTGATGGACGTGTCGATGCCGTCGAGCACCGTCAGGCGTGCATCACCGTCGCCATAGTGTTTCTTGAGTCCGTTGACCTGGACGTAGGCACGCTTTGTCGCCATGCTATCCCCCGTTGTTAGCCTTCTGCTACTTTTCTAGGGTAATAGTAAACCTGGGCGAACTATTTTTAAGCGACGTGCGCGACTTTTTTCCAACCTACTCATTGGGGACAGACTTAAATGAGTGAAATCGCTCATTTAAGTCTGTCCCCAATGAGTGCCGGCAGGAAAGGAGCGTCCCCAAGTGCCGACATATTGGGACAGTCCCTGCCAGCCCTGCCGGCGAATCGGCAAAGACTGTCCCCAATGACTAGGTGGCTAGGCGTGGGATTTGTTGTGCGCGAGGGCTAGGCCTACGGCGGCGATGGCCGCGGCAAAGAGCACCGTGACGCCCAGATCGCAGGCGATGTCGCCCAGCACGGTGGACGTCAGGTCCGCGGCGAGCGCCTTGCCGATCGCTTCGTTCACCCAATACGTCGGCACAAAGTGCGCCACCGTCTGCACGGCCGAGCCCATGAGCGACAGTGGCATCCAGGCGCCGCCCAAAAACGTCATGAGCATGCCGAGTAAGTTGCCCACGCCGTTGAGCAGTTCCTCGCGCGCGCCCAGGCTCGACAGCGTAAAGCCAACGGCCAGCGGCGTGCACGCCAGGGCAAACGTTGCCGCCAGCGCCAGGCACACGCGACCCACGCCGACCTCGGCAACCGCGCTGGCAAAGCCCACGACGCCCATCATGCTCGACACGAGCCAGATGCAGACGGCGAGCACGGCGGCGGCCGCGAACACAGCGAGCGAACGCTGGCGCTCAGAGACCGGGCTGGCATCCATGCGGCGCACGCGCTCGGGCTCGTTCATGCCCGAAAACACCAGTCCCACCGACACGATGACCGACGAGATGATCGCGTACGCGCCAAAGTTGAAGTACGACTCGAGCGTGGTAGCAGCAGTCGAGTCGACCTTGACCTGCTCGATCTGGACCTCCGCGCGCTTTGCGGCCGCGTGCTCGGCGGCCCTTGCGACGTCACCGTTGGAGGCAGCGGGTTCAAGCGCCGCCGCAGCGCCCGCGAGCGAGATCCAGCGCGAGGCCTCGGCGGACGAAAGCGCCGCCGCCATGGTGCCGGAACCATAGGTCACGTCGAGCTTGGGCAGGGCCTCCCCCGCACGGGCGGCTGCAACAAGATCGTCCTCAAACCCCTCCGGGATAAAGAACACGCAATCGGCACTGCCCTTGGCGCTGTTGCTCTTGGCGAGCGCATCCGCAAGGTCGTACGTGTCGT
>UQYE01000008.1:0-44126 GCA_900545145.1 uncultured Collinsella sp. | reverse complement strand
GCAAGGCGGGGCCGAGGCCGCCTCGATCAATTTGCGAAAGAATCTTGACGGTACCCGATGCCGTCCTCGTCGTTGCTCGCGGTTACAAAGTCCGCGGCGGTACGGGTGGCGTCGCTGCCGTTTGCCATGGCCACGCCCACGCCGGCATCGGCCACCATGCAGGTGTCGTTATCGGCATCGCCAAACACGCAGATGTTCTGGAGCTCCATGCCGTTGAGTTCCGCCACGCGCACAAGGCCGCGCGTCTTGGACACGCGCGGATCCATGAACTCGTAGAGGCGCTGGGTGGTTTGCAGGGCAGCCGCCTTAACGGTGTCGTCGGCGAGCGTCGATGCGCGCTCGATGACCTGCGGCATCACCTCGGGCGCCATGGTAAACATCACCTTGGGCTGCGGATCACGCAGGAACTCGGCAAAGTCGACCACCTTGTAGGGTACGCCGTCGACACGCGACAGGTGCTCGACGCACGCATTGCTCTCGGGCACGTAGAGCACGCCGTTCCGGGGGCAAACGGGCGTTGCCGGCAGGTCTGCCATGTGCCCGCAGATGCGCGCGATGGTCTCGCCCGGCAGCGGGTAGCTCAGCTCGTTGATGCCGTGCGCGCGGTCGATGACCTCGGCGCCACCGCAGCCCACCAGCACGTCTACCAGGCCTTCGATGCCCCAGAGCTCGTACATGGCCTCGGTCGCGTGGGCGTCGCGCCCGGTGCACAGGCCAAAGAGCACGCCGCGCTCGCGCAGGGCGCGGATCGCCGCCACGGTGCGCGGGGACACCGTGTGCTGGCTCGTGAGCAGCGCGCCGTCGATATCGCAGAACACGGCTTTGATGTGGCTGAAGGTGGCGTCCATGGGGGCCTTTCTGGGTCGTGCGGCGGTGCGGGGCGTATTCGCGAACGGCGTACATGGTATACCAAGGCACAGGCGTGGCCCGTCAAAGCAAAAACCACCACAAAGGTGCCTGGCCCCTTTGTGGTGGTTGCGACGTTTGCGGGCCAAACCATCACAACATTCGACGTTTTTCGGCAAAATCGCGATTTTCATCGAATGTTGTGATGGGTTTTACTGCCTTGCGGCACGATCAAAATGCCGGCGCCCAAACAGCAGCAACGCCGCAGGGACCGCCGTCACGACCATGCCTGCCCCCACGAGTGTCCGTTGTACGCCAAATGTTGCCGCCAGCCACGGGGCAATCGCCAGCGGGGCCACGCCGGCAAACATATTGCCAAAGCCCATGACCGAATTGACGCGACCAAGCTGCTCGAGCGGAGCCGTCGTCTGCACAATGGTGTTGTGGAGCGGGTTGACGACACCCCAAGCTATACCCAGGGCGATCTGGCCGACAAGGGCCACGCCCACGTACGGTGTCCCCACATAGAGCAGACTTCCCAGGCCCACAGACATGAGCGCCACGAGCAGCGTTTTAAGGTTGACCAGGTGCGGCGGCAAGCGGAGCGCGAGCACGGCACCCAGCACCGCGCCCACGCCCGAGGCCGACGAGAGCCAGCCCATCCACTCAACGCCGACGCGTAGGACATCGCGATAGAAAAACGACTCGAGCGGATCGAAGGCTCCGTAGCCAAAGTTCGAAAGAAAAATGATGCAGAAAAGTAGCGCGAGGACGCTGTTGGTGAAGACTGTCTTGATGCTGGCTGCGAAGGTGGCGCGGGCGGACGCGCTGGGGTTGGAGCTTTGTCCCGCACGCTCCCCTTCCTCTGTCGAATCGGCATCCGCATGCCCGGCGACATGGCTGGTCTGCGGCCTAAAGCCCCAACCGACGACGAACGCCAGCACGGTAAAGAGCATCATAAGCACGAACACCGCACGCGACGACGCAGCCGCCGCGACAAAGCCGCCCAGCGTGGGACCAACGATGATACTCACGTTTGAAAACATGGCGATGGCGGAGTTGATGTCTTTGAGCTCGACAGGATCGTCGGTGAGGTAAGCCGGATAGGATGTGGCGATGGGCTGGGCGAATCCCATCGTAAAGCCCAGAAACACCGCGCCGAGCAGGACGACGCCGGTCGCGCTACCAAAGGCGATGATTGCCGTGCCAGTTGCGAGCGTGCCGACGATGCTCAGCAAGAAATGGCGGCGCGGACCCCATGCGTCGAGCGCAGCGCCGCCCGCAAAGGATCCCAGGATCACGAAAACGTTCATGAACAGGACGGCCAGCGATGTCGCGACGACCGAGGCATCGTCCGCATAGGTAAGCGTTCCGATGACGCCGATAAAGTAGCTGGTCTGAAACCCGGTGTAGATGAGAAAGCGCATCGCTACCAGGCGCTTGGCCTGCATGGACAGCGAAGGTTGAGGTTTTGAGAGAAGAGATGCGAGCATGGAGACTCCTTGTTTCATACGAATACGGGCGGTGGGTATTCGCCACCGTCTGTCAAATCAATCTATCCGCATGAAACATTAAGGACGCATCAGGACCCTTCTCTCCGTTTTTCGCCCGTCATGAACTACTTGGTAGATTGTAAGGCATGTCCCACACATCTACCAAAGCAAAAACCACCACAAAGGTGCCTGGCCCCTTTGTGGTGGAAATGACGTTTGCCCAGATAAAACCTGCCAAAATAAACCTATCCCTTTTTGGCATGTTATGGCAGCGCAGCGAGCCGGTTCCAAGTGCCCCAGGTCGCCCCGAAAGAGGAGCGACGCGTACTTTGGTACGCGAGCGACGGCTTGAGGGGCGAGATGGAGTGCTTGGGGCCGGCGCAGCGTCAAGCCTTAAAGGTGGTCTTGGATGAGATCGCAGATGGCTCGGGCGTCGTTGATGTTGATGGCTCGGGTCGCAAAGCCGGCGTCGAAGGCCTGGCGTGCCAGGGCCTCGTTGCAGGCAAGGGCCAGCGTGTGACCGTCGACCAGGTCGAGCGAGCTCTTGCCGCGTAGACGGTCGACACCAGATCGCGCGACGACGATGTTGTCGAAGCCCTCGGTCTTGTAGCCCTCGATGATCACCACGTCGACATCGTTGTAGCGCGACAGCAGCTCGCGCGCGGGCATCTCGTTCTCCTCGCGCGTGTCGGCGTACTCCGCCCAACGCGTGGCGCAGATGAGGCCCACGTGCTTGGATCCGGCCTGGTGATGGCGCCAGGTGTCCTTAGCGGGCACATCGATATCAAAGCCGTGATGCCCATGATGCTTGAGCGAACCCACGCGCAGACCGCGGCGGGCGAGCTCGGCAATGACCTTCTCGACGAGCGTGGTCTTGCCCGAATTTTGGTAGCCGATAAACGCGATCGCGGGGACGGCCGGCGCCGGAGCTGCGGGCGCGACGGCAGCAGACGCGCTCGCGGGCGCGGCACCGTCAGCAGCCACGGACTCAACAGCAGCCGCCTGACGCTCGGCGCGATCCCACACGCCTGAGCGGCCGCCCTCCTTGTGCAACAGGCGCACGTCGACGATCTCCATGCCGCGATCGACGGCCTTGCACATGTCATAGATCGTGAGGCACGCGGCGCTCGCGCCGGTCAGGGCCTCCATCTCGATACCCGTCTTGCCCGTCACGCCGGCTGTGACCAGCACGTGAAAGCCAACCTGCCCGTCCGCGCGCGCCAGCGCCCAGCCCTCGGGCACGTCCTCGGCCGGCGTTCCCGCCGGAGCGATGGGCGCAATGTCGCACTTGCTCTTAGTAATGAGCAACGGATGGCACATGGGGATGATGTCGCTCGTGCGCTTGATGGCCATAATGCCCGCTACGCGCGCACAGGCAAGCACATCGCCTTTCTTGGCGCGGTCCTGCAGCACCATGGTTTGCGTCTCGGGGTGCATGAGGATGGTGCCCTCGGCGATGGCGATGCGATGTGTCTCGGCCTTGTCGGACACATCGACCATGCGAACCTCGCCCTTGGCGTCCACGTGCGTCAGCTCGTCACGACGGGCGTCACGGGCGGGCTCGGTGGCAGCGCTGGAAGTCGGTTGTGCGGCAGTGACAGCATCGCCAGCCGCAGCCGTGACTTTGCGGGCAGACATCGCGGCCCTGCGAGCGGCCTTGGTGGCATCGGCGTACCTGCTCTTGGCCATATAATCATCCTCCGATTTGGGACATAAATCGTTGCGTGCCCTCAATTATCGCGTGTTCCTGCGGTTTGTGGGCCACGGCATCACGCCAAATCGAAAGCACCTGCATATCATCACCACGGTGCAGCGCCTCACGCACCGAATACTCGGCATCGCTAAACAGGCATGGACGCACGTTGCCATCGGCCGTCAGGCGCAGACGGTTGCAATTCGTACAAAAATGATTGGACATGGCGCTAATAAAACCGACCGTTCCCGCCGCGCCCGGAAAGTGCCAATAGCGCGCAGGGCCCGCGCCGGCAGGAGCGTCGTTGATGTCGAGCGGCTCGAGCTCGCCCAGACCAACCGCGGCGGCCCCGGCATTGATGCGCGCCCGCAGCTCGTCGCTCGGAACGGTGTCACTCGCATCCCACAGCTCGGGATTGAGCGCGGGCGCATGCGGGTCCACGGCGCAATGCGAGCTCGTGCGCTCGTCGCCAATGGGCATGTATTCGATAAAGCGCAGGTGGATGGGGCGGTCGACGGTCGGCCGCGCAAGGGCCGCCACATCTTGGTTGAGCCGGCGCACCACAACGCAGTTGACCTTAACGGGCTCAAAGCCCCAGGCCAGCGCCGCGTCGATGCCAGCCATGGTCTGCTCGAGCCGGCCCAGGCGCGTAATCTTTCCAAACAGCGTAGGGTCGAGTGTGTCGAGCGAAATGTTGACGCGGTTAAGCCCGGCATCTTTGAGCTGCGGTGCCAGCTTGGGCAGCAGAGCGCCGTTGGTGGTAAGCGAGATGTCCTCGATCTGCGGAATCGCGCGGATGTCGCGAATGAGCGGAATGATACGGCGGCTGACCAGCGGCTCGCCGCCCGTCAGGCGTACGCGGCGAATGCCCTCCCCCGCCACCAAGCGCACAAAGCGGGCGATTTCCTCGGCGCTGAGCAGCTCGTCGTGTGCGCGGGGTGCCACGCCATCGGCCGGCATGCAGTAAATGCAGCGAAAATTGCACTTGTCGGTAACGGCAATGCGCAGGTAGTTGATATCGCGGCCAAAACCGTCATGTTGCACGTGCCCGTCCACGCAGCCCTCCCCTCACGCGGCGTTTTATTCTTCGGAAAACATAATACCCCACGAGAGAATCATGCCGACACCCGTACGACAGGACAGGTCGCTTCGAGCAAAACGGACTTTCAAAGCCCATCCTCGGCACAAACCATCACAACATTCGATGCTTTTCCCGATTTTGGCAGAAAACGTCGAATGTTGTGATGGTTTGCCTGCCCATGGCACCCCGTAGAAGAACCAAAACGCCCCTAAAGGCCGCCGTCCCAGTGCCGGATCACGAATTCTCGCAAGTCGTTCTGCCGTTTCTGGAATGCTTCGCTTCGGTCGCACTTGAGGCCCATGGCGAGTGCGATGGCGTTCATCGCCCGATGCAGTTGCAGCTGGTGGGCAAACTGAGTCCCGGTGAGGACAATCATCCTAAAGCCCAGCGCGCTCAGCACAGTCATACGCTCCGCATCCGACGCGCTGCGCTGTTTATCAAGATGGTCCGAGCCGTTGTATTCAATCCCCGTACCGCTCGCAGGCGCATATACGTCGATCTCGAAATACCCGGCCTTAGCGAGATATTTGAACTCGTTGGGAACATCGACCCGATGGTTGAGCTCAACCTTGACGTATCCTAGCCCGCCCTGAGAACGTTTTGCTACGACCATGATTGCGGTGGCCGTCTCCATGGGCGACCGCGCGCCATCGTGCACGCGCTTGAGCACGGCGGCCGCGCGTATAGCCCCCTGACGAGATCGGTTCTCATTGCAATAGGCAATCAAGTCGGCAACGGTATACCTCTGCCCCATCTCAATATAATCGTCTGTCGACAGATGATTCAAATGGTATCGGGCGCAGATTTCGTAGCCATATTCCAGCTGCTCGGGCTCGCTCATCCACGAACCCGCTTGGACAAAGCACATGACCTCATCAACCACCAGAAGGCCCTCTGCCACCTCGATAAGATGGTCTGAAGGTATCGGCGCTCCAAACACGTGGCACCTAAATCCAGCCGGCGTCGAGCGCTCAAAATCGAAGTTGACGAGTGTGTCGATATGATCGAGCTCTTCTCGTGGAATACCAAGCGAAACCAGATAGTCGGTAACGATTCCAACTGCCGTTGAAGCCCTCAGCCCCTTGGCATCGAGCCCCAATTTGGGCAGGTCCGCAATCGGCTCCGCCTCGTTAGCAAGCGAGTCCTCATCGTATAGGCTGCTTGCTCGCGAGAGCGGCTCGGACGGGCGCGCCACGTTGTGGTACAGCCAGGCAGTCTTATGGGACAGGACGATCGGCAGGTCCATGAGCCCTCCAATGGAGTCGGATAACCAACCTTATTCCCCTGCCCCCGGGTCCGCACACCTTCGTGCGCAAGAAAGCGATTCCACCCGGTCGAGTGGTAGAAAAACCATCACAACATTCGATGCTTTTCCCGATTTTGGCAAAAAACGCCGAATGTTGTGATGGTTTGAGGCGAGGTGAGGAGCATGGAGGGTCAAAGCATCGTGCTTGGAGCGTGACTTTTTCGCCCCGCTGCCAACACAAACCTTGACTCTACAATCGTTGTAGGGTTTTCACTACACTGGTACGTAAACGATCTAAGCCAGAAAGCCCCGCCCATGGAACACGACCTCACACGCGGCAATGTCCTTAAGACCATCGCGGTCTTTGCCCTGCCCTATATGCTCTCGTACTTTTTGCAGATGCTCTACGGCATGGCCGACCTGTACATGATGGGGCAGTTCAGCGGCGCCGCCGGCATCACCGCCGTGGGTAATGGCGCGCAGACGCTCTATATCATTACCGTGACGCTCGTGGGCCTGGCCATGGGAACGACGGTCATCGTCGGCCACGCCGTGGGTTCGCGCCGGTTTGACCGCGCCGAGACCGCCATCGGCAACACCATCACGCTCTTTATGGGTGTCTCGGTGGTGCTGGCCGCTGCCTTGCTCGCACTGTGCCCGCAGATCGTGGCGCTCATTGGCACGCCGGCCGAAGCGGTCGAAGGCACCGCCGCCTACCTGCGCATTTGCTTTATCGGCATTCCGTTTATCGCCGCATACAACATCCTCTCGGCCATCTTTCGCGGGCTGGGCGATTCGCGCTCGCCTATGTACGTGATCGGCGTGGCATGCATCATTAACATCGCGCTCGACTTTCTGTTTATCGGCCACATGGGGCTCGGCCCCGTGGGCGCGGCGCTCGGCACGGTGACCGCGCAGACGGCCAGCGTTGCCCTCGCGCTCGTGTGGCTCAAGAGCCGTCGCACAAACATCCATGTTAAGCGCAGCGACCTGCGCCCCCAGCCCGAGGTGCTCGGTAGCATTCTTAAGATCGGCGTGCCCGTGGCCGTGCAGGACGGCTGCATCCAGGTGGCGTTTATGTTTATCACCGTCATCGCCAACCACCGCGGTCTGGTCGACGCCGCCGCCGTGGGCCTGGTCGAAAAGATGATCAGCTTTTTGTTCATTGTGCCGAGTTCCATGGGTGCCACCGTCAGCGCGCTCACGGCGCAAAACGCCGGCGCAGGCAAGGGCGACCGCGCGCGTCAGGTGCTCAAGGATGCCATGACCATCTCGGTAGTATACGGCTGCCTAATCACGGTGCTGATGTGGCTAGTGGCGCCGGCGTTTATTGGCTTTTTTGCCAAGGACCCCGCGGTGGTCGCGGCCGGTACCGGCTATATGCGCAGCTATATTTTCGACGCGATCTTTGCCGGCATCCACATTTGCTTTAGCGGCTTTTTCGCTGCGTATGGCAAGAGCTACATTGGCTTTGCGCACAACGTGCTGGCCGTGGTGCTCATTCGCGTGCCCGGCGCATGGCTGCTGTCGAACGCCTATTCCGACACGCTGTTCCCCATGGGCATCGCCTCGCCGTGCGGGTCGATTCTGTCGGCGGGCATCTGCGTGATTGCATTTACCGTGCTCAACCGGCGCGGGGCTTTTGACAAGCTGGTGGCGTAGCGGGGCGACGCGGGCCTAGCGCCTCTCCCCTGTTTTTACCGAAAGGAGTGGTCCTGTGACCGACATGCCAAGTGAACACACCGAGGGCCTGCTCCGCATTGGCGAGGTGGCGCGCCTGCTCAATTTAAGCGTGGGCACACTGCGTCATTACGAGCAGATGGGGCTGTTGGAGCCGGCATATGTCGATCCGGCAAGTGGGTACCGCTACTACGGATCGCGGCAGCTCTCCACCCTCAACACCATCGGCAACCTGCGCGTTCTCGACTTGCCGCTGGCGCAGATTCGCGAGTTTGTCACTACGCGCGATATGGATTTGATACAACGGCAACTGACCAAGCAACAGGAGTTAATTGAGCACAGGCGGCGTGAGTTGGAGCGCATGTCGCGCAAGATTGACCAGCGGCTTGCCTTGCTTCATGGCGCTTTGAATGCTGATCTCGACACCATTAGCGAAATCGAGGAACCCGAACTTCGCTGCGCCACGCTGCACGAGCGCGTCAATCCCACCGACGCCTATTCGCTGGGATGGCATATCCGCCAGCTTCAGCAGGGGCAGCACGAAACCTTTGCCTATCTGGGCAATCTGGGTGTGGGCATCGCGCCCGAACGCCTCGCCGCCGGCGACTTTGATGGCTACGACGAGGTCTTCCTGCTGCTCGATGACACCGATGATTACTTGGGCGACGTTGAGACGCGACCTGCCGCGCGCTGCCTGACCATAAGCTTCCGCGGCACGCACGGGCAAGCAGCCCCGCGCTATAAGCAGCTGCTCGGCTATATGCGCGAGCACAACCTGGCGCCCACCGGGCCTTCGCGCGAGATCGCCCTTATCGATGACATCATCAGCGACGACCCGGCAACCTACGTAACGCAGATCACGGTGCCGGTTGCCCCAGCAAAGTAAGAACCGCCCGGAAGGCATCGTGCTTCCGGGCGGATCTTCACTTTGGTTATCGATGCGCTAAGCCCGGGGCACCTCGCCAGTAGCCAAGATCCGCTCGAGCGCATCCTCGTCCAGTACGGGCACACCCAGCTGCTCGGCCTTGGTGAGCTTGGAGCCTGCTTTGGGGCCGGCGATCAGATAGCTCGTCTTCTTTGAAACACTGCCCGAAACCTTGGCGCCGAGCACCTTGAGCGCCGCGCCCGCCTCGTCGCGGGCGCGGTTGACGAGCGTGCCGGTGAGCACGAAGGTCAGGCCCGCAAGCGGCTGTGCGTCGGCGAGCTCGCCCGCCACGCCAGCGTCGGCCGCGGCTTGCGCGTGCGCGGCGCCCAAGTCGACCTCGAGCGACAGGCCCGCCTGGCGCAGGCGCTCCAGCACGGCAAGGTTTTCGGGCACGGCCAGGAACTGCTTGACGCTCGCCGCAATCTTGGGACCGATGCCCTCGCACTCGGCGATGTCCTCTTCGCTCGCCAAGATGAGCTTGTCAATCGACAGGAATCGCTCGGCGATGACCTCGCCCACGCTCTTGCCCACATGGCGGATGCCCAGGGCAAACAGCACACGCCCGAGTGGCTGGCTCTTGGACTTGTTGAGCTCGGCGATGATTTTCTCGGCCGTCTTGAGTCCCACCGGGATGGGGTCGCCCTTCTTGACGCCCTTTTTGCTGTTGGAGCTGGCATAGGTGCGGCCCGTGTCCAGTCCGGCGATGTCGTCCACCGTGAGCTGGTAGAAGTCCGCGACGTCGTGAATCAGCCCGGCGGCGATCATCTTGTCGACGATCTCGTCGCCTAGGCCATCGACGTCCATACAGCCGCGGCTCACCCAGTGGAGCAGGCGCTCCTTGAGCTGCGCGGGGCAGTCGATGGACACGCAGCGGTATGCCACCTCGCCGTCCTCGTGGACCACGGGGCTACCGCACACGGGGCAGACCTCGGGCATGTGCCAGTCGACCGAATCGGCCGGGCGCTTGTCGAGCACCGGCCCCACGACCTCGGGAATCACGTCACCCGCCTTGTGCACGATGATGGTATCGCCCTCGCGCACGTTTTTACGACGGATCTCGTCGATGTTGTGCAGCGTGGCGCGCGCGATGGTGGAGCCGGCAACCGTCACCGGGTCGAACTCGGCGACCGGCGTGAGCACACCGGTGCGGCCCACCTGGATGCGAATTTCGCGCAGGACGGTCTGCTTTTCCTCGGGCGGGAACTTAAAGGCAATGGCCCAGCGCGGTGCGCGAGCAGTAAAGCCCAGGTCGAGCTGCTGCTGGAAGCTGTCGACCTTTACGACCACGCCGTCGATGTCGTAATCCAGGTCGCCGCGGTGCTCGAGCGCCTGGGCACAGAACTCGTGGACCTCGGACGGCGTGGCGCAACGAGCCACGTTGGGGTTGACGCTAAAGCCAGCGCTACGCAGCCAGTCCAGGAACTCGCGCTGGCTGTGGACGTGCAGCGGGTCGGTATCGGCAATGGCGTAGATAAAGGTGGCGAGGTCGCGACGTGCCGTGACCTTGGGATCCTTCTGGCGCAGGGATCCTGCAGCGGCGTTGCGCGGGTTGGCGAAGGGGTCGCGGCCCTCGGCATCGGCCTCGTCGTTCAGGCGCACAAAGCTGCCCTTGGGCATGTAGACCTCACCACGCACTTCGATGGTACGCTCGCGGTCGGCGCCCATGTGGGCGAGCGCCGGCTCGGACAGGTGCATGGGCACATCCTTGATGGTACGGACGTTGAGCGACACATCCTCGCCCGTGGTGCCATCGCCACGTGTAGCGGCGCGCACAAAGGTGCCGTTTTGGTAGGTAAGGGCCACGCCCAGGCCGTCGATCTTGAGCTCGCAGGTATAGGTGACGCTGCCGGCACCGAGCGCATCCTCAGTGCGCTGGAGCCACGCGTCGAGCTCGTCCAGGTCCATGGCATCGTCCATGGAATACATGCGCGCCATATGCGTGACCGGCGTAAACTGCTCGCTCACGTAGCCGCCCACGCGCTGGGTATAGCTGTCGGGCGTCACCAGGTCAGGATAGGCCGCCTCGATCTCCTGCAGCTCAACGAGCATTTTGTCAAAGGCGGCGTCCGTGATCTCGGGCGCATCAAGCATGTAGTAACGGTAGGCGTGGTAATCGAGCTCGTGGCGCAGCTCGGCCGCGCGCGCTGCCGCCTGGGCACGAGCATCGGTCAGTGCGGCGGCATCCGCGCTCGCGGGCGCTTCGGTATCGATATCCACACCGTCACCAAACAGGCTCGATTGCTCCATAGCGGTACTCCTTCGCTCGATTTCAAACGGACACTAGAGTACCACCGGTCGCAACGGGGCCGAATAGCGGTCTCAAACCGCACCGAATCGGCAGCCGCCAGACTGGGGTGGGTCGCGCGATTAAACCATGCTTTTATCAGCTCTAAATGATCCGTTTTCCTCCGTCCCCAACGGATCAATAAGAAAAAAAGGGCTGTCCCACGTTGATGGGACAGCCCCCTGGCCTCGATATGTGCGAAACGGCTCGTTAGTAGCCCTGGCCGTGGCCTTGCCCCTGGCCTTGCTGGCCGAGCAGCTCCTCCAGGTACTGGCGCAGCTGCTCGTCGGTAATACCGCCGTTGCCGGTGTCGGTCGCGCTGTCGTCCTGCTGCTGGTTCTGCAGCTCCTCGTCGGAGCCCAGCTCGACGGTAACCTTCTTCTCTTCCTTGCCGCGCATGAGCGTGATCTCGACCTTCTCGCCCACCTCGTGGCTGCGCAGTGCGATGATCAGGCCATCGGCGCTCGTGATCTCGTCGTCGCCCAGCTTGGTGATGACATCGCCCTCCTGAATGCCGGCCTTGGCAGCAGGACCATCCTCAACGACGCTCGCCACATACGCGCCGCTATCGGTGCTCAGCTTGTTGGTGCGGGCGTTGAGCGCGTTGACGCTCGAAAGCGTAGCGCCCATGTACGGATGCACCGGCGTCTTGCCGTCGATGATCTGGTCGGCAATGTTCTTGGCATAGTTGACCGGAATGGCAAAGCCCACGCCCGAGCTGGAGCCCGAGTAGCTCTCGATGAGCGAGTTGATACCCACAAGCTCGCCGTTATCGTTAACGAGCGCGCCGCCGGAGTTGCCCGGGTTGATGGCGGCATCGGTCTGGATCATGTTGGCATAGATGGTGTTACCGTTGGTAGAGCTCATGGCCGTTGAGCGATACAGCGCCGACACAATGCCCGTGGAGACAGACTGCTCGTTGCCAAACGGCGAACCGATCGCCATGACCCACTCGCCCACGTTGAGCTTGGAGGAATCACCGATCTCAATCGGCGTGAGCTTGGAGGCGTCAGCGTCCTTGAGCTTGATGACGGCCAGGTCGCTCGAAGCGTCGTTGCCCACGAACTCGGCCTCGTAGGTGGTGCCGTCATCCATGGTCACCACGTACTGGTCATAGCCATCGACCACGTGGTTGTTGGTGAGGATGTGGCCCTCGGTATCGAGCACCACGCCCGAGCCGACGCTGCCCGAGCTGTCCGACTCGTCGGCAGACTGCGAAAGCGAGCCATTCTGGTTGCCGCTCGAAGTGGCGGTAATGGAAACGACGGAGGGCAGTGCCTTGGCAGAGACAGCCTCGGCCAGCGTGGTGTCTTCGGAATCGATGGTGATCTTTTGCGTCGACGAACCCGAAGCGCCCGCCGTCACGGCATTCTTACCGCCGCCGATATCGAGCGTGCCACTCATGATGAGCGCGATGACTAGCAGGGCGCCGCACGCGCAGCCGGCAAGCGCCGTAATAAAGATCGGCAGCTTTTTGGTCTTGGTCTTGACCACCGTGTGCTTGTTCACGACCTGCTGACCGCCCAGCGGCTTGCCGGTCTGCGTGTCGTAGGCTTGCACGTAGGGAATGTTATTGCCGTCGGCAGGCGTCGACTCCACCTGCACGCGCGGCTGCTGCTGAGTCTCGCCGGCGTTGCCCGCATCCTGGGGACGCTGGGAATCGTTCTCGCTCATGGCTGCGATCCTTTCGTCAAATAACCAAAGGCCCGCCAAACATGTGGCGGGCCATCATTGTTCACGTTGAGTTGTACCCCAAGCTGGGCAGTCCCGAGCACTAGATGCCAAGTTTTCAGCTTTGCTTAAGTAATGACATGCTTATAGGCCAATTCGTTTTATGCCGTCATGTCTATTCGATATAGCAGTCGATAGCAAAACTATATGTTGAATCGTTAATAAAGTCTGTAATCGTCGCGCCCATACCCGATCCGCACGTCCACTTATCCTTCTCCGCATCGTATGGCGTTGGCCCCCACCCCGTTTCATATGATGCTTCGCTTTCTGTGAAGTAGTTCATCACATATTTATCTTTCTGCATGAGCGCATACCAAGCGTTTGCATACATCACAAGCGGATCGGTTTGAATTATCGAATATTTTCCTGACCGAATTGCAATGCTTTGCCCATCTTCAGAATATTCAACAACAATCTCAATCTTTGCCAACACCGGCAGCGAATCATCTGACTCCCTATGAACCGTCACCAAATTCTTAGTTGCCGCTCTTGTCAGGGACGCTGCACCGTCATTATTCCTGTTTATGCTGCCAACAGCCATTTTTCTATTTCCGGCACCCAAGACATCTTTGCTTCGCGCCGAGGACACAATAACCCCAGCCTCATTCCGAACTATCATGTCGGTCACAAGCGTCAATCGTTTTTGCGCATTCGTAAGCTGCGCAGCGTTGGCCCCTCTCGCCCCAGCAAACATAACAGCTCCTGATGCCAAGACGAATAGCTGTCTTCTGTTGATCATTCCTCTCGCTCCTCACCGATTTAGTTAACTTTTTCCATATAGTAGGGATGCAAAGTTTCCTCTTCTAAATTGGCATCACTTGCGAAGAATAGAATCCATTTCTCTCCCGCCTTCAGCCCTGAAGCAGTTCCGGTATTAAAGTAACTACGGATATCAATCTCTTTCCGCCCTCCGCTTGACACGAGAGCCTCAAATTGTCCGTTATGAATATCCGACAGCGTCTGTACTTCAACTGAAATATGTTCGTCATCTTTTCCACCGACGACCGAGGGGCTCGGTTGATAGGCCGCGACAACCAATATCCCAAGAAATGCGCAAAGAAGCCCCAGCGTTTTACGTATGTGCTTTCTATCATCTTCGCCGTCACTCTCCACAATACGTCCCTTCATGCGATATATAAATCGTTGTGTCATATGGAAGAAAACGCAGCTGATTGAACCAACCATCCCAGACAACAAGCATATATTTCTTATCATTTGAATATGTATTATGCATAGCCACATATCCCGCAACAGCCATCGCATGAGCGTCATGGCTTGAACTGAGAGTCCCAGAAAAGATACTGAGATTTCCAGAATCTGCAGTTGCCCTGAAAGAATCCCAAGATGGATACCAGGCAAATGATGTCTCAAGCCTTTTCCCGCGCCTAGCACAGAACTCCTTAATAGCCGGGGCAGCATTTGGAGATGGAGTCTCTCCTTGGGTAAAGTAAAGGCCCGTAGCTTGATCGAATGACTTATTTGGTTTGCCGGATGTTCCCGATAACTGCCAAAGCTCATGATATAAGTCTGGCAATTTGAGCCGGTTTAGCGTTACATAATGGCTGCTTACCGCAAACATCGCAGACACATCGCAAGCATAGGTCCCCGTTTCTTTAATAACCTCTGATTGTGTAGGCGTTATCATCCCTGAAATAGTTTTACTTGCGTCAATGACATATCCTTGTTTATACAGGTCTTTGGGCAATACGAAAACATCCTCGAACCTGCCTGGAGATCCGCTGCGGCTATTTCCCACAGAAAACACCGCTGTTGACCGGCATCCCTTCTCATCTAAAACAACGTTATTATTCAGATCTGCAATACCAAAAGACAGCTCGTCAAATTTCAAAGCAACGATGTCATCTTGGGATGCGAGAAGGGCTATTTCATCGCTTGTATTCTCAATGGGCATAGGGGCGTTCGGAGCCAAGCAGTATTCGCTGATCCACCAAGATCGCTCTGAATCAAATACGACGTAGCCATAGTTAACGTCATCCCGCTTCGCGCGAACGATATACCCGATTGATTCCCCATCGGAATTCACCATTTTTACTGGGTCACAAGCGGTCACCGGCTCATCCGATACGTCATCAAAGAAAGCTTGCGCTTGCTCCACAGCTATTTGCGGTGTGACACGAACCAAGTCGTCGTCTCCAAAAACCAACCTTGGAGACATCAGGGCGGCAAGCAATACTATGAATCCGACAATCACCTTTCTCGAATAACGCATTTCTTCCTCCATCCGTGCAGTAGGGAGATACGGTAACTAAATGATATTCGTGAGATAGTGCTATACGTTTGATATTGTTTTTACTGACACACTTTAAATCGGTGAAAGGTCTTCTTTTTCGCCCTAAACGAGAAAAGGGTACTGGAGAAATCTCCGGTACCCTCACATTCCTCTATTTACTTGCTAGTCCTTAAACAGATAGCCCACGCCGCGGACGGTGGTGATGTGCGCCGCGATCTGCGGGCCCACCTTGGAGCGGATGCGTCGAATGTGCACGTCGACGGTGCGCGTGCCGCCGCAGTACTCAAAGCCCCACACGCGGTGCAGCAGCACCTCGCGGCTGTAGGCGCGGTTGGGGTGCGTCGCCAAAAAGCTCAGCAGTGAGTACTCCATCAGCGTCAGGTCGATGGGCTCGTTATCGAGCGTCACCTGGTAGGTAGCCAGGTTAATCTCGAGGTTATCGATATTGAGCACATCGTCGGCGGTAACGGTCTCCTCCTCGCCCATCAGGCGCTGCGCGCGAGCCTTGAGCTCGTTGGGTGTCGCCGTGGGGCATACAAAGTCGGCATGCGCGTGATTGGGCAGGCGCAAGGTACCGAGTGCCTCGTCGTCGACGATCACCAGCATGGGGACGCCGCCGCGATCGTCAAGCCACTTGGCAATCTGATCGATGCGGTCGCTGCGGATGCCATCTGAATCGAGAATCAGCAGGTCAAAGTCGTGCGCCGCAGTTGGCGAATCGGGGGTGGCCAGGCTCACCTCGACACCCAGGGTAGTCGTCAAGCTGCGGGCAAACTCGTGGAAGCGCGTCGTGCGCGCCATGAACAGGGCACTCTTTTCGGACATATCGGCCTCCAAAGAAATGAGCTCAATCGTACTGGAACAAACCAGCGCGATTAGGAGTTCGCCAGGTAGTGCTTGATCTCCCACTCGGTAATCGTAGACTCAAACTTATGCCACTCGTCGCGCTTCTTTTTGAGGAAGAAGCTGTGGATGTGCTCGCCGAGAGCATCCTTCATAAACTGCGAGTCCTCAAACACGTCGAGCGCCTCTTTGAGCGAGCGCGGCAGCGGCGCGTAGCCGGCCTCGACCATCTGACGGTCGGTAAGCTTGAGCGTCTCGGCCGTGGCCTCGGGCGGGAGTTCCAGCTTGCGCTCGATGCCGTCCAGACCAGCCGCCAGCGTGACGGCGTTGACCAGGTACGGGTTGGCCATGGGGTCGGGACTGCGCAGCTCGATGCGCGTGGACAGCGGCTTGCCGGGCTTGTAGACCGGGATGCGGACCATACTCGCGCGGTTGCGCAGGCCCCACGTGGCGTACTGCGGCACGGAGTCGCCACCCGTGGTGATGCGCTTGTACGAGTTGACCGTGGGGTTGGTGATGGCGCTGATCTCGCGCGCGTGCGCTAAGATGCCGGCCATGTAGTGCTTGGCGATTTCGGAGAGGTGGTACTTCTCGTCGTCCTCGCCCCAAAAGACGTTGTTGCCGTCGTGGTCGAATAGCGACTGGCACAGGAACATAGCGCTGCCATCCTCGCCCGCCAACGGCTTGGGCATAAAGGAGGCGTGGCAACCGCTCTCGTAGGCCTGCTGCTTAATGATGAGCTTGGCCGTGGTGATGGCATCGGACATGCTCAGGGCCTCGGCGTGGCGCAGGCTCATGCCGTGCTGCGAGCGACCGGCGGCGTGGAAGGTGTACTCCACGGGCACGGACATCTTCTCGAGCGTGAGGACCGTGTTGCGGCGCAGGTCGCGGGCTGCGTCACTCACCGAAAGATCGAAGTAGCCCACGTTGTCTAGCGGCTCGGGCGTGTGCTCATCGGGGAAGTAGTAATACTCCAGCTCGGCACCCACGTTGAGCAGATAGCCAGCCTTCTCGGCCTTGCGGAACATGCGGCGCAGGGCATCGCGCGGGTCGCCGGCAAACGGCTTGCGATCGGGAGTGCACACGTCGCAGAACACGCGGGCTACGCCGTTGTGGCTCGGGCGCCACGGCAGGATCTGGAAGGTCGAAGCATCGGGGAACGCCAGCATGTCGGCTTCCTCGGGCGTGGCAAAGCCCTCGATGGCGGAGCCGTCAAAGCCAATACCCTCCTCAAAAGCGACCTCGAGGTCCTCGGGGCTAATGGCAAAGTTCTTGAGGCGGCCGAGAATGTCAACAAACCACAGACGCACAAAGCGGATATCACGCTGCTCTACGGAGCGGAGTACGTAATCGATGTTCTGCTGGTTCATGTCGCTCCCCTTTCTTTCGGGCGGGTTTCGACTGGTCTATATCGCAGATACTATCGCAGAAAAATGTTTCCGCAGGGTTAAAGCGTATCAAGCGCTCAAAAAACGTGCGCGAACAGGGTGTCTGACTTACGCGCGATCACAAGCTAGCGTGAGGTCGAAGCGCGGTGTTCGATGTGGCCGGGGATCTCGATGCGCTTGGGGGCGAGCTTTGCGGCATCGCCCACCGTAGTGGTAACAACGTCGATACGCTCGGACAGGCGCTCGACTACGCGCTCGGCAATGGTAAGAGTGTCCTGCGCTGCCGTGGTCACACCGCCAAAGAGGACGTGGTTCCAGGGATAGTCGTCAAACGTTGCAATCTTGAGACCCGCCGGCAACGAGGGCCCCAGCTGGGCCAGCGCCTCGGTCAGGCGCAGAAAGACCAGGCCGTTGACGGCAATGAGGCCGAGCTTTTTACCCGCATAGCCGCGGATGGTCTCGTCCAGGCGACTGACACCCGTGGCGCCACCATCGGCCAGGGTGACGACCTCACCCGCAAGGCCGCGTCGCGAAAGCTCGTCGGCAAAGGCCTCGGCACGCTCGCGACGCACGGGGCTGTCATCGCTTGCCTCGGTGAGCAGGCACAGGCGCTCGCTGCCCGCGACAGCCAAGGCGTCTACCAGGCCGGCGACCAGCTCACGGTTGTTGGAGGTCACCAGATCGACACCGCCGTCGGCAACATCGCGGTCGAGCAGCACAACGGGCAGACGCCCCGCTGCCGCGGCGATCGCCTCGTCATTGCCTCCGCAGGTATTGACGACCAGGCCGTCCACACCGGCATCGATAAGTCTGGTGAGCGACTCTGCCTCCTTGGCGGGGTCGTTGCCGCTAATGGCCGTCATGAGCGAGCAGCCGCGCGCGGCGGCGCTGGCGGAAAGCCCTTCGAGCATGGCGCTGGAGAACGGGTTAGCAATGTCGGCCAAGATCACGCCGATGAGGTTGGTACGCGAGCTGCGCAGATTGCGCGCGGCGGCACGTGGACGATAGCCGGTGCGCTCGATAACTGCCGCGATGCGAGCACGGGTTTCCTCGGTCATCTGCCCGGGGCGGTTGTTGAGATAGCGCGAGACCGTGGCCGGGCTCACGCCCGCCTCGGCGGCAATGTCCTTGATTCTCATCTGCGCCATAGCGCACCCCGTTTCCCAATTGTCGGCAGTCTGAGCCATTTTAGGCATTTTTTTAAAAATCTCGCTTGCAAAACGCTGTAGATGAGTATACTACAACTCGAAACGAAACCGATTTCGTAAACCGATTTCGGCAAGCGTTGGCACGGAGGTGCAAAGATGTACCCTACCGTCTTGGCACCTCCGTGCCAACGCCATATCAAAGGTGTACGCACGAGCAAGAAGGAGCTGCGCGACCATGGGTAAAACGGTTCTTACCTTCGGCGAGATCATGATGAGGCTCTCGCCCAAAGACCATCTGCGCATTGAGCAGGCGACCGAGTTTGATGTCCGCTACGGCGGCGCCGAAGCCAACACCGCGCTTTCCCTGGCCTACCAGGGTGACAAGGCAGCTTACGTCTCCGTTGTCCCGGCCAACCGTCTGGGCGAGTGCGCCCTGCGTTCGCTGAAGGTCTACGACGTCGATACCTCGCGCGTCGTGCGCCAGGGCGACCGTCTTGGCTCCTATGTGTTTGAGGTCGGCGCCTCGCAGCGCGGCAACGGCTGCGTCTACGACCGCAAGTACTCTGCCATCAACATGGCCAAGCGCGACGTCTTTGACTGGGACGAGATCCTCAAGGGTGTCGATGTCTTCTACTTCTCCGGCGTGACGCCCGCCGTCTCCGACGAGATGGCCGCCGCCTGCAAGGATGCCCTCACCGCCTGCCGCGCCAAAGGCATCACCACCGTGTGCGACGTGAACTATCGCGGCAAGATGTGGTCGCCCGAGAAGTCGCAGGCCACCATGAAGGAACTCCTGCCGCTCGTTGACATCTGCATTGCCAACGACGAGGACGCTCCTGCCGGTCTCGGTATGACCTGCGTCTCCGGCTCCCTTGCCCACGGCATTGAGGAGCGCGACACCTACGTCGAGATGGCCCGTCAGATCTGCGACGAGTACGGTTGCAAGAAGGTCGCCTCGGTCGTCCGCAACATCTCCTGCGTCGAGCGCTCCATTTGGATGGGCATGCTCTTTGACGCCGAGAGCGGCGAGCACTGGTTCTCCCCTGCTCACGACGTGCACGTGCTCGAGGGCGTTGCCGCCGGCGACGCTTTCAACGCCGGCCTGGTCCATGCCCTCATCAACGACTTCGATCCGCAGGACGCCGTCAACTACGCGATTGCGGCCTCGATCCTCAAGCTCACCATCAAGGGCGATTCCAACCTGGTGACCGCAGACGAGATCGCAGCCGTGGCATCCGCCGCCGACGGTGGCACCCGCGTCGCGCGCTAAGCCGTCCCCATTCCGCGGGCCGCAGCTTTCCATACCCATACCTCTGCGGCCCGCTCCCCGATTTCTCCGGTCGGACAAAACCACCAGTCCCATTCCGGTTTTGTCTGGCATTCCCTACACGACTGGTCGCGCAGCCGGTTTTGGAATTGCTTGTGACCCCAAGCAGTGCCTCCGATAACCAATCCAAAACCGGCTCATGACCAGCATATTTGGCAATCACGCGCCAGCGCGCGCCGTACATCGAAAGGAACATCATGTTCGATCAGTTCTACACCACGCTTGAGTCCCTGGGCATCGTGCCGGTCGTCGTGCTCGATAAGGTCGAGGACGCCGCACCGCTCGCCCACGCCCTTATGGCAGCTGGCATGAAGTCCGCCGAGGTCACCTTCCGCACCGCCTGCGCCGCCGAGTGCATCGCCGCTATGGCCGAGGCCGAGCCCGAGATGTGCGTCGGCGCTGGCACCGTCCTGACTGTCGAGCAGGTTGAGCAGGCCCGCGCCGCCGGTGCCAAGTTCATCGTCTCCCCGGGTTACAACGAGGACGTCGTGAAGCACTGCATCGACATCGACTTGCCCGTCCTTCCCGGCACCGTGACCCCCTCCGAGGTTACCGCCGCCGAGAACCTGGGGCTCAAGGTCACCAAGTTCTTCCCCGCGGCTCAGTATGGTGGCCTGAACACCATCAAGGCCCTCGCCGCTCCGTTTGTCGGCCATCGCTTTATGCCCACCGGCGGCGTGAGCACTGCCAACGTCGAGGAGTACCTGAGCTCCTCCGCCATCATCGCCTGCGGTGGCACCTGGATGGTCAAGCCCGCCCTGTTCGCCGACGGCGACTTCTCCAAGGTCGAGCAGATTGCCCGCGAGGCCATGGACGTCGTCAAGAAGGTCCGCGGCTAGGTTTAGCTCTCTATCGTGAAAGGGGGCGTGCCCTAGACCTCGCCCCCTTTCTTTTAAAGCGGCTCGGAAGCGCGCCGTTTCCGTCACGAACAAGAACCAAAACCGTCTTGTATGCTGATAGAACGTGACGGAAGCGACACGCGCCCGAGCCGCTTTGTCTACTCGGCTGGCAGTCGCACTCAGCTGAGCCACCTCGACAAAAGCCAGTCCACCAAAACAGCTGCGGCGCCGTCTGGAGGAATGAACCCTTGCTTCCGGTCTTTTCCTCCAAGCGGCGCCGCAGCTTTTTCATGCCCCGGTAGCGCCTCGCACTTGCGGTGAAATACGGACTGCTTACGCCGCCAGAGCCGCAAAACTGTCCCTATTTAACCGCAACTAATAAAGAAGAGGACGAATTAGATTGCCGAGTCTTTGGGCAGCTCAAAGTAGTCGGGATGTAAGGCGATAACCGGGCCCTGTTCCTCGGGCATCAGATGCAGGTGCGTCTCTGCCAGATAGCTCGCCGTGTCGGTATCGCCCTTCTTAATGGCCTCGAGAATCCGGCGATGCTGCCGACGAATCGGCTCCCAATCCAGATCCTGCGACACCATACGTAACCAGTTGTATCGCTCAAAATGCGTGTTGACGCTCTTCATCCAATCCCACAACATATGACGGCCGGCAATCTCAAAACACGTCTCATGGAACAGGTTGTCCAGATCGAAAAAACGACGCGTTTCGCGATGGTCGAGCGACTCGGACTCGGTAAGAATCTGCTCGAGCCGATGCTTTTGCTCGGGCGTGGCGGCAGAGCAGCATTTAATGAGCACGCTTCTCTCGAGCTTCTCGCGCAAGAAGCAGGCGTTCTCGGCACGCTCCATGCTAATTCTTGAGACATAGGTGCCGCTTTTGGGGCGGGTTTCCACCAGCTCCTGCTCACGCAGACGCACAAAGGACTCGCGAATGGGAGTGCGCCCGATTCCCGTCTCCTTTTCCAGACCAATCGCCGAAAGACGTGTGCCGGGCTTGAGCTCGGCATAGATGATCTTAGAGCGCAATGCGTTGTATGCCTGGTCTTGCAGGCTCTGATAATGCTGATGCTGTTCCATAAAGCCCTCGGATAAAGCCCACGGTTTGTCGAATTTCATCACGTAATACTATCGCATCCCCCATCCCACGGCGATGTTTGAGGGGTAAGGCCGGGATTCGGCTTTTGACCAATAAGTTGTTGCAATTAGGTGAACGTTCACCTAATTTCTTCTATTTCGCTTTGCAAATGGATTCCCATACGTATACTAAATCTCAACGAAACCGATTTCGTCAAGCCTGGGCAATAGGATGCTAAGACGCCCCCTACCATCTTGGCATCCTATTGCCCATGCCATGCCATTTGCTTTCTTCCCGTCTCGTTGAGCCCTTCAGTCCCATTCTGGCACAACGAGACATTCCTAGACGACTGACCATGGGGCCGGCTTTTCTGCCGTTGAGGCAGTGCCTCCGATAACCCTCTTTTTGCCGGCCCAGGTCAGACATTTCTCTTTAAATATCCTTCAATCGAAAGGATGCAGCAGCATGCGACCGCTCATCATCATGCATGGCGAGAAGATCGACTGGCGTCATACCGTCATAAGAATGCTGATGTATCTGGCGGGCGTTGCCGTGCTGGCACTCGGTATGAGCCTCCAGACGGCATCTGGCCTGGGCGTCGCCGCGCTCACGTGCTTTGCCACGACCCTATCCATGCTCACGGGCAAGACGCTCGGCTTTTGGATTACAACTACCTATGTCGCTTACATCGCGGCGCAGCTCGCCATCTTGCGACGCGAATTTCAACCGCGCATTTTGCTCGAGCTTTGCTTTTCAACGCTAATGGGCGGCTTCACCGATCTGTTCATGGCGTTCAACCCGCTGCATCCCACGGCGCTCCCCGCGCAGGTTGCGACCATGCTGCTCTCCCTCGCTATCACCGCATTTGGCGTCAGTCTCGTCGTCAACATGGGCGTTGTCCCCAACGCACCCGACGGCTTGGTGCAGGTCATTGCGGAAAAGCTCAAGCGCCGTTTTGGAGACGTAAAGGTCATGTTCGATTGCTCGCATGTCGCCGCCTCGCTCACGCTGTCGCTGGTATGCATGCACAACTTAGGCGGCTTTGGCGTAACCACCGCCATCTCGGCACTGTTCTTGGGCCACATCATCAACTTCGCCAACAAGCTGTTTGCCCAGCGATTCGTCCGCATGGCGTTTGGCGCCAAATAGCGAACAGCCGCGGAGCAAACGAGGCTCGAGTGCCCGGCATATCGATGTCGCAAATAACGACGCACGCGCTATACGGACGATGAGGAATAGCCCGTCGCAAACCCCGCAAGCGGAGCTATATGTTGCTATAACTTGACATAAATTGGTCCATTGCCAGCCGGCATGCAAAAGGCCCCAAGCCATTCGCGGCTTGGGGCCTGCCTGGTAACACAGGTCTTTCGGACTACGCTCGCTCGTATTTCGTGGCGCGGCCTGTCCCCTGTTTCATGATCGCGTTTCGGCTGAGCAGAGATTCGAGCGCGGACAGTGTTCGCGCACGGCTCAGCCCCGTCTGTTTCTCAATCTCACTTCGCGACATAATTCGTCCGCCCGACAAGGCCTTAAGAACCTGAGCCTCTTCTCCAGACCCTTCAAAGGCATCGGTAACGGGCAACGCGACAGCTACCACGCCGCCACGAATATCAAAGACCGGCTGATTAATCGAATCGCGATAGGCACGCCTAATGCGCGCAATTCCCGTTCCAAACTTCTCGATATAGTCCAACTTTAAGAAGACCTCGGCAACGATGGGATTTCTGAGCACGGATATCTGTCCATACAGGTATTGCTCCGTCGTCAAGCCAGCGGGCAACGACCCGGGTGAAGTCACAACGACGCGATCATCATACAGAGCAACCTGAACATTCGCTTGCACGTCCCACGTCCGATGCACTAGAGCGTTTGCAACTGCCTCGCGGAATGCCTCGAGGGGAATCCGGTCGGTCTGAACACGCTCGACACCTTCGATGCGCTCATAACGATAGTAGCGCGCGAACATGGCAACTGCTCTATCAACCTGCTCAATTGCAGACAGGCCCGTCGTCGTCTCACGATCTAAAAGCACGTCCTCGGTGTCGCCAAAACGAACGCAGTCGATGCCCGGAAATTCGTTGTTATCCGCCAATATCGCCGCGGCATTGGTATAGCCATCCTTGCCGAGCAGGCGAAGCGTTCGCATGATATCCGACGTGAGCTCAGAAATGCCTAGGTGCTCGATGCACTTGTGTTCGAGCGTATGAAAACTCAGGTCCTGGCGAGCCGAGGTGAGCGCATCGAACGTCAGATTGCTGCCTTCGAGCGTCAGCCTGCCGTACTCAAAACGGTCGACCTCTACCGTCGCCGAATCATTTCGCCTGTAGGCCTTCCCCTTGCTTCGATAGGGCTTGTCCTGCCCCTCGTAAACCGTAAGCGTTACAGTTCCGCGGTTCTCGTCGAGCTCGAGCGTGTAACGAGGCGCAGGATCCAGACTGTCATTAATCATGTTCTCGATGCGCAGACACTCCGCAACCGGGTCAGAAAGACCGACTGCAACACCACCGTCGTCAACGCCAAACTCTATCTTGCCCGTCCCGTAGTTTGCATAGGCGCTCACCGTTTTAAGAAACGTCGGCGTTACGCTTTCCTTGTATTCGACGGTAGGACTCTCTCTGACAACCATACGTACGGTCCTTCTCCTTTTCATGCTCATCTGAACCGTATTATAAGACGAAAAACATTTGCGTACGGCTTAGAACCAGACGCAAACTGTTTTCGTCTTATTTGCGTACGGAAACTAGATACAAATTTCACGTTCATACGACTATTTACCAAACGCATAGTGTTTTCGTCCGGCAATGCGTCCGTAATCCAAACAAAAAGGCCCCGAGCTCGTGTTGAACTCGGGACCTCTTGCGCCGCGCATCTATGAGAGGAGAAATGCGATGCGCACGGGCGCTACTCCATGTAGCAGATATCGCGACGAGCGGCTACAACCGTTCACCTTTTAAAAGTGAACGTTCACCTGATTCTAGGAAAACCTGACTTTTAATTCCTCCGCTTCTCCTATACTGAACTTGTAATAGAAGCAAGACTTATATAGATGAACGTTTCTTTTGGAAGGATTGTAATGTCTAACCTTATAGACAGCTTCCGCCTAGACGGCAAGGTCGCGCTCGTGACCGGCGCCACCTATGGCATCGGCATGGCCATGGCCGAGGCACTCGGCGAAGCCGGCGCCAGGATCGCCTTTAACGCCCGTCACGCCGACAAGGTCGCCGAGGCCGAGAAGCACTACCGCGAGCTGGGCTTTGATGCTCACGGCTATGTTGCCGACGTCACCGATGAGGCCGCCGTCGCCGAGCTCATCGCCAAGATCGAGGCCGATTTTGGCACCACGCCCGACATTCTGGTCAACAACGCCGGCGTCATCCAGCGCACCCCGATGCTCGACATGAGCGCCGAGGACTTCCGTCGCGTCGTCGACATCGACCTCAATGCCCCGTTTATCGTGTCCAAGGCCTGCCTGCCGGGCATGATCGCCAAGGGTCACGGCAAGATCATCAATATCTGCTCCATGATGAGCGAGCTGGGCCGCGAAACCATCGCTGGCTACGCCGCCGCCAAGGGCGGACTCAAGATGCTCACCAAGAACATCTGCTCCGAGTTTGGCGAGGCCAATATCCAGTGCAACGGCATTGGGCCCGGCTATATCGCCACGCCGCAGACCGCACCGCTGCGCGAGACGCAGCCCGACGGCAGCCGTCACCCGTTTGACCAGTTCATCATTGCCAAGACGCCGGCAGCCCGTTGGGGCACGCCCGAGGACCTGAAGGGTCCCGCCGTGTTCCTGGCTTCCGACGCATCGAACTTCGTCAACGGACACATTCTGTACGTGGACGGCGGCATACTCGCGTACATCGGCAAACAGCCGCAATAAGGAAACTGGGCGAGGCGGTCGGCAGTTAAGTCTGCTGCTCGGACAGTCCTGCGCAAGACGGAAAGCACATTAAGTGCTTTCCTTTGCGTGCGGAACTCGCGACAGACTTAACTGCCGACCGCCCGCATAGCTCATCGCGGGTTGGCTTTGCCGCCGCCCGCATACAGAAACAAAAAGGAAAACACTTGGTAGAAAGGTTATTCAGGATGAAGATCGCACTTATCAATGAGAACTCTCAGAACTCTAAGAACCCTATGATCGAGGCTGCCCTTAAGAAGGTAGTTGAGCCTATGGGCCACACCGTCTTTAACTATGGTATGTATGCCGACGCCGATTCCAAGCCCCTTACCTACGTGCAGAACGGCATCCTTGCCGCCGTGCTGCTCAACTCCGGCGCCGCCGACTACGTCGTGACCGGCTGCGGCACCGGCGAGGGCGCTATGCTCGCCTGCAACTCCTTCCCCGGCGTGCTGTGCGGCCATGTTGCCGACCCGCTGGATGCCTACACCTTTGCCCAGGTCAACGATGGCAACGCCGTCGCCATGCCCTTCGCCCTCAAGAACGGCTGGGGCCAGGAGCTCAACCTCGAGTACACCTTCGAGAAGCTCTTTGGCTTTGGCTCGGGCAACGGCTACCCCGCCGAGCGCGTTGAGCCCGAGCAGCGCAACAAGAAGATCCTCGACGGCGTGCGCGCTGTGACCATGCGTCCGCTCGTCGACGTCCTGGGCGAGATCGATCAGGATCTGGTGAAGGGCGCCCTCGCTGGTGAGCACTTCCAGGAGTACTTCTTTGCCAACGCCACCGACGAGGCCATCATCGCCAAGGTCAAGGAGATCTTGGGCCTGTAATAAGGCCCACGGGGCGCACCGACCCCCAACAAACCGCCAAGCAAAAGGCGCCGCGACAATCCATGTGTCGCGGCGCCTTTTTTGATTGCTATCGCTTGAGCCACCGCAAGGCGGCCGCTCCCCTATTTGCCAAGAGCCTACAGCTCGCAGGCGACCTTGTAGCCGTCGCCGATGGCGTCGCGGATGTTACCGCACTTTTGGGCATCGCCCAGCACGTGGGTGGCAACGCCGGCAGCGGTAAGGTCATCGGCAAGCTTGGTGTTGGGGCGATAGCCCATGGCAAGCACCAGCGTATCGGCATCGGCGATGGTGTGGATCTGGCCATCCTTCTCGTAGCTGATGGTGTCCTCGGTGATCTCGGTCACCTTGGCCTCGGTCAGCACGTGAACGCCCTTGGAGAGCATGCGCGTGATGAGCACCGCGCGGCCGGCGCCGCCCTCGTTGGCGGCGAGCGTCTTGGTCATCTCGATGACGGTGACATCGCGGTTGGCCGGCGACAGGTCGTTGACCAACGGGGCCAGGTAATCGGCCGTCTCGCAGCCGACGGTGCCGCCGCCCACAATGACGATCTTCTTGCCCGGGAAAGCCTTGCCACCCAGCAGGTCGTCAGCCGTCATGACCTGCTTAAAGCCCTGCATAAAGGCCGGGGCGATGGGTTCGGCGCCATAAGCCAGGACAACCTCGTAGCCCGCGTAGTCGCGCTGGATGTCCTCGGCCGAAAGCTCGGTACCAAAGACGCACGTGACGCCGGCCTCGGCCAGGCGACGGTACTGATACTTGATCACGCGCGTGAGCTCCTGCTTTGCCGGCGGAACGGCCGCAATGCGCATCTCGCCGCCCGTCTCGTCCTGCTTATCCACGAGCACCACGTTATGACCGCGCTTGGCGGCAATGTAGGCTGCCTCCATGCCCGCGGGACCGGCACCCACAACGAGCACGTTCTTTGCCTCGGCGGCAGGCTCGTAGCCAGCCTCGTCACGCTCCACATCCGGGTTGACGGTGCAGGAGATGCGCTTGCCGAACATGATACCGTTCAGGCAGCGCAGGCAACCGATGCAGGGGCGGATGTCGTCGGCGTTGCCGGCAGCAGCCTTGTTGCAGAACTCGGCATCGCACAGATTGGCGCGGCCCATCATGCAAATGTCGGCAGCGCCGTCCTCGATCAGCTCCTCGGCAATCCATGCCTCGTTGATGCGGCCGACCGTGGCAACGGGAATATTCACATGCTTCTTGATCTCGCGCGAGCAGGCGGCGTGCGAGGCCTGCTGCGTACCGGCGGCGGGAATGGCGGAGCCGCGCTTGATGGTAGTGCCGCCCGACACGTGGATCATGTCGACGCCGGCCTTCTCCAAGCGACGCGAGACATAGATCATGTCGTTGAGGGTCAGGCCGCCATCGGTGTACTCGTCGCCCGAGATACGGACGTCGATGATAAAGTCCTTGCCGCAGCGCTCGCGAATCTCGGCGATGACCTCGAGCAGGAAGCGCATGCGGGCGTCGAGCGAGCCGCCGTACTCGTCGGTGCGCTTGTTGTAGAGCGGAGTCAAAAAGCCGCCGAGCATACCGTGGGCGTGCGCCGCATGGACCTCGACGCCATCGACACCGGCCTTCTGCATACGCACGGCAGCGTCACCGAACTGATGCGTGAGCTCGTGAATCTCATCGACCGTGATGGGGCGCGGCGCCTCGCGGGCATAGGACGGGCCCACAAAGGACGGAGCGATCAGGCGCGGCGTGCCCGGAATGTTAAAGGCCATGTAGGCGGGATGGAAGAGCTGCGGCATGATCTTGCAGCCGTACTCGTGGACGGCGGCGGCGAGCTTTTCCCAGCCAGGGATAAACGTGTCGTCGTAGCAGCACATGTCACCCGGCAGATAGGTATAGGTAGGCTCGACCGTCACGACCTCGGTGATGATGAGGCCCACGCCGCCCTTGGCGCGGGCACGGTAATGATCGACCAAGTCGTCGGTCACATAGCCGTGATCGGCCAGGTTGGTAGATACCGGCGGCATAAAGACGCGGTTCTTGACCTCGGTCGTACCGACCTTGATCGGACTAAAGAGCATTGGATAGGCGGAGGACTCCATACAGGGTTCCTTTCGTTTGAGCCGCTCGGCGGCAGTTGCTAACGTACTTATCGTATCAGCAACTGCGCTGTACCCGACCGTACACGCTCCCCCGGCTTTTACTCAGCCCACAAAAAGTTGCGGTGGAATACGGAGTAGATAAGGCCTTTGACAGCCAAAACAGTCCGTATTTCACCGCAACTGATGGGTGGGATGGAGTTAGAGGCCCAGGTAGCTGGTCATGCCTTCGACGACGAGCTTGGCACCGGCCACGGCATGGACCACGGTGAGCGGGCCGTTGACCACGTCGCCGGCGGCAAAGACGCCCGGCACGGTGGTCATGCCGCGTTCATCGACCGAAAGCAGACCGCGATGGTCGGTCTCCAGACCGCCCGTCGTAAGCACCAGTTTGTCCTTGGGCACCTGCGAGGCCGCAATCACAACCGTGTCGGCGGGCACATGGTCAAGTTCTTCCTCGTAGCCCACCACGTTGTCGTCCTCGTCAAAGATAGCCGTCTCGAAAACCGGACCGTTATCGTCGATGGCGCAAATCGCCTTGCCGCGCACGATCTCGGCACCGTCAAGCTCGGTCAGCTCCACCTCGTCATCGATGGCCGAGATATGGCGCGATCGGGCATACACGGTAACCTTGCGAGCGCCCGAGCGCAGAGCCGTGCGGGCAACATCCATGGCCACGTTGCCGGCGCCGATAACCGCCACGTTCTGACCGATCGCCACGCTCGTGGGATCGACCAGGTAATCGATACCAAACAGTACGTTACCACGCGACTCGCCGGGAATACCCAGCTTGCGGGCGCGCCAGGTACCGGTACCGACAAAGACCGCATCGTAGCCGTCGCGCAGCAGGTCGTCGATATGCAGCGCGCCGCCAATGGTGGTCGAGGGACGGACGCGTACGCCAAGCGAGCACATCACGTGACGGTACTTTTGCACGAGAGCACGGGGCAGGCGAAACTCGGGGATGCCGTACTCCAGCACGCCGCCGATCTCGGGGCGTTGCTCAAACACCGTGACGGCACAGCCCAGCTGGGCCATCTTAATGGCCACGGTAATGCCGGCAGGACCGGAACCGACCACGGCAACCTGCTTGCCGCACGACGGCGCGGGCTTCCACTCCTTACGGTCCAAATATGCCGTCGAGATATAGTTCTCGATACTCGAAAAATGCACCGGTGCGCCCTTGCGGCCCTGAATGCACGCGCCCTCGCACTGGCCCGAATGGTTGCAGACCATGGAGCAGACCGCGCTCATGGGGTTGTTCTGGAACAGCAGCTCACCTGCCTCTTCCAGACGACGCTGCTTGAACAAGTCAATGACCTGCGGAATAGGCGTCTGCACCGGGCAGCCTTTAAGCTGGCAGAACGCCTTCTTGCACCCAAGGCAGCGGTTCGCCTCTTCAACAATGTGGATAGCCACGCAACTCCCCTTTTTGATGTAATCCAATGAGGCGACGATAAAAAACTTCACCGCCGCCCCCAGTCAAGCAAACTCAATATGCCGCCACGGCAAAAGCCAATGCTATATCTCGCGATGCGGAGCCCCGCAGCGAGCGGACATGCGCTCGAGTGTCGCCAGGCAGCTAGCCGCCGTCGCCGGCACGCTGTTCTCGACCACGCAAGGAATCCCCGAACAGGCGGCAGCCGCCCAGGCCACCACGGGCTCAAAGTCATAGCGGCCCGTCTCGCCCACGCCGTAGCACACCAGGCGAGAACCCGTACCGTCGCACCAGCCGGCTTCGTCCTCGTTGTCTACGATCTCGTAGTCCTTGGCATGCAGCACGCGAATCTTGCTGCCGCACAGGTGCAACATACGCGACACCTGCTCGGAAGCCTCACCGACGATCGTGGGATGCAGCAGCGACACCGGGTCGTAGATCACGCCGAGCGCCGGGCTCGGGACGCGCTCCAGCACCTCACGGCAGCGATCTGGCGTGTTGACCGTCTCGTTCCAGCCGGGCTCGATCAGTATTTGCCCACCCACGGCCTCGGCGCACTCGCAGACGCGCGCGAGTCCATCCATAAACGCATCGAGTGCCTCGTCGGTCATACGGTCGTCAGCAACGCGGTTCTGCGCATTGGGACGACCGGTCTCGGTGCCAACCGGACAGCCGCCGAGCATCTGAGCAAAGTTCAAGCACGCCTCGTACTCGGCAAAGTTATCCGTGAGCTGTTGTCGATCGGGCGTCGCCAGATTCTTATAACAGCCGAGCACGGCGACCGAAACGCCCGCCTCATCGAGCACCGCACGCAAATGGTCGGCGAGCTCGCGGGTCAGACCGCATCGATCGATTCCCATTGATGCGTAGAGCACCTTGCTCGGCAGCTGAATGCACGAAAAGCCCAGCTCTCCTGCCATGCGAATGCGTTCCTCGACGGTCCCCTGCGGAAGGTCGTGTAAACGCACGCCCGGAGTAATGGCCCCCACGCTATTCACGCCCCTTATGAGCATTGATGCCCGGCGTGTAGCCGCCAAACGGGTCGTCGATGGAGCACACGCCCGAGGGGGCGAGCGGATCGCGCTTACCGGCAAGCTTGTCATGATGCATGGTCTCGATATAGGCGAGCACCAGCGGCGCCACGCCCTTCGCGTCGTTTTTGACGACGGGCTCGCTCATGTAGTAGCCAAACGTGCCCTCGCGGTGCGCGGTGTTGCCAAGACCCGCCACCAGGCAGATGTTGTCGAGCGCCAGCTGTCCGTCGCGCTCGGACAGGCACGTGTCGCAGATGCCGTCAAACGCACGGCGGCCGTACTGGTAGTAGCGCTCGCCCAGCACGCCCAGGCGCACGCCCTTCATGATGGCGTTGGCAAAGATGGCGCTGCCCGACTCCTCCAGATAGTTGGGGGCGATATTGGGCAGGTTGATGACCTGGTGCCACATACCGGTCTTCTCGTCCTGATACGGCAGCATGGCGTCGATCAGGTCGTGGAACATCTTGCGGATCTCGTCCTTCTCGGCCGACATCGAGGGCGGCATGAGCTCCCAGGTATCGATGAGCGCCATGGCGAACCAGCCCTCGGCGCGCAGCCAGAAGTTGGCCGAAAGGCCGGTGACGGGATCGCACCAGAACTGCTTGCGGCTCGCGTCGTAGGCGTGATAGTACAGGCCGTTGAGGGGGTTGCGCATCAGGTCGTGCACCACCTGGAACATATGGAAGCTATCCGAGCAGGCACGGCGGTTGTGGAAGCTCAGCTCGTACTGCATGTAGAACGGCTGCGCCATGTACATGCCGTCGAGCCAGATCTGGTTGGGGTAGACGGCTTTGTGCCAAAACACACCCTCTTTGGTACGCGGCTGGGTCTCGAGCTGACGGTAGATGGTATCCATGGCGGCACGGTACTTGGGCTTGCCCACCAGGTCATAGAGTTTGTAGAGGGTTTTGCCCGCGTTGACGTTGTCGAGGTTGTACTCCTGGGGATCGTAATGCTTGATGGTGCCGTCATCCTGGACAAAGAAGTCGATATAGTCGTCGGCGAAGGTCAGGTAACGCTGCTCGCCGGTGATCTCGTACAGCTCGATGAGTGCCTTGATCATGCAGCCGTCAATGTAATTCCAGGTGTTCTCCTTGCCGGCGCGAAGCTTTTCGATATTCCAGGCCGGCGCCTGAGGCGTAGAGGTCTCGATCAACTGCTCGATATAACGGTCCAGAATCTGATTGCAACCCATTGCTGTCCCCTCTGACGTTATTGATGGGTGAACGTTTCCCCTAGTGTAACGCGAACGGGGATTATAGGGTGAACGTTAACCCTATAATCCCCGTGAACGGCAAACTTTTAACGGCAAACGGCGGTGAGAGCCGCGGCAATGCGATGCGCCAGGCGCTCATAGCCGGCAGGGCTGTAATGCAGACCGTCCAGCATGTAGAGCTCGCGGTGCTCCGGCAAAAACGGGCTGATGCCGCTTTGCGCATACAGGTCGATCACCGGCACCGAGTAGCGATCGCAGACCTCCAGCATCGCGCGCACATAGGCGTCTTGCGTCAGGCCCAGATGGTTGGCCTCGTTGCTTGCCGGAATATCCTTCTCGTGTTTGCCGCTCGTCTTGCACGGCGTCATAAACATCAGCTTTGCCTGAGGCGAGCGCGCCGTGATGGTGCGGATCAGGTAGTCGAGCGCACCGTAGAACTCGTGCACGTCCGTGCTGCCCAGCTCTCCCAGCGGCACGTTACGGCTAAAGTCGTTAACGCCGCCAAAGACGATGCAGATATCTGCCGTGTGATCGATGCCGTCCAAGCGCTCAACAAACGAATCGCTACGGTCGGCCTTGACGGCAATACGCGAACCCTTAATACCAAAGTTCTCGATCGTAGCGCCGCCCAGCAGCGCACCCAGGTGCGAGGTCCAAGAGATGTCGTTGCCTCCCCCGCCGCATCCGTTATCGCCCCAGGTGGTCGAATCGCCAAAGCAGCAGACGGTCGATTCGCTCAAGTTTTTCGTTTCCATATTCTTCTCCTCACCCGCACACCGGCGGTCATACAGGTACATACCGTTCATTCACAACATCCGAGGGGCTATGCGTGGGCGTATTCCGCAACTTGCGAATCGAGCCATTCGATATCCTCGGCAAGATGCGCCACGCCCAGGTGGTGTCCACCCGGGCAGACCTCGTGCAGAAGGTTTTCGTCCTTGCCCAGCAGCGCGTAGGCGTCGCGAACGATATCGAGCTGCTCGTCTACGTTCGCAAGCCCGCGGGCGCCGTTGAGATGGTCTTTCTCGCAGCTCTGAACCAAGAGCGGCCGTGGCGCGACAAGCGATGCAATGTCGCCCATGTCGAGCAGACGCCAGAGTCCAGGCGTGTAATTGCAGCTGCAATTGCCGTTGAGGTGCAGTAGCGAATCATCAACGCCGTACAGATAGCCCGAGACAAACGCCTTGCGCACGCGCGGGTCGAGCGCGGACAGGTACAACGTCATGTAACCGCCGCCCGAAAAACCAAAGCAGCCCAGGTCGTCCATGGCAATGTCACCGCGTGTCTCCAAGTAATCAATCAAGCGCATGTTGTCCCAGGCGTTGAGGCCCGCGACCGTAAGACACAGCGGCTCGGCCATACGTGCTTGATTCAGACACGTACCGCGCAGGTAGCTGTTCTCGTCGTCGCCCTGACCCTTCCAGTCACGACGGTATCCCCAACCACGCGCATCGGGGCAGACGGTCACATAACCCATGCGCGCCAAACGCAGACCGTAGTCGTAATTGAACTTACGCACGGCATCGTCGACCGCCGGCACGCCCGCAACGCCGGCTATGCTTGCAGCACCCGCCCCCTGGTGACCATGCGGGCAGATATAGCAGCGCTTGAGTCCCCGCTCGTCAAGCTTGGGGCGGGACGGCTCCAACAGGTAAAACGGCATCCACACATCGTGCTCAACCTGCAGCACCGCATGAGTACGCACGATGCTGCCGGCAACCCGCACGCGATTGAGCTCACGAATCTCAATCGGGGCGCGGTCCATAAGCGAAAGACCCAAAATATCGTACAAACGAGTCCTGGTCGCAGCCTTCCATGCCTCAAAGTCTGTGGGAGTCTTGCCCGTAAATGCGGCCGAGCGCCCCTCGCGCTTCAGTCGGGCGCGCAGCGCAGGTTCGTCCTCGTAGTACGTCTCGATGTGCACGGTGCGGCCATTGGCAGATAGCCCAGCCGTCTCTACCGCATCACCGTCGCCGCCCTCGGGATCCCAACCATCCGTGCCGGCAAGCACTCGGTCACGCGCATAGCGTTCGGAATCCTGACCGGTCAGGCAATGCGCCCACGGCACCCAAGCGGCAGTATCACCCGCCGGGCCAAACAGGGCACCGCCGGCATACAGGGTGCCGTCATGTGCCGCTGGCTTATTCCAATCCCACCAACCCTCGAGTGAAATATGGGGCCCAGCCAGCATTCGAGCAAAACGGTCTGGGCCCACTCGCGCCATGGACGACCCAGATAGACCGATTCGGGGGCAATGCCCTCATCGGCTGTAAACGAACAGCCATGAAACACAAATCCGTACGGCTCGCCCTGGGGCGTGGAGGCTGCCGTTACATACCCGTTGACATCCATATCGCGGTTGAGCGAGCGAATCTCACACCCCTCAAAGTAGGCACGCGCGCCGCCAAAGATAAAGTCGACATCGCCCTCGATCCGGCAACGTCGAAAATACTGCCGCCCCACGCGGCGCGGGGCGAACTGCTTGGGGCCTATAAAGCCGCCCGGCTTGGCCTCGCGCGGCGGCAGCGGCCCCAAAAAGAGCGTGTCCTGGTGTCCCTTAATGCAGCAGGCATCGACAACCAGGCGGTCACCATCGGCATACAGGGCAATCGCCTGGCCGACCTCGCGCCCATCACCGGCGTTGTTTTCGATTGTTAGACCCGCAAGCGTCACGTCGTCGGCATCGACCAGCACCGTGTACGTACGGAAGGTGCCGAGTCTTCCATCCTGGCCGCTACCATCTTCCGAAGGCATCTTGGCACCCAGGCCTCCCACGATACGCACGCTGTCGGCCGTCTCGCCCTCGAGCGTCACATGCGGACGACGAATTTCGACCTGCTCGCGATACTCGCCCGGCGCCACCAGCACACGCACCGGCACGGTCGTATCGGACACGCACCGCTCCGCCGCCTCGAGCGCCGCCGAAATGCTGCGATACGCGCCTTCGCGTTCGAGCGATACCTCAAAGAGCTGCTCTTTACCACTCATCTGTCATTACGCTTTCCGTCACAGAACACCCACCATGCAATGCCGGCACCTATAGATTGCGTGCGACAGCCGGGCAGACCCGACCGTCGCACGCCTCAACATGCCGTATTCACTTGTGCAGGAGCACTACCCTACGCGCGGATAACCTTGTCGACGTTTTGCAGCTGCAGCTCGTCGCCATCCTGACCCTCGATGCGCACGTTCTGCAGGTCGAGGACTTTCACGTTCTGCGCGATGATGCCCTGGCGCACCATGGGCTCCACGCCGCAGGCCATGGCCGGCACAAAGGGCTCGGCATCGGCGGCAAAGGTCACATGGACATCCTGGAACGTCAGGCGCGTCACCTTGCTCTCGGGAAGGCCCGTGATATAGGCCGCGGCCGCATGGCAGTTGGTGGCCTCGATATCGCAAAACGTCGTGGCGCCAAAGCCGGGCGTACGGTCGTCGACGGGCAGCGCCTCGCGAGACTGCACGTAGTCGGTCTTGCCGTCCTTGTCGCAGAAGTAGAACGAGTTGACCACGAAGGGCGTGAGCACCTTATCCATGCGAATGTGCTCGAAGGTGATGCCCTCGTTGACGGCGTCCTTGCCGCGTCCGCGGCGTGTCTTGACGCGCAGGCCGCGGTCGGTGCGCTCAAAGAGGCACTTGCTCACGGTGAGGTCCTTGATGCCGCCGGCGGCCTCGGATCCCAGCACCACGGCGCCGTGGCCGTCGTGCATGTAGCAGTGCGAGATCAGCACGTCGTGCGTGGCGGGACGGAGCTCGGGTTCAATGCCCAGTTTGCCGCTCTTGATGGCGATGCAGTCGTCGCCCACCGAGAACTGACAGCCAAGGATGCGGACAAAACCGCAGCTCTCGGGATCGAAACCGTCGGTGTTGTGGGAGTTCTTGGGACCCTCGATGGACAGGCACAGGGCATCGACGTGCTCGCACAGAATGGGATGGATATTCCACGCCGGGCTGTTGCGCACGGTAAAGCCGGCAAGACTCACGTTTTCGCACTCGGACAGGAAGATCATGCGCGGGCGGGCGACCTCGCGGCCCTCCTCGGGACGGAAGATGTTCTTAAAGTCCTTGTTCCACCAGTTGTCCTCGGCAAAATCGGTCTGGCCGTCGATGGCGCCGCGGCCATAGATGCACACGTCGTGCACGCTCAGGCCCGTAAAGGTCGAACAGTAGGTCGAAAAGCTCTCGCCTTCCCAGCGGCCCAGGGGCAGCATGTCGGTGCCGGCATACCCGGCGCCCTCGTCGCCCGTGACCGTGCCCGGAATGTAGGCAAGCGCCGCGCGCTCGTGACGGGCCAGCAGCACCGCGCCCTCGGCAAGCTCGATGTTGATATTGCTCTTAAGGAAGAGGGACTTGATGCGGTAGTTGCCGGCGGGGATCAGCACGCGCCCGCCCTTGGGGCAGGCCATGATGGCAGCCTGAATGTTGGTGGTGTCATCGTGCTCGGCATCGCCCTTGGCTCCGCAGTCGCGAACGTTGATGGTAAAGGGCTCCGCCGGCGTGGTGACGCCTACGCTCAACTCGCGCTCGCCGCAGACAAAGCGGATCAGGTTGCGCTTGCCGGGGGTCAGGCCATCGACATAGGTCTCGACCGTATTCGTGGTACCGGCGGGCTCATCGTTGACAAAGATCTCCCACGTATCGGCACAGGTAAAGTAGCCGCCATCGTCGAGCTCGATAACGGCCGCGCGGGCATTGCGCCAGATAACGTTCGTCTCCATGGGTCTCTCCCTCAAATGTAATCAGAAGTTCATACTAGTCGTTTTTAAAAAAGGGCCGTACCCGCCGGTGGATCTCCGGTGGCACGGCCCTGTGGTTTGGACGATGCGCCTGCCCTACTCGGCGGGAATTACGCTGCCGTCCTGGAAGCCAACATTGTTGTGGGCGAAGCAGTCCTCGTACTTAAAGCCGGAGAGCTCCTCGCAAAGCGCCTTGACCTCGGGCTTGACGTCGGCCATCTTGCCACCCTCCTTGACACGGTGGATCTCGTCGCAAAGGATGTCGCACTGCTCCTTGTCAATCTTGATGCCGCGGGCAAGGACGGCCGCGAGCAGGAAGAAGCCGGCGCAGCCGATGAGCATGTAGCCGCAAATGTACAGAGGCACGGTGGCGGGCTGGGTCACGGCGTCGCTGTTGCCGGCGGTCTGAATGAAGCCGGAGGCAGCAAGGACGATAGCCCATACGTTGACGGCAACAGCCTGGGCGATCTGCTGGCAGAGCTGCTGTGCGGAGCTGTAGATGCCCTCGCGACGACGCAGGGTGATGAGCTCATCGACATCGGGGATGTAGTTGAGCAGAACATCGGGCAGATACTGGAAGCCAACGTAGAAGAACTTCCAGATGGCGAAGATGATGGGGTAGGCGATCATGGCGATGGCGACCGTGGAGGTGCCGTTGATCTGACCAAAGGCGAAGTAGTTGTAGGCGATGATGCACGCGGCGCAACCGACGTTTGCCAGGTACCAAGACTTGTGGAAGCCCTTCTTGGCCATGAGGGCGACCCAGATGGCGGTGCAGACGATAGCGACGACCTTGCCGGGCATCTCCATCACGGACTCGTAGGACTTAGGAATCTGCAGACAGTAGACGATGAAGAAGGACAGGCACGCAGACCAGCAGGCAGCGGCGAGCTTCGTGGAGACCTGCGCATACAGGACCTTGCGGAAGGACTTGTTGCGGAAGGTAGAGATAACGTCGATGAAAAACTTCTTGATACCCTCGCCGACGCTCTCGATCTTCTCCTGAGCGACCTCCTCGGGGGTGTGCTCCCACGTGGACAGGTACACGCAGAGCAGCGAGATTGCCATGACCGAAGCGTTAATCGTAGCAATAATGAAGTAGCTGAACGGGTTGGTCTCGCCGAAGGTGCCAAAGCCAAAGCCGACGAGTGCTGCCATCAGGAAGCCGGCGGCGTTACCAAAGAGGTGCTTGTAGCCGGTGAGGTACGTACGCTCCTTGAAGTCATCGGTCATCTCGATGGTAAGCGGCGACAGGTTGGCGGTGCAGAACGTGTACGCGACGTTGTAGATCAGGTACAACACAAAGTAGTACGGGAAACCAAACGGCGTAGCCACAAAGATGAGCGGCTCGGCGACCATCATCGGGATAGCCAGCAAGATCCAGAAACGGCGGCGGCCAAAGATGCGGCCGATCTTGGTAGCGTAGAAGTTATCGGCCACAAAGCCCATGAGCGGGCACAGAATGGCGTTGAGATAGATGGCGAACGAGCTGATCAGCGCAGCCTCGCCTGCGGACAGACCGCACTCCGTGGACAGGAACAGCACCATGTAGCTGTGCGTAAAGCTCAGGGCACCGGAGTTGAGCATGCCGCCCATACCAAAGCCCAAGCGCGTCCAAAATGTGATCTTGCGCTTTTTACCGATCTTGTTAGTCATCGAGCTCCCTCTCTTTTCTCGATTGTCTTGTAACAAGACATTGGAGTCCATACCGATGTCTGTCTGCATATCGCCCACTCGTAGGGTGAACGTTTAGCTAGATTATGCGCGATTGCATATGATAGGTGAACGTTCACTTGTATATTATCCTTGAACGGTCGTTTTTTGCCGTTAAACGGATATCTGACTTGAAAAAAATCACGATTACATGGGTATTGAGTGGGTTTAAATTTGAGGTCGATTAGGTGAACGTTTATTGTTTTCGCCGCTCCCGTACCCTCAGGAAGACACGCCCGAACAGACAGAACAAACATGGCCCCGCCGGGAACACTCCCGACGGGGCCATGGTCAATAGCGCCCTATGCGAACCCATTTACCGCTACAGGCAGACGCCATCCTTCCAAATGCTGATCTCGTGGCAGCCGCGACGCTCGGCACTCGTAAGCTTGCCGCTCGCCGTGTCCAGCACCATCTGATACAGGTCGTCGGCAGCCTCATCGAGCGTACGCTCGCCCGTAGCCACCACGCCGGCGTTAAAGTCCATCCAGTTGGCCTTGTGGTCGCACAGACGCTGGTTGGTGAACACCTTGAGTGTAGGCGCCGGTGCGCCAAACGGCGTGCCGCGGCCGGTCGAGAACAGGATTACGTGGCAGCCGGCAGCCGTCAGGGCCGTGGTGGATACCATGTCGTTGCCCGGACCGCACAGCATGTTCAGGCCATGCTTGGTAGCCTGACCGGCATACGGCAGCACGTCGACGATGGGGGCAGATCCGCCCTTTTGCACGCAGCCGCAGCTCTTGTCCTCGAGCGTGGTAATGCCGCCGTCCTTGTTGCCGGGGCTCGGGTTCTCATAGACGACCTCGCCGTGGCTGATAAAGTAGTCCTTAAAGCCGTTGAGCATGTCGGAGGCGGCATTGAAGACGTCCTGGCTCTCACAGCGATCGAGCAGAATGCTCTCCGCGCCAAACATCTCGGGAACCTCGGTGAGCACCGACGTGCCGCCGCGGGCGACAACCATATCGCTCACGCGACCGATCGTGGGGTTGGCGGTAATGCCCGAAAGACCGTCAGAGCCGCCGCACTTAAGGCCAATGACCAGCTCGGAGGCAGGAATGGGCTCACGCTTGGCCTGCTTGGCCAGGTCGGCAAGCTCGGACAGGATCTTGTGACCCTCGACCTGCTCGTCGGCTACATCCTGGCAGGCGAGGAATCGAACGCGCTCGCGATCAAAGTCACCGAGCTCGTCGAGTACCTGCTGGTGCGTGCAGTTTTCGCAACCGAGGGACAGGAACAGCACACCCGCAGCGTTTGCGTGACGCGAGAGCGCCACCAGCAGACGGCGCGTCTGGGCATGGTCGGCACCGGTCTGCGAGCAGCCAAAGGGATGCGGGAAGTAGTAAACGCCCTCCAGCGAGCCCTCGACCAGATCCTGAGCCTGCTCGCACATGGCACGTGCGACCTCGTTGACGCAGCCGACCGTGGGGATGATCCACAGCTCGTTGCGCGTGGCGGCGCGGCCATCGGCGCGACGGAAGCCCATAAAGGTCTCGGGCTCAACCGGCTCAACGACCGGATGCGTCGGGTTGTAAGCGTACTCGACCTCGCCCGAAAGGTTGGTCTTGACGTTATGCGTATGAAGCCACTGACCGGGCTGGATGTCGCCCGTCACGTGACCGATAGGAAGACCGTACTTGACGACGTCCTCCCCCGCCGCAATGGCACGCACGGCCATCTTGTGGCCCTGCGGAATATCCTCCGCGGCAACGACCTCGCCCACCCCGGGAACCGCGACGGCGGTGCCCTTGGCAAGCGGCGACAGCGCGACGATCACGTTGTCGGCCGGATTGATCTGGATAGTATTCATTACAAAGAGTCCTAACCCTACAGGTTGAGCAGAAGTCAGCGGGCGCCCGCCAGTTGCCCGGCGGGCGCACAGAAGGATTTAGGCCTGGGCGTTGGCAAATGCCTGCTTGGCGCCCTCGGCGCGCACAACGGCAAGCGCGTTGACGACAAACTCCTCAAGGCCGGCGATCTGCGTAAGGTCCTCGCCCCACATCTGCTCGTTGCTGAGCACGTCGTGCACCAGCTCGGCATCGTCTGCACCGGCGTGGGCGGCGTAGAAATCGAGCACGAAGGCATCGTCCTGAGCGGTGTACTTGGTGCCGTCGGCGCGGCGCAGGTGCAGGCCATCGCCCTCGCGAGCAACGAGCTCCTGCGTATAGAAGGCAATGAGCGTAGCGAGGCTCGTCGCCAGGCACTTGGGCAGGTTGCCGGTCTCGGCAACATAGTCCTTGAGCGTGGGCAGGTCGCGAGCACGCCATTTGGCGGTTGAGTTGAGGCAAATGGAGAGCAGCGCGTGGTCGATAAACGGGTTGTCGAAGCGGTTCTCGACGGCGGCGGCAAAGGCCTTGCAGTCCTCGACATCAAGATCGGCGGCAAGCGTCGGGATGACCTCGTCGTAGAGCATGGTGTTCATGAAGCCGCGAACGGTCTCGTCATGCATGCAATCGCGCACGATGTCAAAGCCGGCAACCCAGGAACCCGGAACAAAGGCAGTGTGGGCGCCGTTGAGGATGCGGACCTTGCGCTTCTTGTACGGGGTGACATCGGGGGTCACAAAGACGCCCGGCAGGCCGGCCTTCACGAAGGGCAGACGCTCCTTGAGCGACTCATCGCCCTGGATACCCCACATCTGGAAGGGCTCGCGCACGGCCAGGAAGGGATCCTCGTAGCCCAGGCGCTCGGCCACGGCAGCGGACTCCTTGGGGTCGCGGATACGGCCGGGGACGATAGTGTCGACGAGCGTGGTGCAGACGGTGCAGTCGTTGGCCATCCACTGCGCAAACTCGTCCTCCCAGCCCCAGTCGCTCACGTACTGGTTCATGATGCGCAGCAGCTCCTCGCCGTTGTGATCGATGAGCTCACAGGCGAGCACGATGACGCCCGGCTTGCCGGCGGCCCAGCGGGTGTGGAGCACCTGGGCAAGCTTGGCGGGGAAGCTCGCGGGCGGCATGTCGTCGGCCTTGCAGGACGGATCGTAGGCGATACCGGCCTCGGTGGTGTTGGAGACGATAATCTCCAAATCGTCGGAGACGGCGACCTCCATCATGGCGCGGTAGTCGTCCTCGCGATACGGATTGAGGCAGCGGCTGCAGGCGCTGATCACACGGGACTCGTCGACCGTGTTGCCGCTCTCCTTGCCGCGCACCAGCACGGTGTACAGGTCATCCTGAGCGTTAATGCCGTCGGCAAAGCCAAAGGCACCGCTGATGGGCTGGACCATGACAACCTTGCCGTTCCAGCCGGTTGCCTCGTTGCCCATGTCAAAGAAGCGGTCGACGAAGGCGCGCAGGAAATTGCCCTCGCCAAACTGCAGAACCTTCTCGGGCGCGTCCTTGGGCAGCAGGTAGCCCTTGTAGCCGATCTTCTCGAGCGTCTCGTAGCTGATGTTCTCCATCGATGTCTCTCCTTAGATTGCTGTTAGCGTGCAGGCAAAACGGGGGCGCCGCGTGTGGCAACGGCGCTCCCGAGTTCGGTGTGATTCGATGCGGGTTTAGGCCTCGACGGTATCCAGGTCAAAGCCAAAGTAGCGGACCGCGTTGTTGTAGCTAATGTCGCGCACGATGGCTCCCAGCAGCTCCATGTCGGCCGGATACTTGCCCTGCTCGACCCACTCGCCGATCACGCCGCACAGCACGCGACGGAAGTACTCATGACGCGGGTAGGACAGGAAGGAGCGGGAATCGGTAAGCATGCCCACAAAGTTGCCCAGCACGCCCTCGTTAGCCAGAGCCGTGAGCTGCTCGCGCATACCGATCTCGTTGTCGTTGAACCACCAGGCAGAGCCGTTCTGGATCTTACCGGCGGTCGGAGCCTCCTGGAAGCAGCCCATCACGGTATCGATCATGGTGTTGTCGATGGGGTTCAGGCTGTACAGAATGGTCTTGGGCAGACCCATGGCCTCCTGGATGGAGTTGAGGAAATCGGCCAGCTGGTCGGACGGCGTGTAGTTGGAGATGCAGTCGTAGCCGGTGTCGGGACCGAGCTTGGCGAACATAGCGCGGTTGTTGTCACGCTTGCAGCCAAAGTGCAGCTGCATGGCCCAGCCAAGGCGGACATACTCGCCGGCGACGAACTGCATAAAGGCCGTCTTGTACTTGAGGACCTCGTCCTCGGCAAGCGGCTCGGCGGCAAGGCCCTTGGCAAAGATAGTCTCGATCTCGTCGGCGGTAGCCGGAACGTACATAACGTAGTCGAGCGCGTGGTCGGAAGCGCGGCAGCCCAGCTCGTGGGCAACGTCGTAGCGCTTGGAGATGGCAGCCTTCATGCCCTCGAAGTCGCTGATCTCAACGCCAGCAACCTCGGAGAGATGCTTGCAGTAGTCGGCGAACTCCTGGCCACGCTCGATGCGCAGGGCGGCATCGGGGCGCATGGCGGGAACGACCTGAACGTCAAAACTGTCGTCGGCGGCAATCTTCTTGTGCCACTCAAAGCTGTCGGCGGGGTCGTCGGTAGTGCAGATCATGCGGACGTTGGACTGCTTGATCAGGTTGCGGCAGGTAAAGCTGGCCTCAGCGAGCTTGGCGTTGGCAAGGTCCCAGACCTCCTGAGCGGTTTTGCCGTTCAGGACGCCCTCGTAGCCAAAGTAACGCTTAAGCTCCAGGTGGCTCCACTCAAAGACGGGGTTGCCCACACAACGGCCCAGGGTCTCGGCCCACTTCTGGAACTTCTCGCGAGCAGGGGCATCGCCGGTAATGAAGCGCTCGTCGACGCCGTTGGCACGCATCAGGCGCCACTTGTAGTGGTCACCGCCCAGCCAAACCTCGGTGATGTTCTCAAAACGCTTGTCGTCCCAGATCTCCTTGGGAGAAATGTGGCAGTGGTAGTCAACGATGGGCATGCCCTCGGCAAAGTTGTGGAACAGCTCCTCACCGGTTTTGGTGCTCAGCAGGAAATCCTGATCGTCCATGAAGTTTTTCATCAAACAACCCCTTTGTTGGCGGAGCGGGCGCACGATGCGCTCGTTATCCTCTAGGTGAACGTTCACTATACTAATTCATTGCGACTTAAAAGGTGAACGTTCACCTAACCACCATGGGGTGAACGGTCGATTTTGCCCGTTCAACGGTTACTGGAGCCGTGACTTGTATGTATTGCGAATTGGCAGGCGTCCCCGAATACCGAACTTGAGCGCTTTGGCCAGGTGGGTCATGTTCCGCCGTGCATTTTTGGGAGTATTCAGCATCGGAGCGCACCGCGCACCGTCTTCGAAGCCCTATCTGATGCTCATATTGCGCCCAATCGGCATAAATAAATGCCCCCGATGGCGAATTACGCCATCGGGGGCACTTAAAACCGTCGTCCTAACCTCTT
>UQYE01000007.1:0-45881 GCA_900545145.1 uncultured Collinsella sp. | reverse complement strand
GAGCGCAAGCTGCAGCGTCTGTTCCGCCGCGGCGACGCCTGCCGTCTGATCAAGCGCTGCAACGACTTTGGCGCCGGCGGCGTCTCGGTCGCCGTGGGCGAGCTTGCCGACGGCCTGTACGTGGACCTGGACACCGTGACTAAGAAGTACGACGGCCTGGACGGCACCGAGCTCGCTATCTCCGAGTCCCAGGAGCGTATGGCCTGCGCCGTCGCCGACGGTGACGTCGATGAGTTCATGGGTTACGCCGCCGAGGAGAACCTGGAGGCAACCGTTATCGCCGAGGTTACCGCCGAGCCGCGCATGCGCATGGCCTGGAACGGCGTCGCCATCGTCGACCTGTCCCGCGAGTTCCTCAACTCCAACGGTGCGCCCAAGCACCAGGTCGCCCACGTGTGCGCCCGCAGCGTGTGGCAGCCCAGCTGGGCCGGCACCACGCTTGCCGAGCGTATGACCTCGCTGGTCACCGACCTCAACGTCGCCTCCAACAAGGGCCTTTCCGAGCGCTTCGACTCCACCATCGGCGCCGCCACCGTGCTCATGCCCTTTGGCGGCAAGACGCAGCTCACCCCGAGCTCGGCCATGGTTGCCAAGTTCCCCGTGGACGGCGAGACCACCACGGCGAGCGCTATGGCATGGGGCTTCAACCCCTACCTGATGGAGGCCGACCAGTTTGCGGGCGCCTACCTGTCCGTGGTCGAGTCCATCGCCAAGCTCGTGGCCGCCGGCTTTGAGCACAAGCGCGCCTACCTCTCCTTCCAGGAGTACTTCGAGCGCCTGCGCACCGAGGCCGAGCGTTGGGGCAAGCCAATGGCAGCCGTCCTGGGCGCCCTTATGGCCCAGGTCGACCTGGGTGCCGGCGCCATCGGCGGCAAGGACTCCATGAGCGGCTCGTTTGAGGACGAGGCCGGCGAGCTCAACGTTCCGCCGACCCTGATCAGCTTCGCCGTGGCCGTGGGCCGCGCCGCCCGCGCCGTCTCCCCCGAGTTCAAGGGCCTGACGCACCGCGTCGTGCGCATCGCCCCCGCCACCTATGGCGAGGACTACCGCCCCGACGCCCAGCAGCTGCTCGCCGCGTTTGACGCCGTCGAGGCGCTCACCGCCACCGGCGACGCCCTGGCCGTCTCTACGCCCGGCTACGGCTGCGGTGCCGAGAGCCTCTTTAAGATGTGCGTCGGCAACCAGATCGGTATCGAGCTTGCCGAGGATGTGGACGTGGAGAGCCTCTTCACCCCGCTCTACGGCAGCTTTATCGTCGAGCTCGCCGAGGACGCCGAGCTGCCCGAGGTTGCCAACGGCGTTGTAGTCGAGCCCCTGGGCACCACCGTCGAGGGCTATGTCATCGACACCGGTTCCGAAGTCATCGAGCTCTCTGAGCTCCAGGAGGCCTGGGAGAGCGGTATCGAGAGCGTCTTCGCCTACCGCAGCGCCGGCGAGACCGCCGAGGTCGAGACCATCGACTTCCGCGCCAAGGACATCCACGTGTACGGCGGCGCCAAGATCGCCCGCCCGCGCGTGATCATCCCCGTGTTCCCCGGCAACAACTGCGAGTACGATAGCGCCCGTGCCTTCCGCGCAGCCGGCGCCGAGGCCGACACCTTCGTGATCAACAACCTCACGCCCGAGGCCGTCGCCGAGAGCACCCACGAGCTTGCCCGCCGCATCCGCGAGAGCCAGATCGTCATGATCCCCGGCGGCTTCTCGGGCGGCGACGAGCCCGACGGCTCCGCCAAGTTCATCACGGCGTTCTTCCGCGCTCCCGAGGTCACCGAGGCAGTCCGCGACCTGCTCAAGGCCCGCGACGGCCTGATGCTTGGCATCTGCAACGGCTTCCAGGCCCTGATCAAGCTCGGTCTGGTGCCCTACGGCGACATCGTCGACGCCACGCCCGATGCGCCCACGCTGACCTTTAACACCATCGGTCGTCACCAGAGCCGTCTGGTGCGCACTCGCATCTCGTCCAATCTGTCCCCGTGGCTGTCGCAGTGCAGCCTGGACGACCCCTACACCGTCGCCATCAGCCACGGCGAGGGCCGCTTTGTCGCCAACGACGAGGTGCTCGCCCAGCTGATCGCCAACGGCCAGGTCGCCACGCAGTACGTGGGCGAGGACGGCAAGCCCAGCATGGACCTTTCCGTCAACCCCAACGGCTCCGCACTTGCCATCGAGGGCATCACGAGCCCCGACGGCCGCGTCCTGGGCAAGATGGGCCATGCCGAGCGTCGCGGCGACAACCTGTACCGCAACGTGCCCGAGCATGTCCCCGGCGATAAGTTCATGCCGATCTTTGAGAGCGGCGTGGCCTACTTCGCTTAAACCTTTCCCATCGGGTACAATCCCTTCGGGTAACAACACCCGCCACCGACACATCCGGTGGCGGGTTCTTTTTTGCTTCGCGCATGCAGGAAGGACATCATGGAAAGCCGCAAGCCGCATCTCGCCACCCTGCCTGGACTCATCCTGGGCTGTCTTGTTTGCTGTGCACTCTGGGGATCGGCCTTTCCCTGCATCAAGATCGGCTACGCACTCTTTGGTATCCCGGCGCACGATAGCGCCTCGCAGCTGCTCTTTGCGGGCTTGCGCTTCACGCTTGCCGGCGCCCTGGTTATCGTTGGGATGAGTGCGGCCCAACGCCGCCCCCTCATTCCGCAGGCTCGCGACATCAAGCCCATCTTTGTCTTGTCGCTCTTCCAGACTATCGGGCAGTACTTCTTTTTCTATCTGGGCCTCTCGCGCGCCAGCGCCATGTCGAGCTCCATCATCGAGGCCAGCGCCAACTTCCTCGCAATCCTCTTTGCCGCCCTGGCATTTCACACCGAGAAGCTCAACACGGCCAAGGTGCTTGGCTGTGCGCTGGGCTTTGCCGGCGTCGCGCTCGTCAACCTCTCGGGCGCAGATGGCACCTTTGGCTTCAGGCTCGATGGCGAGGGCTTTATCCTAGCCTCCACTGTCTCGGGTGCTCTTTCGACCTGCCTGATCGGCATCTTCTCGCGCAAGCACGACGGCGTCTTGCTTGCCGGGTGGCAGTTCTTGGTCGGCGGCCTGGTCCTCACCGCCATCGGCTTTTTGATGGGTGGCGCGCTCTCCCCCACGGCGATTGTCCCCGCCATCGTGCTCATCATCTACATGGCGCTTATCTCCGCGGTCGCCTACTCGCTGTGGTCGCGCCTGCTTGCCGTCAACCCCGTCAGCCGCGTCTCGGTCTTTGGGTTTATGAACCCGGTCTTTGGCGTACTGCTGAGCGCACTGCTGCTTGGCGAGGGCGCCGGCACGAGCCCCGTTACCGTCATCGTTGCCCTGCTCTTGGTCTGCAGCGGCATCATCATCGTCAACAGGCCCAAAAAGGCCTAGCGAGCTCACCTTTTTAGGGAGGATGTTCGCACACTTTAGCTTAATGGAGTACATCGGAGAGCCGAGGGCCGCCATGCACGCAAGCTTGCACCCCTTTATCTAGCGTATCTGGATGCCAGCTTTCTTTTTCTCGGCCTTGACACGGTAGAGCTCCGCATCGGCAGCGCGAAGCAAGTCTTGCCAGGTATCGACGCCATCACCAACCCGTGCGTAGCCGATGGACATCCGCAACAGATACGGAACCTCGGCGCGCGCGAGCTCATCGTTGATTGTCGCGCACAGATGCATGATATCCTGTTCCGCCACTGCCTTTTGGAGCACCACGAACTCATCGCCACCATAACGTGCGATAAAGCCGCCAGGCGCCGAGCAGACTTCTTTGAGCGCAGCGGATATGACCTGAAGAGCGTGGTCGCCCTCCACATGCCCATAGCGATCGTTAATCTGCTTAAAGCCGTCGGCGTCCATCATAAGCAGATATACATCTTCGGCCTGATCCACATTTGAGAAGAGCGACAGCATATAGGTCTCAAAACGGTTGCGATTGTTAAGTCCAGTCAACGGGTCGGTCGAGATGAGCTGCTCCTGGTAGATGATGTAGAGCAGCAACATGCTAATCATTATGCCGACACAAAGGCCGGGCACCGAGTATACGACCTGAAAGGTACCGCCCACCAGGGCCGGAATGGCGAAAAATGCCAAGGTTCGATAGATGGCCTTCGTCTGCAGGCTCTCGACCCTGCGAGATTGCACAAATGCATGCAGGGACGTATGTATAACGTAACAGTAGCTGACGATGGGCTGGATCATATAGGCAAAACCGCGACGATACACGCCCTGCGAATCGATATAGAACAGGGCGTGCGTCCAGTAACTGGTAAACGCCAGCACGACCACCAGAGCCGTAGGCAACGCTACAAGCACCACCCTATAGCGCGAGGTCAAAAGGCGAGAACCCTGCACCGTCTCGGAATAGATAAACCAAATGAGACACGCGATAGCAAAGAGCGAAAACGAAACCGCGTTGGAAATCCAGTTGGCAGCAATGCCCAACGTGCCGTCCACACCGTCCGAAAGCGTCCAGATCATATCGAATAATATGTACGCGGCAGAGGTGTAGCCAAGCATGCTAAACAATAGCTGCTGGGTACTCGAGAACAAGGAGCGACGACTTCGCACGGCAAGCCCGATAAGAACAATCATGCATAGCACGAATATCTCAATCTTGAGTGCCTTAACCACTAGACGCCATCCCTTCAATATCCAAGTGGTCAGAATCGCCCGATTCGTGCCTGGGCAATAAATACCCCTACTCCGCAGGGGTATAGGGAATAATAGCAGAGCGCCCGAACGCCACTGCAAGACAGCTCTCGTTCGGGCGCCCATACGGCGCGAATTGCACACGCCGGCTTGATTGACTCGCGTCGACGATTACTCGCCGTCGATGTCGGTCGCGACGGCCTCCTCAATAGCCTCGACGCCTTCGACCGACAGATCCTCTTCGCCGTGGCAGAACTTCTTATCGACCCAGCCGGTCAGAATCGGGGCCATGATGGCCGTGATGATGACGGCGGTGGCGATCTGCGCATACGCGGTGGGCGCAAGCTCGGCATAGCGCGGCGCGACCTCAGCAAGAGCAACCGGCGTGGTCATAGCCGTGCCGGCAATGGTGGAGCAAGCCACAGCGGCCTTGCCATTGCCGCCGCACAGACGCTCGAACGCAAAGGTGATGGGACCGACGACAAACAGCGTGACAAGGCCCAGCAAGATGCCGGAAATACCGCCGGTGATAAAGCTCGACAGGCTCATGGACGCACCGAGCTGAAATCCGATGACGGCAATCGCGGGATTGGCACCGGGAACCAGCAGGTTCTTGATAAACGGGAACAGGTTGCCCAGAACCATGCCGATAACGAGTGGCAAGATGGAGCCGATAATGGTGCCAATGGGAATGTTGGCGAGGCCGGAAACACCGAGGATGATCATCGTGACGGCGGGGCCAGCCGTAAAGAACAGGATACCGACGGCGCCCTGCTCGGACTCATCGCCGAACTCGCCCATGATGCCCGTATAGAGCGCCATGTTGCAAAACGTGATGCCGCCGATGATAGACACGGAGCTCAGACCCAGGAAGTTGTCGTTAAAGAAATATGCCACGCCCAGGCCGAGAGCCGCTGCGACGACCAGCTTGGGGATCAGCACGACGATACCGGTCTTGATGGCACCCGGCGTGGACTTAAAGCTGATGCCGGCGCCCACAAACAGCAGGATCGCGGCGACGATGGTATTGGAGCCACCGCGGCAGGCAGCCGTAAAGAAGCCGCCGATCTCAAAAACCTGCGGGCAGAAGGTGTTGAGCAAAAGACCGACGATCATCGGATAGATCATGATGTCGCCCGGGATGCGCGGGACCTTGAATTTCTTTTGCTCGTTGGCGGTCGCTTCCTGTGCCATGAAACCCCCATTTCCGCTGACGGGGTACAAAAGCCCACGTCACGCTTTGCTACAGTAAAGTTTGACCATGGTACCAGAAGAAATAGACCAGCTCGGTGAAAAATCCGACGAGTTGGGATGGAACGAGATTCGGCGCCCGCGACGCCACCCCTATATAAGGCTCAAGACAATATAGAGTACGATGCCCGAGACGCAGCACCACAGCATCGATTTTGTCTTGACCGCCACGACCACGACGCCGGCGGCCGCAATCCAGGGAACCAAGGCAGGCCAGAGTCCCGCGTCGAACGCCCCGGGGCTCACCAAGTCGTTGGCGACCAGCGCGGCAAAGGCAGCGGGTGGGATATAACCCAGGGCCTCGGTAATGCGGGGCGACAGCGTTCTCCCGCGCAAGGCAAACGCCGGCGCGATGCGAAAGAACGCGATAGCAGCCCACGACGACAGCCACAGAACCAAGAACTCGTTAACGGGCATCGCGGGCACCTCTTCCGTCTAATACAGCATCGCACGCCAGCGCAATGGCAATGCCGACCACGACGCTTGCCGGCACGGCAATATTCGTGAGGCCCAAGAACTTGCATACGGCGACGGACACCGCGCCCGAAACCGCCGCGACAACGTTGCCGCGCGACAGCCGCTGCGAAAAGAGCAGGCAGATAAAGAGCGAGGTGCAGACAAAGGCTGCAATGGCGGTGGGAACATCGACAACGGCGCCTACGATGGCGCCCATCGTACACGAAACGCCCCATGTTGCGATGAGAATCACGTTGAGCACGAAGGACTCGCGCGGGCCCCAATCCTCCCCTTCAACCAACTTGGCAAGCGAGATGCCATATGCCTCCTCGGTAAGTGTCGCGGCAACAGCCAGCGTCTGACGCTTCGAGGCACCCGTCAGATGCGGCGCGATCGATGCCGAGTAAAGCGCAAAGCGCGAGGAGATGGCAGCAACGCTCGCGACGATCGATGCTGCAGGCACGCCCGCCAGCCACAGGTTGCAGATCATAAACTGGCCGCTGCCCGTCACAAACGTGCTGCTCAGGGCAAAGACCATCCAGGGTTCCATTCCCGTCTGCCCCATGATCATTCCGCACGGCGCGCCTATTGCAACATAGGTAAGCATCACCGGCCAGACGGTTCTAACGATTTTGAGCACCATACGCTTCTCATCCTGACAAGGTCTCCGAGCCGCATGTAGCGATACGGCAGAATCATCATCCGACAGCAACCGAGTTCACCTACAATTGCCACCGGATCGAAAGACACAACTTTTTAGGAAGTCATTATGACAGCTATCGATCGAGACCGGGCGCGCGCGGCCTTCAAAAGCTACACCGATGCCTACGACGCCACTAACCCACGCATCGCGCTCAAAATCGAGCATACGTACCACGTTGCCGAGGCATGCGATGCCGTGGCACACGAACAGGGCTGGTCGTCAGAAGATATTGACCTGGCATGGCTTTGCGGCCTGCTACACGATATGGGCCGCTTTGAGCAGCTGCGACGCTGGGATACGTTTAAGGATGCCGAAAGCATGAGCCATGCGGCGTTGGGCGTCGGGGTCCTCTTTGGCGAGAACCCCGACGACGCGCCTGTCACAACAAACATCCGAGATTTTATCGAGACCGAAGAGCACGACGAGCTCATCCGCGCGAGCATCGCCTATCACAGTGACTTTCGCCTGCCGGCACAACTCGACGAGCGAACACGGTGCTTCTGCGATATCGTACGCGATGGCGACAAGATCGACATTATGCGCACCATCGCCGACAGCACCGTCGACACCATCCTCAAGGTGGATGAGAACACGTTTCTCGCCAGCCGCTTCTCGACACCGGCGCTTACCGCCTTTGACGAGCACCGCTGCGTTGCACGCGACGAACGCGACGAGCCCGCAGACTACCTGGTGGGACTCATCTGCTTTATGTTTGAGCTCGTCTATCCAGCAAGCCGCGCGCTGGCGCGCGAGCAGGGTGATATCTACCGCCTGCTCGACGCGCCCTTTGGCATTACGTGCCCCTTTACCGATCCCGCCACGCAAGCGACCTGGGAGCGCCTGAAGGGCGAGATGCGCGACTGGCTGGCGCGCGCCTAGCGCTCAAGCTGGGCCAGCAGCTCCTCGACGACCTCGACGGCATCGCCGACAACCTTGTACTGGGCAGCACCAAAGATGGGGGCATCCGGGTCCTCGTTGATGGCGATAATGCACTCCGCCCCACCGATACCGGCAAGATGCTGGATGGCGCCCGAAACACCGATACTCACGAGAAGTTTAGGGGAAACCGATACGCCCGTCTGGCCAATCTGATGGCGATACTCCAACCAGCCGGCCTCCACGACAGGTCGCGTGCAGCCAAGCTCGGCTCCCAGAGCCTCGGCGAGCTTTCGCATCAGCGGCAGGTTTTTCTTGGAGCCAATGCCGCGACCCACCACGACCAGGCGCTCGGCATCGGCAATTGAGGCCTGCTGTCCCCACTCCTCAGCGGGAATCGAGATCTCGACACGGGCCTTGGCGTCTTCCGCAAGCGATACCTGGGTAATCGTACCGGAACGGCCGTAGTCAAAGTCGGGTGCCTTAAAGATGCCGGGACGAACCGTTGCCATCTGGGGACGATGATTGGGGCAGACGATGGTGGCCATCAGGTTGCCGCCAAACGCCGGACGCGTCTGTTACAGCAGTCCCGTCTCCGTATCCATCGAAAGTACGGTGCAGTCAGCCGTAAGGCCCGTCTGCAAGCGCACGGCAACGCCGGGTGCCAGTTCGCGGCCAAAAGCGGTCGCACCGTATAGGATGGCCTCGGGTTTGCGCTCGGCTACCAAATCGCAGATCAAGCGAGCGTAGACCTCCACGTCGTTCTGACGCAGGCGCTCGTCACGACAGACCAGAACTTCGTCCGCACCGGCGCAAATCAGATGCTCCAGGTCCCCGAGTGAGCCCTCGGGGCTCATGCCGACCAGTGCCACCAGACGGCAGCCGCGGGCATCGGCAAGCTCGCGCCCCTTGCCCATGAGCTCGAAGGCCACGGATGCAACGGCATCGTGCTCGTCAGTCTGCACGAAGATCCAGATGTCTCGATATGCGTCAAGGTCTGCCGCGCCGGCGGCCTCGTCGCGCTCAATCGAGATGGCGTTGACGGGGCAGGCGTCGACGCACCCACCGCACAGGATACAGCCGTCGGTTACGCGGGCACAGCGATTGGGGCGCTCACCCTCCACCACAATGCCGCCCGAGGCGCAGGCGCGAACGCAGCGACCGCAGCCGATACAGGCTTCGCTATCGATAATCAGCCCGCTCATCTATGCCATCCCCTCAATAATCTTGGCAAGTTTTACCGCCTGCTCGGACGCCGTTCCCTCAACGGCCTCGCACGTTTGGTCACGGTCGGGCACAAACGAGCGCACGACCTGCGTCGGTGATCCGGCAAGACCGCAACGCGCGGGGTCGGCGTTCACGTCGGCGGCACTGACCACGCGCACGTCCGCCTCCTCCGCCGCGCGAATACCGGCAATACTCGGCATACGCAACTGGCCAATCTCCTTGGCAGTCGTCATCGCGCACGGCATCTCAAGACACACCGTCTCCTCGCCGGCATCGCATCCGTGAACGAGCGCCAGCGAGCCACACGTCGTAAAGCCCGCGCTTTGCACGCAGCTCACGTCGGTCACGCAGGGAATCTCAAAGGCACCAGCAAGCTCGGGACCAATCTGGGCCGTATCGCCATCCACCGCCATCTTGCCGCAGATGAGCAGGTCGAAGTCCTCGTCGAGTGCCTCGATGCCGCATTTGAGAGCATAGGTGGTCGCCAGGGTATCGGCACCTGCAAAGGCGCGATCGGTCAGCAGCAGCGCGTCGTCGGCGCCTCGAGCGATGCAGTCGCGCAGCAGCGACTCGGTCGCGGGGATGCCCATCGACACCACCGTCACGCGCACATCCATGCCAAAGCCGATAAAGTCGTCCTTCAGCGCCAGCGCGCATTCCAAAGCGCTCGCATCAAAGGGATTAATGACCGCCTGCTTGCCATCGCGCACGATGGTATTGGTCTTGGGGTCCATCTTGACCTCGGTGCTGCCCGGCACGGCCTTGACGCACACCACCATATGGAAATCGCTCATCTTCACGCGCCCCCTTTCTGGACGAGCTCATCCAAGAGCTTCTCCGAAAACAGGTTGCCGCGACCCAGCTGCCCGTCGGGATCGAGCTGGAGCTTGAGCCGCGCCGACTCGACCATGGCCTCGTGACCGTACATCGTCTCTAAGAAGCCCGCCTTGATCTTGCCGACGCCGTGCTCGGCAGAAACGGCACCGCCCATAGCCGTTACCTCCGCAGCCCACTGGGCAAACAGCTCGCCACCGCGACGGTAGTCCTGCGCGTCGCGCGGCAGGATGTTCACATGCAGATGGTTGTTACCGATGTGCCCCCAGGCAGCAGATTCAAGCCCACTTTCGGCTAACGTGCGGCGATAAAGGCCGATGACATCGTCCAAGCGTGCGTTGGGCACCGACATGTCCGAGCCCAGCTTGGTAATGGTGGGGTCGATGCGGCGACGCTCGTCAATGAGCATATTGACGCTCTCGGGGACCGCGTGGCGGAAGAACCGCTGGCACTCGCGATCGACTTCGGTGCGGGCGACCCATGTCGCATCGTCGCGGCCGCCCGCAAACTCCAGCACCCATCCCAGGCGGTACAGCTCCTCGGTCGCCTGCGCCTCGTCATCGCAGTCGAGCTCCACGTAGACACAGACCTTTGCCTCGTCGTCGAGCGCCGGCAGCGAGGCAAACGCTGTCGACTGCTCGCGCTGGCGACGCAGGATATCCAGGGCGCCAGCATCGAAATACTCAATAGCGGCGGCATGGGACAGCACGGGACGCACGGAATCGGTAAAGGACACGGCCTTGTCTTCGCTATCGAAAAAGCAACTCACACCCCATACGACCGAAGGTGCCGCCTGCAGGGCGATCTCGAGCTCGGTAATGACGCCGAGCGTGCCGCACGCACCGATAAAAAGATCGATGGCGTCCATATCGTCCGCAACAAAATACCCCGAGGCATTTTTGGTCTTGGGCATGGTGTAGTCAGGAAGATCAAGCTCGAATGTATGACCCTCTGCCGTCACGAGCGACAGGTGGCGGCCCTGGGCAAAAGCCTCGCCGCGCTGAAGCTCAAGCAAATCGCCATCAGCCAGCGCGACGTGGAGTCCCGTGATATGTGGGCGCATGGGGCCGTAAGCGTAGCTGCGGGCGCCGGAGGCGTTGCATGCCGCCATGCCACCCAGACAGGCAGATGCCTCGGTGGGATCGGTGGGAAAGAACTGCTCGGGGGACTCTTGGAACTCCTCGTAGGCCTCAAGCGATGCCTGGTCCCAACCAGCGGTCGGCAGTACCTTCTTGCTCAGCTGCTTACGCAGCTCCGAGAGCACAACGCCCGGCTCCACGCGCAGCAGAAATTGGCCTTGTTCATCGCGGCGAAGGCCCAAGTAGCGATTCATACGGGAAGTATTGAGGATATGCCCACCGTGGGGCACGGCACCGGCGGCAAGGCCGGTTCGGGCGCCCTGAACCGTTACCGGGACACGCTCGGCATGGAGCGTTTCCAAAATGGCACGGACCTCGTCTTCCGTTGTCGGAAACGAGATGCTCGATGCTTCGCCCGATGCACGAGATTCATCGCGGCCATACTCTTCGAACTCATCGGTGAAGGGTTTAATGGTTGCAGACACGCGAACTCCCCCTTTAGCTAACTACAGTGTTTGCAGGGAGATGTTACCGCATCGTTTCGTCGACGTGTTCGAAACCGTCTCCATAATTGGCGATTTTTACGTTTGTGCAATTCGGCGAACGGCAAGGCTTCCTCGGCAGACGATGCTTTTGACACATATCGCCCCGCCGTCGCCGACCGCTCGATTGTCGCTCGAAAAAAGTTGAAGTAATTTTTCCACCTTTTACCTGCGGAGATGTCAATCCGTCAAGCATTTGGTCAGAAATTGGTCAAGTAGCGGCTGATACGGTCGGCGTCGACAGCCAAAACCGATAGAAGTTTTGGCCCCAGAAGCAGGGAGGTTCCCATGGCATATTACTGGCCCCAGTACGGCGTCGCCATCGAGGTCGACGACGATCCCTATCTCCTGCCTTTCGACGAAGAGGCGTTCCCCGATACGGCGGTCTACCACGTCACCACCGATGTTATCTGCGACCCCGAGTCGTTCTCGGCGCTCGCCCACCACATCGCGCGTATCCACGACATCGAGCTCCCTCACGACTTTGACGAGCTCATCTACTCGCGCCGCCTGATGCTTCACATGCTCTTTGGAGCGGACCCGTCCACGTTCGCACGTGTCTACACCACCAAGGACGCCGCATGAGTGCGAAGAAGCCGCCCCGCCTCGCAGGACTGGGGCGTCGCAAGAAACTCGTCGTTGTCTGCCTGGCTATCGCCTGCGCCCTCATCGCCGTAGGGCTATACGCCTGGCAGTCGCAGCCCGTGCCCGAAGCGGGCGCCTCAGTCACGACGGCAGAGGGTAAATCGCGCCAAGAAATCCAAGATGAGCTCGATGCCATCGTCCGCGACAACATGATGACGATTTCGGTCGCGCCGGTCGCTCAGCTACAGGAGGACGGCAAGCTGCGCGTCAACGTGCAAAACGTCCAAGACAATAAATTTCCCCAGCGATTCCGCGTCATCCAAAACGACGAGACCATGTACGAATCCGGTGTGGTCGAGACCGGCAAGACAATCGAGACGTGCCCCGCCGGCGACATCAAAGAAGGAGAGGCATACATCGAGATCCAGGCACTCGATGCCAAGACCCTCGACAGCCACGGCAATCCGACACGTGTCAAGGTACGGGTTGAGCAAGCCGAGAACTAGCTTTTTCGGCCGACGCGACACCGCACGCAATTCACCAGCATTCGTCCAATCATCGCGGGGACGGCCCGCGGCGAATAGAAAGGAACGACCATGGACATCACCAGGAACATGAACGGAGCCAGAGCGCTCGTCGTGGGCGCAGGGCTCGCGCTCGCGCTCGCAATGGGCGCCGCCCCGACGCCAGCTCTGGCAGCCGGGCGCGTTGGAACCACGAAAGTAATGGTCAGGACCGAGATCGACAACGTAGAGTTCAAAGTTCCGACGGTTATTCCCTTCGTCGCCAAGGCCGACGGCACGCTTCAGGGCCCCTCAGAAGACGCGACCACCATCGACAATCATTCGGCCTACGGCATCCATGTCACCAACATGAAGATCGACGCCATGAACACCTGGACCATTGCCGCCGACGCCAAGGCCGGAACCGCGCAGAATTCCATCGACTTTAAGGTCGGCCCCGACGGCGCACTCCAGAACGCCAGCGCCGCAATGCAGGAGACGGGCCTCGATCTTTCCAAGAATGCAGCCTTCGACATGGGCTACCAGGGCATTGCCGGCGGCACGGACAAAATTAAGCTCAAGACAAGCGGAAACGTCGCCCGCGTCACGCGCGACATCTTCCGCGTAACCGGCGAAGGCGATCAGGTTGCAACGATCACCTGGACGGTCGAGCCCGGTGCGCACACGGCATAAGGCCGTCGCCCTGGCCGCCGCCGTCAGCATCCTAGCATTTGGGCCAGCCATGGCCTTTGCCCAGCAAGAACAGGCGCAGGCCGCCACGCAAGTGACGGTCGACCTCTCGGAGCTCGACCGCGGCGACCGCGAGGAACCGTTGGCGCAGACAGGCGACAGACGATGGCTCTTGGCAGTAGGTGCTACAGCAGCAGGCGCGGGGACCGCCGGCCTCGGTCTGCACATCAAACACAGCCAGAAACAAAACACGGACAGGCCGCACTAAATTAGCTAAGGAGACCCCATGGCATCGAAGAACCTTTTGCCCGTCGTCGCACTCTGCGGCGCGCTCGCAACCGGAACGCCTGTCGCCGCTTGGGCGACTCCCGTCATGGCAGACTCCTTACCAGCAGCCCTAAGCTCCGCACCAAATCCGTCGAGCGCCATTGCGTGCAAGCGTTTTTCGATCGCACAGGCCGCGATCTCAACCTCGGGATGCCTTCGTCGTAATACGGACGGCTCGATAGTCGTGGATATCAATCGTTCGAACAAGGCAAACGGCTCCCAGGCGGGGTGCGCCGTCTGCACATGGCGCTCGATTGTGCTCGATGCAGATGGCGATCCGTGCGATTTGGGGTTGCGCATCGATATCGCTTCGGTCGATGACTCGGCGAACGGAGCGAAGGTCGTCTTCGACGATGCGTTTTTCGAGAAAGGAGGCGGTATATGTCTGGGCTGCGCCGCCGCGAATGCAGACGACACGCAGCCCACCCTCTCATTCACGGCATCGTTGCAGCTGACCAAAGCCGGCACCGATGCCGTCGCGGCGGGAGAAGCGTCCCTGCTGTTCTACGCCGTCAGCACCAAAGACACAGACGCTCATTTCGAGAAGTCAGACGGATCACTCAGCCTTACACGAGGGATAGAGGCAGGCCCTATTGAAATCGATGCCCACGCGCAAAGCAGGCAACGCATTCTTGCCGACCCGGCGCTTCTCGAAATGGAGTGGAACGGATCCGGAGCCATCGGAATTCTCCCCTCCGCGCTTGACGCCAAGACGCTCCCCTCAAACGACGAACCCATCAACGCAACCACACAAGAAGAGAGCGCGGACAAAGAAGCAGGTGCGGGCGACACGCCGTCGCCGACAAACAGCGTCCCAGCTTCTTTCGAAGCACCGAATGAGCCCGCTACCGATCCAAACGATCCCGAGCTCGCGGACAGTCTGGGGCTTGCTGATCCTCAAGAAATCGATGAAGGTAACTGCTGCGTGCTTGCTGCGCTCGACCACACGGAGGTCATCGACGCTGCGAACATCGAAGTTGCCGCCGCCAATCAGCCCGTCCGCAAGTCGGCCATCATCGCATTTCCCGAGTCCATCGAAGTCGTCTTTTTGCCATCGGGCGAGGTCGTGGCCCCAACACTGCTCGCCCTGTTGGGCGCCAAGAATACTCGAAACGAAATTAAAAAGGTCACGGTTGTCGACCCTGCAACCACCGCTAAACTGCGTCTATACGCCGTTGCCCCAGACGGAGGCAAAACCTTGGAATTCGATGGTGACACACTCCTAGCCTGGCGACGTCTGGACATTATGCAAGACGTCTCGTATCAGATCGAACTCGAAGGGTTTGATCGCGCCCGCGATGCCAATATCATCGCCGCGGCTATTGAATCCCCACAGCGGCTTATGACACTGCGCTTTGACTACTATCCCTATGTCCCGACAACCACCTGAGGCTTAAATGCTGCGCATCATTCCTAATACCACTTATATAACGTATTAGATGAGTCGCGATGTGCCTCGCATTTCGTTCTGCTACGATTGCCACGTTGGCATCAATACAGGAGGGCTCATGCCGGGCTTGGGAACAATCATCAACGTTGCGCTTTTAGTTGCGGGCGGTCTTTTGGGATTAGCGGGCGGCCGCTTCATTACACCGCGCATCCAAGACACGCTCATGAAAGCATCGGGGCTGTGCGTCCTGTTTATCGGCCTGGGCGGCACCATGCAAAAGATGCTCATCATCGATGGAAAGGCGCTAGCGACCACCGGTACCACCATGCTCATCGTCTCATTTGCGCTCGGTTCGCTCATCGGCGAGGCCATCAACTTGGAGGCCGCCATCGAGAACCTTGGCGAATGGCTCAAGCGCAAGACTGGCAGTGAGGGCGATAACGAGTTCACCAACGCTTTTGTCTCGACTTCACTCACCGTGTGCATCGGCGCCATGGCCATTGTGGGATCGATCCAGGACGGCCTGCTCGGCGACTGGTCAACGCTTGCCCTCAAGGGCGCACTGGACTGCATCATCGTCTGCACCATGACGGCCTCGCTTGGCCGCGGCTGCATCTTCTCCGCCCTGCCCGTCGCCGTGTTCCAGGGGACGATCACGTTGTTTGCCGGCGCGCTCTCCCCCATCATGACCACAGCAGCCCTCAACAGCCTTTCGCTCGTAGGCTCCATGCTCATCTTCTGCGTCGGCGTCAACCTCATCCGTCCTCAGACCTTCCGCACGGCCAATATGCTTCCCTCCGTCGTCATCGCCGTCATATACGCCCTCCTGTTCTAAATCTATCAACGCAGCGGTATCTCGAACATCTGTTTGATGCTGTGCTATGATATGAGGTCACCGTAGCTGCGTTCGAGAGGAGGAGCGGTGGCCGACCAGGACATCAAGATGCTCATCGAGCGCATTATGGCCGAGGCCCGGACCCATCAGTCCGCCCGCTTCTCAAACGAAACCTACGCAGACGAGCCGATTCTCAAAACCGGCCGACAGATGCAGAATTTCCTCCCCGACCAGTACCGTAAAATGCGCGAGATATCGCGCTGGCAGGATGACCCCAAGGGCGGTGCGGGCCGCTGGCTTTCGGAAGCCGAGCTTTTTTACCGCCAGGGCCTGCTGATGGCCGACTTTGAGGACGACTGTCCCTACAACGGCACCTTTAAGTCGTACTTTCCCACCTACAATGCCATGAGCGATCGACAGCTGCGCGGCTATTTTACTTGGCGCGCCCAAGTGCGACGCGGCAATATCGAGGAGACATCGACCTCGTTTGCCTTCTTGTATCTCTACGAGCTGATCTGCGGCATTGGCGTAGATGACCCGCTCGATGGTTTTAACAAGATCAAGGCTTTTTGGGATGTCTATCGCGCCTTCGAGCCCGGCATCGACCGGTTTGCGCGCGTGTGGCTGCAGGACTACGCCGTGTTCCACAGGCTCGACCCCAAGCTGCTTCGTGACTCTAAAACCGTCATGTTCGATAACGCCCTTATCGAGCTGCGGTGCGCGGCACGAGACCTTGTACCAGCACCGGCACCGTCCTGCCAGACCCCTAAGCGTCGCAAAACCTCCGAGCCCACGCTCCCCCTTCCGCCCGACGAGGCGCGCGAGGAGCGACTCATGGCCGCTATCAATGCCCTCTCCACGTATAACCTAAGTAACTCGCGGCTCGATCGCAACAACCATCGCGACCTGCGCCACGTGGCATGCGCCGTGTATGTCCGTATGGCGCGCTACTATGACACGCACCGAAAGACCGGCATCGTAGCGAGCTTGTTTGGGGAGGAGACGGCCATGCCCTACACCATGTTTGCCTCGGCCGTGTTCTTTGCGCCCGAGCGCCACGAGGACTGCGAATACCGCCTAGATCCTATCCATATTTACCGTTGCCAAAACGGCTTTTGGGAATGCATGCGCATCCACGGCAGCAGACAAAAAAGTAGCAAGCTCGGTGAGATGATGCGCGCCTGCGACCAACGCCTGCGCCTGGCGCTGGACCCCGCCCATCCCCTTAAGGAAGAAAAGGTCCCCAAATATCTGGCCAAGATTATCGATGACGAGATTGTGGCATGGCTTTCGTGGGACGCCGCACACCAGCCCGTCAAGATCGATATCGATCTGAGTCAGCTGGGGCACATTCGGAGCGCCGCCGCGCAAACGCGCGAGGCGCTTTTGATCGACGAGGAGCGCGAGGACGATGCGCCCGCACAGGTTGACGTGGCGGGCTCCGAGCAGCTGGAAGCCAAGCCCGCGTCCGACGTGATTGCCGAGGCGGTCACGGTGCCCACGGAGCGCAACGAAGCCGACGAGCCGACAATCTCCACCGAGCAGTTTGGCGTCGTAGCCCCGCTCCTCGCGCCAACGCCCGCGCCCGCCGACACCGCGTCCGCACTCGATCCCGCCGCAGACGCCTATCTTCGAGCACTACTCGAGCAAAACGCAGCACAGACGGCATCGGCGGTGGAACAGTCGGGCAAGAGTGAGGACATGCTCGTCGATAGCATCAACGAAGCGCTCTTTGACCTGGTGGGCGACACCGTTATTGAATTTGGATCAGCAGGACCGCAAATTATCGAGGACTACGAAGCAGACGTGAGAGGATACTTAGACCATGAGTGATACCGCATCCGCAGCACCCCGTGTGCCCAAGCGCGTCGCCGCCGTCATTCTCAACTCGCTCAAGGGCGGCGTTGTCCCGCGCATTGGCCTTCCCTACATCACCGTAGGACGCGAGGTCGAGATCCGCGCCCTGCTCACCGACCTGAGTCTCATCGCCGACGGCGGCGCAAGCTTCCGTTTCCTAGTCGGTCGCTACGGCGCCGGCAAGAGCTTTTTGCTCCAGACCATCCGAACGCATGCCATGGGCGAGGGCTTCGTGGTCGCCGATGCCGACCTTTCCCCCGAGCGCCGCCTACAGGGCGGCCAGGGCCAGGGCCTCGCCACCTATCGCGAGCTCATCCGCAATATTTCGACCAAGACGCGCCCCGAGGGCGGTGCGCTCAACCTTATCCTGGATCGCTGGGTCGCCTCGTGTGCCGACGTCGACGAGTCGGTCGTCAATGCCCAACTGGCCCCGCTCGAGGAGATGGTCCACGGCTTCGACTTCGTCCGCATGCTCCGCCGCTACCGCACGGCCGTCTCGGAGGGTGACGAAGAAGCTATGAGTCGCGTGACCAAATGGATTCGCGGCGAGTACCGCACCAAGAGTGAGGCACGCGCCGAGTTGGGCTCCTCGACCATCATCAGCGATGACGACTGGTACGACTACGTTAAGCTCATCGCGCGCTTTTTGGTCTGCAGCGGCTACAAGGGTATGCTGGTGCTCATCGACGAGCTCGTAAATTTGTACAAGATTCCCAACGCGATCACGCGCCAATACAACTACGAGAAGATTCTGACCATGTACAACGACACGCTTCAGGGCAAGGCGCAGTACCTGGGCATGATCATAGGCGGCACGCCAACCTCCATCGAAGACCGCCGCCGTGGCGTATTCTCCTACGAGGCCCTGCGCAGTCGACTCGCTCAGGGCCGCTTTGCGCGCGAAGACCTTAAGGACATGCTCGCGCCCATCATCCGCCTGCAGCCACTCACCTATGAGGAGCTGCTGGTGCTGATCGAAAAGCTCATGCAAATTCACGCCGGCTACTTTGGCTGGACGCCCACGCTTACCGAGAACGACTTGGTGGACTTCCTCAAGATTGAGTTTGGCCGCGTGGGGGCCGACACGCATCTGACGCCCCGCGAGGTCATCCGCGACTTTATTGAGCTGCTCGACATCCTGTGTCAGAACCCTGACGCCAACGTAGCCGAGCTGCTGCAAAGCGTCGGTGGCGACACGCTAGCGCCGGAGACCGCAACAGGCGACACCGATACCGCAGGCGGCGACCGCAATTTCGCCGAGTTCACCATCTAACCTGCCAAAAATGGACAGGTTTCTTTTGGTAGGTTTTATCTGGGCAAACGCCGATGTTGCAAGATATCGAGCCGTTGCCCGTTGCGTTGATCAGCCCGTTGTTGAGAGGAGGTCCCATGAACGCCTTTGACCGATATGCCCCGTTTATCCAAGACTTCATCTACTCCCACGATTGGGAGAGTCTGCGCTCTATCCAGGTTGCGGCGGCAGACGCCATCTTTAACACGCAGGACAACGTACTCCTGACGGCATCCACGGCTTCCGGCAAAACCGAGGCGGCCTTCTTTCCCATCCTGACCGAGTTTTGGGAGAACCCGCCCGCGAGCGTGGGCGCCCTCTACATTGGTCCCCTCAAAGCACTCATCAACGACCAGTTCGTTCGCCTCAACGACCTCTGCGAAGAGGCCGATATCCCTGTCTGGCACTGGCATGGCGACGTCTCGCAATCGCACAAGGCTAAGCTCATCAAAAAACCGAGCGGTATCTTGCAGATTACGCCCGAGTCACTCGAAGCACTCTTAATCCATAAGCACATGGCGATCCCGCGCATGTTTTGCGACCTACGCTATGTGGTCATCGATGAGGTCCACTCGCTCATGCGCGGCGACCGTGGCGGGCAGACGCTCTGCCTTATCGAGCGTCTTTCACGCATGGCCGGCGTGCAACCTCGCCGCATTGGCCTTTCGGCTACCATCGGCGACCCCGAGCGCACGGGTGCCTTTCTCTCACAGGGAACGGGGCGCGACTGCGTTATCCCCCGCTTTGAAGAACCGCGCCGCGTGTGGCGCATCTCCATGGAGCACTTCTATAACTCGGGTCCCCAGGCGCAGCAGCGAGGATTCGTAGGCACGGGTCCACAAGAAGCCGAGGTGCTTACTTGCGAGCGTATTGAGACGGCGGCGCCCGCGGCGCTGCCCGCATCCGGACAAGACATGTGCCACAGCGGACAGCTTGCACAGGAAGAACGCCGTCAACGTCGCGAGCAGGCGCGGGGCAAGGCCGCTCCCAAAGACCGTCGCACTTCCTCGGCCCCCGAGGGCGAAGTCGACATCCCACGAGCGGCCGAGCAGGCGCTTCTCAACCCCACCGACACGGCACCCGACAACGCCGACCCCGGTATGGGCTATATCTTTGAGCATACGCGCGGGCGCAAGTGCCTGGTCTTTGCCAACTCGCGCGAGGAGGCAGAGGCCGTGTGCTCCATGCTGCGCAGCTACTGCGAAAGTCGACACGAGCCCGACCGCTTTCTCATCCACCACGGCAACCTTTCGGCATCGCTGCGCGAGACGGCCGAGGAGCTCATGCGCGACGAGGAGCAGGCGCAGACAACCGTCACCACCTCCACGCTGGAGCTCGGTATCGATATCGGCCGCCTGGAGCGCGCCTTCCAGATTGACGCGCCGTTTACCGTCAGCTCCTTTTTGCAGCGCATGGGGCGCACAGGCCGTCGCGACCTTCCGCCCGAGATGTGGTTTGTCATGCGCGAGGAAGAACCCGAGCCGCGCACGATGATGCCCGAGACCATTCCGTGGAAGCTCCTGCAAGGCATCGCGCTTGTACAACTCTATCGCGAGGAAAAGTGGGTCGAACCGCCCGAGCTCGATCGACTCCCCTACAGTCTGCTCTATCACCAGACCATGTCGACCCTCGCCAGCACCGGAGAGCTCACGCCGGCCGAACTTGCCCAGCGCGTGCTCACGCTCAGCTATTTCCACCGTGTCTCGGCAGACGATTACCGTGTGCTGCTACGTCACCTCATTAAGATCGACCATATCCAGGTCACCGAAGGCGGCGGGCTCATCGTGGGTCTCGCGGGCGAGCGCATCATCAACAACTTTAAGTTCTACGCCGTGTTCCAGGAAAACGAGGAGTTCACTGTTCGCAGCGAGTCGGCCGAGTTGGGCACGATCGTCAATCCCCCACCGCCCGGTGAGCGCATCGCCATCGCAGGCCATTGCTGGATTGTCGAGGAAGTGGACTGGAAGCGTCATACCGTCTTTGCCACGCAGGTCAAGGGCCGTGTGCCGGCCTACTTTGGCGACTGCCCCGGTGACATTAACACGCATGTGCTCGAGCGCATGCACAAGGTGCTCAACGAGCACGCGACATATCCGTACCTTATGGGTAACGCACGGGCCCGCTTGGCGCAGGCTCGTCATACGGCCGAGATTTCGGGGGCGGGAACCAAGCCGCTCATTAACCTGGGCGGTGATACCTGGGTGCTCTTCCCCTGGCTGGGCAGCTACGCCTTTTTGGCGCTCGAGCGCATGCTCAAGATTAAATGTGCCGCGGAGCTGGGCCTTCGCGGGCTCGATCCGTCACGCCCGTACTTTATGCAGTTTAAGATGAAGGCCGACGAGGAGACGTTCTTTGAGGTGCTCGCCGCCGAGGCCGAAAAGGACTTCGATCCCATCGAGCTCGTCTATCCTGGCGAGGTGCCTTACTTTGACCGCTACGACGAGTTTGTTCCCGAAGAGCTCGTGCGCAAGGGCTTTGCCGAAGGCGTGCTCGACATCGAGGGCATGAAGCAGCGCGTCCTCAGCTGGCGCGACCACACATAAGACGGGACTGACTATTCCCAATAGGCTAGTCGTGGAGAGCAGTGCCGAGGAAGTCGGTGTCGAAGGGCACGGCTTCGGCAAAGGCGTAGTCGCCGTCGCTGGCGATGAGCAGGTAGTTTTCCTCGCCGCCGAACTTCGCATCGCCACATGGGACCACCCAGGCGTGGACGAATACCTCGAGTGCCGTGGCAGCGCAGTCGCGAAGGAACGCCACATCGCTCCCCTCGTTTGCGCTCACGATATTGGCCACGTAGATACCCCCGGGGTTCAGGCTGCCCCGCACCAGGCGCAGCGCCTCAACGGTCGCCAGCTCGCGAACGGGCTCGGCACCGCCAAAGCAATCGCTCACGACCACGTCGTAGCGACGATGGCCCACGCTCGTCACACCCAGATACGAGCGAGCCTCAGCGGTAATCACTCGCAGGCGATCGCCCACCGTGCGCTCCAACTCGTCCAGGTAGAACCAGCGGCGCGCCAGGCGCGTAATCTCTCCGTCATACTCGACGACGTCCATGCGCAAGCCCTCGTGCGACATCAGCGCGAACTTGGGATAGGCAAACCCGCCGCCACCCAGCATAAGCATGCGGTCGATACCATGACCATACGCGTCGCGCATTGCGCCCTCGGCCTCAAACACATCGTCAAATGCACGATAGTACGCAAAGACGGGCTCCGCCCAACGTTCGCCAACGTAGCTTGCGCTTTGGTAGACGCCGCCTTGCACCAACACGCGAATCTCATCGCCGCCCTCATCGTGCACGCGTTTCACACGCGCCAACCCATTGCGGGTTCGCGCAACCTGCAGACAGGCAGCACGAACAGCGACGGCGGCCGCACCAAGCGCCGCGGCTCCCAGAGCAACGCCGGCAACGACGCCAGCAGAAACACTCGGCTTGTTCATTTAGAGCTCCTTTTGCAGATAAAGGCCATGATCGTAAAAACCCAAATGACGATAGTACTCGCGCGTACCAATCGCGCTGATCACGTTGATGCGCGCATAGCCCGCGTCCCGAGCAATATGGCACGCACACTCCACCAGCGACCGTCCCAGCCCATGGTGCTGGGCTGCCTGGCCTTGATCCCCCACGCGCGCCGCCATGCCATACACGTGCACCTCGCGAATCATCGCCTCGTCCGGCGTCGTCGGCAACTCGTCCGCATGCGCGGCAACAAATGCGCGATCGGGCAGCGACAGCCGCAAAAAGCCCGCAATCTTGCCCTGCGGCGTCACCCACTGCAAAAAGCGCTCGTGCGTCACCGGCGTCTCGTACGTCACTTCTTCGTCAAGGGTCAACTCGCCCAGGTCGGCACCCGCCGTGCTGATCTCGCGATAGCGAATCTCACGCACCGTCGCACCGTCACCCCGAGCAGCCAGGCGGTTCTCAACGAGCTGACGCAGGTTGGGCTTCTTGTTGCCCACCATAATGTCGTCGGAGCTAAAGTCGCGAATCATGCGGCTGATGCGGCAGAACGCCGGCGTCACCACGATGTCATCGGCCAGTACGTCGAGCAGCTCTTCCTCGGTATAGGGGCGCCACTCGCCACGCTCGTAACAGCCCACCAGGCGCGAACCCTCGATGAGCGCGCACGGGTAGACCTTGACCTCGTCGGGCATAAAGGCGCCCTCGGTCATAAAGCGCTCGTAGTCGCGCTTGTCACCCTCGGGCGTGGCGCCCAGCAAGTTGAGCATAAAATGCGCATGGATCTTAAAGCCAAACAGGCGCGCAAGCGAAAACGCGCGCTCGATCTGCGCCACCGAAATGCGACGCTCGTTGATATCGAGCAGATGCTGGTCGAGGCTCTGGATGCCCATCTGGATCTTGGTACAGCCCAGACGACGGATGAGCGTGAGCGCCTGCGGCGTTACAGCATCGGGGCGCGTCTCGATAACGAGTCCCACCACGCGATGCTTCGCCGTCTCGTTGATGCGTTGCTGCTGCTCAAGCTCCTCCATCGTTGCCGCCTGCCACTCGGCGACCTCGCCCCACGGCGTGCCGGGGCCGTACAGACAACGCACCGCGCGGTTATAGCCGCCCACGGCAGCATCCACACGCCCCTGCTCGTCGGCAACGCCGGCAGCGAGCTTGGCCTCGTCTGTCGCAATGTCGGCAGCCCGATAGCGCTCGCGGCGCTCTGTTACCACCGGCGGCAGGGCATCGGCGGGAGCATCATCGAGCAGGCGCCCTGCCTCGGCACGGCTGATGCCCGGACGCGCCAACATGGGGTTTGCCGCCACGCCGGCGACGGCATCGTCATTGAGCGCACGGAAGAGCTCCGACATAAACCATGCCTGATACCCTTGCGGATAGTCGCTCCAGGTACCACCGAGCACGATGAGCTCTATCTTGTCGGTCGCATGCCCCATCTGCGAAAGCGCGGTCAGACGAGCGCTCACCTGCAGATACGGATCGAAGCAGTTTTGCTCCGCACGGGCACACGCCGGCTCAGCGTGCAGATAGCTCTTGGGCATGCGCAGATCGTTGGGACAAAATAGGCAATCGCCCGAGCATGGCCAGGGCTTGGTGATAACGGTAATGGTCGCCACGCCCGAAGCCGTGCGGCGCGGCTTCATGCGCAGCACCTGCAGCAGTTGGCGTTCCAGATCGGAATCGACATTCCACGCAGCCCACCGAGCCGGCTCCTCGCGCTTCACCCGCTGATAGAACGGCAGCAGACGGCGCTTGGCCAAATCGCGTTTGTCGGCACCCTCACGGCGCGCCTCGGCATGTATCAGTTTGACGAGCGCCTTGTCGTCCACGGTCTCGCCGCGACGCAGGGCCTCAAGTATGTTCAAGATAATCTGTTCCATGTCCCCATTGTAAAGGCAAAGGCGCCGAAGCCAATCTCGGCTTCGGCGCCTTCATCAAACAGCGCGGCTACGTTTGCGGGTCTCCGAAAACCGCATGTCACTCCGAATCAAACGACATGTCGCCCGAACCGACCTTAAAACGATACGTGGCAGATTTATCACCGTTGTCGAATTCAAGATTCAAAATGGTCTCGCCGTCGTAGCCAAGCGGAAGGAAATCGCTCTCGAAGTCGCCGCTGCCCACGGTGAGGCTCGCCTTAAAGCCCGTAGAGTTCGGAACCGATATCTCCACATCGCCCGAGTCCACGCTTACGTCCATCGACTTCGCGGGGGCCTGGTAGAGCTCGAACGTCACATCGCCCGAACCGACCTCAGCACTGAGCGCATCAGTCACGCTGCCCGTAAACTCTACATCTCCCGCACCCAGGAAAAGGTCAAAACCATCACAGATGACACCGGCAAGCTGCAGATCACCCGAGCCCACGTGCGCGTTGATCCCCTTCAGATGTTCGGCAACACGGCGCGGCAGCTCGACCGTAACTGAGCGATCGATTGCCTTACCGTCATCACTTCCAAACTGGGAAACCTTGAGCGTCGAGTCCTCGACGGATGCGATGTTTTGCGTCGCGGCCTTGGAGGCATCCATACCCTTGGCAACGCGTCCCCGCTCGATAACGCGAGCCTTGTTGCCATCAACAACCTTGACGTCCACCGAAGCCGCATTGATATCGAAATCGAGGTAGCGGAACTCATCGGCATCAAAAGTCGTGCTCGAAAGCTGCTGAGGCCGAGCGGAATAGTTACCGCTATTCAAGGAATCGTCCTCGTCAAACATATCGTCAAAATCAGACAAATGGCCAGATAGAATACCGGTCGTACGCACAATATCGGAATGAGCCAATAGCCGCGAAGCGCCAAAGACAAGCCCGATAATGAGCACAAACGCCCCGATGCCAACGCCCAGGCGCACCTTAGACTCACGCGAGAGCTTCATCATTCATCACCCTCTTTGACACTCGGCTCAGCGCTGGTCGCGGTAGCCACGTCAGTATCAACCGCAACGGAAACATCCTGAGCCCTAACTGCCACCGGCGCCGGACCAACCTGAATATCCCCGCGTGCCCAGTCGCCATCGAGCGCACGCGCCACCCAGTGATAGATGGGGATCGTAAAGAAAATCAGTGCAGCAAAGGGGCCGCCACCAAACAGGAACATCAGCAAAAAGAACAACAGCCAGCACACGGCCCAATACGGAAACGACTGGAACGGACCTTTCACCGGAGTCGGATTGACCGCACCGGTGCCCGTCACCTGCGCCGTCGCGGCGTTAGCCGCCTGCGCGCTCCAGCTTGCAGCTTGCGCCGCCTTGGCAGCCGCATCACTTGCCTGCGTTGCCGCCTCGGTTGCGCGTGCCGCCGCCTCGTGGGTACGGGCGCGTTCCGCCGCCTCGGCCTCGCGCTGGCGGGCGCGGTCCTCGTTCTCAAATTCGATATCGTCCTCGATCTCGTCGCTCGGATTGAGCAGCTCGTCCAGACTCACGCCATAGAGCTTGGCAAGCGAGATCAGGTTCTCGGTATCGGGCGAGCTCTCCGCGCGCTCCCATTTACTGACCGCTTGGCGCGACAGACCCAGCTTTCGCGCCAACCCTTCTTGGCTAAAGCCCTTGCTGCGGCGAAGGTCGGCGAGCCGCTGCGCAGTTTCTACATTCATGGTTCCTCCTATGCTTTTGCCAGCCGTGCCGCCGGACCGTTGCTGTTCTTAAGGCGCCTTGCACAGTTAAAAATCTATCCGCCACCGCCAAAATCATGCCACCTATTCTAGTGAGATTTTTGACAACCAGCGGTTGCGGGCACATATGAGCTGCGGAAATGTGTCCAAACAAAGCAATGACCCACAGCTCGGTTGTCCCCGTTGCGGCGTTAACGGTAGTATGGTCGTACTGTTTATTCCGCACCGCCATCGGAGGGAGTTCCGCGCCGTGAACCGCGATTTCGCATCATCGCTCATCCAGCTCAACAATACGTTCTATCGCGAGCACTCCACTTCCTTTTCCGATACGCGCCAAGCCCCGTGGCCCGGCTGGGTGCGCACCATGGACATCGCGCTTGAGCAGCTCGATGTGGCCACGATCGAGCATCCCGTCCGCGTCTTCGACCTTGCCTGCGGCAATATGCGATTCGAGAACTTTGCCGCCGGCGGGGCACTTGCCGCCAAGGGCGTCGACGGCGCAAACCCCTCGGCAGATGCCAGCTGCCCCTTCGAGTTCTATGGCGTCGACTCGTGCCAAGACCTGGCCATCGATGCACATGGCCACGCCCTGCGCATTCCCAACCTGCACTTCCAGGAACTCGACGTGCTCGACGCCCTTATGAAGCTCAACCCCGCCGAGACACCCGACGTGCTTTTCGACGCCCCGCTCGCCGATATCTCGGTCTGCTTTGGCTTTATGCACCACGTGCCGTCGTGCGAGTACCGCGTACGCGTGCTCGACACCCTGGTGCGCCAGACACGCCCGGGCGGCATCATCGCCATCAGCTTTTGGGAGTTTATGAACGACGAGCGCATGGCGCGCAAGGCCGTTCGCGCCGAAGCCCGCGCCGAACTCACCCCGCCGTTTGAGGGTTACGATTCCGCGCAGTTTGAAGCCGGCGACCACCTCATTGGTTGGCAAAACGACCGCCATGCCTACCGCTACTGCCACCACTTTGACGATCAACAGATCACCGACCTGGTGCGCGGCGTTCGTACGTTCTACAAGAGCGGCGAGGTTCCCGTACGCGAGCTCGAGCGTTTCCACGCCGACGGCCGTAGCGGCGAGCTCAACCGTTATGTGATTCTCAAGCGTCTGTAGGCACCGACGACGCGCCGCCGAGCCGCGCCGCATCTTTCGGGCAAACTATGCCCACCTTCTTCCAACGCATCGCCGAAACGCGCAGCCATGCGTTTCGCATTTATGACCAAGGAGCCTCATGGGAGCCGTCCACGTTCGCACGCCTAAGAACTTTGTACTCGAGGAGCGCCTGGAGCGCTACACCAATGCGATTGAGACGAACCCCGAGGCCTATGCCGGGAATTGGCGCGAAGCCTGCGCGCCAGCCGGCGGCGCACCCTTCACCCGCCTTCATCTGGATCTGGGCTGCGGCAAAGGCACCTATCTGGTTGAGCAAGCTCGCCGTGAGCCCGACACGCTCTTTATCGGTATGGACCAGGAGCCCATCTGCATCGCCTATGCCGCACAGAAAATCTGCGAGCAGGGGCTGTCCAACGCACTCGTCCTGCCCCGAGGTGCCGCATCGCTGCCGCAGCTATTTGCCGCAGGCGAGCTCGATGCCATCACCATCAACTTTCCCACGCCGCAGCCCAAGGCCAAGTACGCCAAAAAGCGACTCGTCCATGTCGACCACCTAATGCTGTACCGTCCGCTCTTTTCAGCCGGTGCCACCGTCACGCTGCGAACCGACAGTAAGCCATTGCGCGACTACGCCTTGGGGCAGTTTGCTGCGGCCGGCTACGACACGCTTTGGGTAAGCGACGACGTCCGCCGCGACCATCCCAAGCACCCCGAGACCGAATACGAGCGCCGCACGCGCGAGATGGGTGCCGTCGTCTATGGCATTTGCGCCACACCCGGCGCACATCCCAGTGACGATGTGCTCACGGCGGGTCACATGCAGGAGCAAAGTCTTGCCTGCTACCTGCCCGATAACCTCGACGAGCTCACCTATGTGCCTCTGGGCATGGAAGAAGCCGTCGAGAACTTTAAAAACCGCGCCCGTAAAGGCAAAAAGCGCCTGCCGCAGGAGTCCTAGGGCTTTTGATGGCCGCGGCGTTGACAACCAAGCGCAAATAGGCGCCGACGAACGGCCCTCAAACCTAAGTGAGTAGACTTTTTGACAACAGCCGAGCACAACCCGTATGGCAAAAACTAAAACCGCAGGTAGAGACCTTGCGTAAAAACCATGTGCTCGCGATATCGCAAAAAGTCTACTCACTTAGCTGGCGACTGCACCAAACGGCTGGGCAGAACGCCCATTTCCTGCATTTTCCCGCGCGCTAGCACTCCGCGCCGCCGCTACGCCATAATGGATGGCGGACAAACGCGAGAGAAAGCAACCACATGGCACAGACCACGACAGATACCGCCGCCAGCACCGTCTCGGGCGCCGGCGCCGCCAGCTCATTCTCGGGCGGCACGGGAACCGAGGCCGAGTTCGGCTCGCTCGGCGCGCTCTCCCCCACCTGGTGGGAGCCCGAAGACGGCAGTGAGCCCGAACCGTGGCTCACGCCCGATCAGGCCTTCGAACGCTTCTTTGAATGGACGAGCAATCGCGGCATTGAGCTGTGGGATCACCAAGAAGAGGCCCTCATGGATCTAGCCGCCGGTGACCATGTCATTTTGGGAACACCGACCGGATCGGGCAAGTCGCTTGTCGCGCTGGGCATGCTCTTTATGGGCATGGCGCAGGGCAAACGTTGCTATTACACGGCCCCTATCAAGGCCCTGGTCAGCGAAAAGTTCTTCGATCTGGTACAGGTGCTCGGCCGCGATAACGTCGGTATGATCACCGGCGACACGCATATCAACACCAAGGCGCCCGTCATCTGCTGCACGGCAGAGATCCTTGCCAACGACGCACTGCGCGAGGGCGAAGATGCCGATGTTGGCTGCGTCGCCATGGACGAGTTCCACTACTTTGCCGACCCTGATCGCGGTTGGGCCTGGCAGGTGCCGCTGCTCACCCTGCCTCACACGCAATTCATGCTCATGAGCGCCACACTCGGCGATGTCACCGCGATCGCCGCCTCACTTGAGGAGCACACCGGCGCAACCTGCGACTTGGTTGTCGACGCCCCGCGTCCGGTTCCGCTGAGTTATGACTATGTGACGACCTCCCTCGAGGGCACGGTCGAGCTCGCAATGCGCCGCGGCGAGGCCCCGCTCTACATCGTGCACTTTAGCCAGGACGCCGCACTTGCGACGGCGCAATCCCTCGCCAACTTTGGTATTGCCAGCAAGGAGCAGCGCGAGGCCATCAAGGAGGCGGCCAAGGACACGAGCTTCTCGACGGCCTTTGGCAAGATTCTTAAGCGCTTGCTCGGATGCGGCGTCGGCGTGCACCATGCTGGCATGTTGCCGCGCTATCGTCTGCTGGTCGAGCGCTTGGCACAACAGGGCCTGTTGCCCGTCATCTGCGGCACCGATACGCTCGGCGTCGGTATCAACGTGCCCATCCATACTGTGGTGCTCACCGCGCTCACCAAGTTCGACGGCTACAAGATGCGTCGTCTGCGCGCCCGCGAGTTTCATCAGATTGCCGGTCGCGCCGGCCGCTCGGGCTTCGATACCGAGGGCATGGTGATTGCCGAGGCACCCGAGCACGAGATCGAGAACGCCAAGCTCATGGCCAAGGCGGGTGACGACCCCAAGAAGCTCCGCAAGATTAAAAAGAAGAAGGCCCCCGAGGGCTTTGTCACCTGGAACAAGCAGACCTTTGAGCGCCTGATCGAGACGCAGCCCGAAACGCTCAAGCCGCGCCTTCGCATCACACACTCCATGGTGATTAGCGTGGTCGAGCAGGGCGGTGACGCTCGCGCCCGCGTGCACGACCTCATCGAGACAAGCCTGCAGACCCCCGAAGAAAAGGCCAAGCTCGAGGTTCGCGCCGACGAAATCTTCGCCACGCTCATCGACTCCGGCGTCGTCGTGCGCACCGAGGTACCGCCCGCACCCGACGCTCCGGCTGATGCCGCGCCGGACATCGACTACGCGCTGACGGTCGACCTGCCCGAGGACTTTGCGCTCGACCAGCCGCTCTCGCCGTTTTTGCTTGCCGCGTTGGAGCTGCTCGATCCCGAGAGCGAGACCTATACCATGGATCTGATCTCGATGGTCGAGGCAACGCTCGAGGATCCCAAGCAGGTATTGCGCGCACAGGAGCGCGCCGCGCGCGACCGCGCCATGGCCGAGATGAAGGCCGACGGCGTCGAATACGAGGAGCGCCTGGAGCGCATTCAGGACGTCACGTACGAAAAGCCGCTCGAGGACCTGCTCGATGCCGCCTTTGACAAGTACTGCCAGGAAGTGCCCTGGGCAAACGACTACCAGCTCTCCCCCAAGAGCGTCCTGCGCGATATGTTGGAAAGCGCGAGCGATTTTAAGGGCTACATTCAAAAGCTCGGCATCGCCCGCTCCGAGGGCATTTTGCTGCGCTACCTGGCAGAGGCTTACCGTTCTCTCGACCGCACCGTACCCATCGAGAAGCGCGACGAGCGCCTGCGCGACATTATCTCGTGGCTGGGCTTTGTGGTGCGCTCGGTCGACTCGAGCCTGGTGGACGAGTGGGAGAACGCCGGCAACCCGGCAGCCCTCGATGCCGCGCCGCCACAGGGCATCGACGAGGTCGTGGCGGACCGCCGCGGCTGCACGCTGCTGGTGCGCAATGCGCTCTTCCGCCGCGTGACCCTTGCCGCCCGCGAGCACGTTCGCGACCTGGGCGAACTCGACGACGACTGGGGCATGAGCGAGATTCGCTGGCAAAAGGCGCTCGATGCCTACCATGAGCAGCACGAGGAAATCCTCACCGACGGAGATGCCCGCAGCGCCGCGATGTTTTCCATTGACGAGTCCGACGAGAAGACCGCGCACGTATGGCACGTGCACCAGATCTTTGCCGACGAGGATGGCGACCACGATTTTGGCATCATGGGCGATGTCGATCTGGACGCCACGCAAGACGGTGGCGAGGTCATTTTCAAAAACTACCGTGTCGGCTTTATCGAGGACCTGCTCGAGGACTAGCCGAACATACCGAAACGAAACGGGGCCGTTGGCAATTTCGCCAGCGGCCCCGCTTTTGCACTATCCGCTATACCTTACTCGGCATCCTCGATCTCATACGAATCCGCCTCGGCTGGCTCATCGTTTGTCTCTGACGCAGTCCCGCGCGCCTCGTCAAACGCCGCCTTCATGGTCTTGTTGCCCCACGTGAGCTTGCGAATGGTAAGATCGTCGGCTTTCTTGTTGGCTAGGCGCAGGTTGTTCTCGGAGGACAGCAACGCCTCCTTGGTTTTCTGCAGATGGCTAATCGTCTTGTCGATCTCATCGATTGCTGTTTGGAACTTGCGGCTCGCAATCTCGTAGTTGCGGCCGAAATCATTCTTGAACTTTTCCATCTTGGCTTCGAAGTTCGTAACGTCGATATTCTGCTGTTTGTACTCCGCTAGCTCCTGCTTATAGCGCAGCGAACCCATGGCGGCGTTGCGAAGAAGCGTAATCATGGGAATGAAAAACTGCGGGCGGATCACATACATCTTCTCGTAGCGATAGCTCACGTCCACGATTCCCGCGTTGTAAAGCTCGCTCTCGGGCTCGAGCAGCGTGCAGAGCACCGCGTACTCACAGCCTTTCTGGCGACGATCGTGATCGAGTTTCTTAAAGAAGTCCTCGTTTTTATGCTTGGTCGCGGTCTCGTCGTTCTCGTTTTTCATCTCGAACATAATCGAAATGACCTCGTTGCCGCTCGCGTCGCACTCACAGAAAATGAAGTCTCCCTTGGTGCCCTCGGATGCATCGTTATCTTTCTCGAAGTACGCATTGGGAAACGCCGTCATGCGCAGACGGTTAAACTCGGTCTCGCAGTGCTGCTCGAGCGACTCGCCCACCATCTTGGTGGACAGGCGAACCTTCATGTCCTTAAGGCGCTCAATCTCTTCATCCTTGTAGCGAATCAGGTCATCGCTCGCGCGCTTGGCCTGCGCAAGCTCGAGCTCGTGTGCCGCCTTGGCTTGCTCCTCGCGAGAATCGCGCACCGCCAGCTCGCTCGTCAGTTTGGCACGTGCCTCATCGCGCTCTCGCTCCGCCGCGGCGACCGCCTCTGACAGGTTCATTTTTGCCATCAGTTCCTGCTCGCGCAGCTGGGCACGCAGGCCCTCGGCCTCTTGCTCGGACTGAGCCTTTGCGGCGGAAAACTTCTCTTGCACCTTCGCGCGATAGTCAGTAAGCGCGCGCTCGGCCTCGCTGCGAGCGGCATCGAGCTCACGCTGCGACTCTGCCGCGGCAGCGGCAAGCGCCATCTCCTGGGCCTTGTCCGCCGCGGCGATCCTGGCCTGCAGCTCGGCAATCTGAGCGTCGCGCGCGGACAGGTCGTTTTGAGCAGCATTGCGTGCCGCCGCCTCGGCAAGCCTGGCTTCATCATCTTTGCGCTCCAACTGCGCACGTAAATTGTCGATCTCGCGCTGAAGCTCGGCATTCTCCTTTTGAGCATCGGAACGGGCCTCAACCGCCGCGCGCTGACTTGCACTCTCGCGCTCTGCGGCAGCGCCTTCGAGCTTGGCGCGCAGCTCGGCAAGCTCAGCGTCGCGCTTGGCAACCTCTTGTGCCAGCTGCTGAGCTGCAGCGTTCTTCTGCTCGACAAGCTGAGCGTCGCGCTGAGACTCTGCCTTTTGCAAGGCAGCCGTCGAGCGCGAGCGCTCAAGCTCCAGCGCCTGCTCGCCCTCGCGCTGAACAGCCTTCACACGCTCGTCCAGGTCGCGCGAGAACTCGGCGTCGCGCACCTGCTTGACGATATCCGCATAACCGGACGCATCGACCTTAAAAACTTCACCGCAATGCGGGCACTTGATCTCGTTCATGGCAGCTCCTCGATGGACGCAAATTTCAACCGCCTACACTCTACCGCGCCGCACGGACAAAAAAGGCGCCGCTGCCATAATGGCAACGGCGCCAGAACCACCACAAAGGCGACTGTCCCCTTTGTGGTGACTCTGGCGCCCTATAACCCAAAGAAGCTAAGAATCTGATCGCGGCTTACGGGCTTGTAGTCATTGGCATCGAGACCGACATCGTAGCGAAAGATAGGGCGCTCGCGATCGCGGTTGCGCGAGTTGGTGCGGTCTCCCCTGCTGTGGATATGCCCGTGCAGCATGATGGCGCCACGCGCCTTTCCGTTCCAGCTGAGCATGGGGTAGTGGCTCATAACCAGGCGATGGCCCTTGGCATAGCCTGGGGCAATCTCCAGATAATCGCGCACGTCTTCCCAAATCTGCGGCACGTCGGGATCTTCCCAATCGCCGTCATGGTTACCGCGGATGAGCGTCACGTTCCGGCATTCGATGCGCCCGCGCAGGCGCACCGCCTCCGCCAGGGGCAAACGATAGGTAAAGTCTCCCAAGATATAGAGGCGGTCGTCCACAGCCACGCACTCATTGATGGCATCGATGACCTTGCGGTTCATCTCCTCGACCGAATCAAACGGCCGATCCATATCGTGCAAGATATTCGTATCGCCCAGGTGCAGGTCGGCGGTAAACCACATCATCGTCTCTGTCCTCATTTCGCAACGTGTTCAACTCGTGCTAAGTATACAGACGCAGCGATGCGGCGGTTATTCAAAGAGCCCGCCGAACAGTCTGCGGCGGCGCTTGTCTTGCTTTTTCGAAGCGTCACTCTGAGTTTTCTTGTCCTGCCGCTTCATACGATCCTGTTCCAACTCATCGTCATCGAGCAGCATATCCCACTCAAACGGATCGTCCGTCAAATCGAACAGGTCGTCGTCAAACATGGCAGCCTCCATTGCCGACTAGCGAGCATCCACCACATAGAGCCCAACGCGCACCTGATGCCACGGGCTGCGCTCGGGGGCAACCTGTTGCACACGGGCCTCAAATACGTCCTCGTGGCCGTAATACATCATCAAGGACAGTGGGCCGACCTCGTTTCCCGGAACGTAGCCAAGTTTGGTCTTGCCATATTAGATCGCAACTGCCTCGGGGTCATGGGGATTATCGCGCTCGGCACACAGCGCCAGCTTATCGCCCGCTTTAAGATTGCCCAGGACCAAAGCGCCGTCGGCATACTGAAATCCTGCGATATAAAATGACAGAAGAACACGTGAAGGCTCGTACATGGCAGCTCCTCTAACGGCCGAATAAACCGGCAAGTAACCTTATCGAGAAGTCTACGGGTCCGTGCGGACACAAATACATCCTGTCTGCGTCCTTCAATCGCTTGCCGCAACGCTTGCGGATAAGATAGGAACACGGATGGCACCCGTTGCCGCGGGTCTTGCCAACTCCGATACACGTTTTCATCGTGAGAAGTGGCCGTCTTCGCTTACGTGGGGCGGCCACTTTGTTTATCCCCATGCTATCGGTTCTATTGCACAAAATTGGCACGCCATACTACTTATTCAGCAAAGCAAGTGGGACACCGCGAGTCTAGCCCCGATGCCGGGCGATTGCCCAAAACGTGCAGGCGATAGCGGCCGTTGCCAGGCTTGCGCCAACAAGTACTCCCTGCACGCCAAAGGCATCGGCCAAAAACGGAGCCACAATCAGCGGCAGCACGCCGGCGCCGTTGAGGCCCACGCGCATCACGCCCAGCACGCGCCCCACCTTGGCAGGGTCGCTCAAGCGCTGGGTGAGCGTGACGCGCACCGGTCCCATGGCGCCAAAACCGATGCCGCAGACAAGCTGCCCCACCGCAGCAACGGCAACATGGGCGGTACCCACATACACAACGGAGCCCACGCCCGTCACCAGCAGCATCGCCGCCAGAAGCTCCAGCCTGATGCATCCCGACGGCACGCGCATGATCAGGTACGACCCCAGCGTTCCGCCGATGCCGGCGATGGCCGACAGCCATCCCATCCACTCCGCACCCACGCAGAGAACATCGCGGTAGAACAGCGACTCGAGCGAATCGAACGCCCCGTAGGCAAAGAAACCCATAAAGCCCATGAGAAAAATCAGACGCAGGTCGACATCGGCCGCCGTGACAATAACGCCCTCCCAAAGCGATCGCAAGCCCGTCGCCCCATCGCGAGACTCCGGCTTGTCGACGCCCTGAACAGCAGTGCCTTCACGCAACGAGGCCACAAGCAGCAAAGCGGGAACAGGTGCTGCCGCGAGCAGGAAAAACACCCCTTGGTTGGAAAAGGCCGAGGCGATAACGCCTCCAAGGGCAGGTCCAACGATCACCGCGACACTTGTCGCGATATTGTTGAGGCCGTTTATGCGCAAAAGCTCCTCGGGCGCCTCCGTCAAAAAGCGCGGATAGGCGTCCATGGCCGTGGTCCCCGCGCCAAACAGCAACCCGGCAGAGATGGCGAGTAGCGCAAGCGCGGGATAGGACACGGGAGCTACAAGGCCAAAAACGCCCGATGCGCAAAGCAGGACGCAAACGGCTAGAAGCACATGACGCGGGCCCAAGGAGTCCACAAGTGCGCCGGCGCAAAACGTTGCAAAGATGAGCACCAGGTTGAGTCCAAACACGAGGGCGGACGTCTCAAATGCGCCGGCCCCGAGAACGTAGGTGCCGCAGCCAATGATGCCGACAAAATACGTCGACTGAAATGCAAGCTGAATAAAGAAATTTACCGCAACCAAACGGTGCGATGGAGAAAGAAGACGGGACATAGCAAACCCCTCATGCATATGGAAACCAAACAAGACAACCTGAGCGTCATCAGTCCATGTAGGTCTCGAACATATGCATAATCTCCCCTTTGCTGCGGTCGTCCCGTATTCTAGCACCGATTCACCGCGCCGCCCCTGCGCATTGCCATCAGAACGCCCCGCACCCCAGCGCCTAGGCGTGAGAAGCCGCCACCTTCGCTTGCGCGGGGGCGGCCATTTTGCTTGCCTCTATATCATCGATTCTAATGCACAAACATGCGCACGAACTTGTGCTTCCAGCTCGCATACGGGGCATAGCGGAATGGCACGTCCAGCCACGTTGCCTTGTTCACGATGCTCTTCTTGTGGCTAAACGTATCGAAGCTCTCGCGTCCATGGTACTGCCCCATACCGCTCGCTCCCATGCCGCCAAAGCCCATATGGCTCGTAGCCAAGTGCATAATCGTGTCGTTGACGCAGCCGCCGCCAAAGGGCACGTAACGCACAAAGCGTTGCTGAGCCGCACGGTCCTGGCTAAAGATATACAGGGCCAGTGGCGTCGGACGATCCGTAATAAACGTTTCGGCCTCGTCTAAGCTCTCAAACGTCAGCACCGGTAAAATCGGGCCAAAGATCTCCTCCTGCATCACGGCGTCATCGGGGGCTACGCCGTCCAAAATCGTCGGCTCAATCTTGAGCGACGACTCGCGCGCCGTGCCTCCCAGCACAACCTTATCGGAGTCGATCAGCCCGCGCACGCGCGCAAAATGCTTGGCGTTAACGATATGGCCGCAATCCTCGTTGTCGAGCGGATGCTCGCCAAACATACGGCGGACCTCCTCCTTGATAAGGCCCAGCAGCTCGTCGTGCACGCGCGTATCGACCAACAGGTAGTCGGGCGCCACGCAGGTCTGCCCCACGTTGAGCCATTTACCAAAAGCGATGCGCCGCGCCGCGACCTTTAAGTTTGCCGTCGCGTCCACGATGCAGGGACTCTTTCCACCCAGCTCAAGCGTCACGGGCGTCAGGTTTTTACTTGCGCGCTCCATGACGAGTTTGCCGACCGGAACGCTACCGGTAAAGAATATCTTGTCCCAGCACTCATCGAGTAGCGCTTCGTTTTCGGCCCGCCCGCCCTCGACAACCGTCACCAGGCGCGGATCAAATGCCTCTTCGCAGATTTGCTTGAGCACCGCGCTCGATGCAGGAGCATAGGCGCTCGGCTTGATGACCACAGTATTGCCCGCGGCAAGGGCGCCGGCGAGTGGCTCGAGCGTCAACAAAAACGGATAGTTCCATGGAGCCATGATGAGCGTGACGCCATAGGGCACGGCTTGCGTTTTGCACACACTCACGGCGTTGGCAAGGTCACACGGACGCAGGCGCGGGCGGCTCCATCGAGCCACATGCGCGATCTGATGGCGAATCTCGGAAAGCGACGTGCCGATCTCGCACATATACGCCTCGTCATGCGACTTTCCCAAATCGGTCTTGAGCGCATGGACGATATCGGCCTCGTGCGCACGAACCGCATCACGCAGGCGCACGAGCGCACGGCGGCGAGCGTCGACATCAAACGTGGCGTGCGTCTTAAAGTAGGCGCGCTGATCGCCGACGATGCGCGCAATTTCCTCGGTGTTCATGGCACCCTCCTAGTTCTCGTCCTCAAACATACCACCCGCGACGACCTCGTACATACGCTCGAGCTCCAAGCGGTCCATTAAAAGCGGAACGGGGTATAGCGGATTGGCCTCGGCGTCGGCATGTGCCGCCATTTCGGGAATGTCGGAGCGGCGAATGCCTGTCACATATTTGGGGATACCCAGGGCAACGTTCATGCGATCGACCCAATCGATAAATGCCTCGGCCGCAAGACTGTCCTGCGCGTTAGCCGGCGCAATGCCTGCCATGCGAGCAAGATCGGCAAGCATGGGGGCGGCGGCGTCACCATAAACGCGAAGCATGTGCGGCAGGATGATCGCGTTGGCCAAACCGTGCGGAATTCCGTATCGGCCGCCCAGACTGTGCGCGATGGCGTGAACGTATCCCACATAGGAGCGGGTAAACGCAACGCCCGCCTTATACGCCGCCGAAAGCATATTGCGACGCGCACGTATGTCGTCGCCATACTCATAGGCCTCGAGCAAATTGTCGTGGATGAGCTGCACCGCCTGGCGCGCCATCTTGCGCGTGTAGGGCGTGGTGCTACGGCCGATAAAGGCCTCGACGGCATGCGTCAGGGCATCCATACCCGTCTGCCCCGTAATGGAGGCGGGCAGGCCACGTGTAAACTCGGGGTCGTGTACCGCAAAGCGCGGGATCAGCACAAAGTCGTTAATGGGGTACTTGTAGTGCGTCTCGTCATCGGTAATGACCGCTGCAAGCGTGACCTCGCTTCCCGTGCCCGCCGTGGTGGGGACGGCGATGAGCAGCGGCAGGAGACGGTGGACGCGCAACAGGCCGCGCATCTTGTTGATGGGCTTATTTGGCTGTGCGATGCGTGCGCCCACGCCCTTGGCACAGTCCATGGCCGAACCGCCGCCAAAGCCGATAATGGCCTGGCAGGCGCTCTCGCGATACAGGGACGCCGCTTCCTCCACGTTTGAGACCGTGGGGTTCGCACGCGTTTCGGCATAGACCGTAACGCCAATTCCCTTGGACGCGAGCGCCGTCTCGAGCGGCGCCGTGAGCCCCAGACGGGCAATACCGGGATCCGTCACGATAAGAACCCGCTGTATCGAGCGCTTTTGAAGCACCGCGGGCACGTCCTCGGCATGCTCCAAAATGCGCGGCTCGGTATAGGGCAGGATCGGCAATGCGATGCGAAAAACCGTCTGATATGTTCGGCACCAGGCACGACGGGCTAGATGCATAAAGGAAACTCCTTCATTTGTTGATAGGTCAACATTTGCTCGACCGATTGTACTCAGCGGAGGTCTCGAGCGGCCTGGCAATCGTTAATCAATCAACATCTTCACATGCCCAAAATTATTTTATTAAAAATCATTCCTAATAGGCTTCACATTTGGTTGCATTTATGGATAATAGAACTCGTCAAGACGCACGTCCGGAGAGGGCCCTTACGGGACCGGACGAGCGCACAATCGCCATCGATCGAAAGGATCGAATCATGAAGTTTGTTTGCCCCGTTTGCGGTTATGTGGAAGAGTTCGACGGCGACCAGCTGCCCGAGGACTTCAAGTGCCCCCAGTGCGGCGTTCCCGGTTCTCGTTTCCTGAAGCAGGAAGAGGGTCAGCTCGAGTGGGCTGCCGAGCACGTCGTGGGCGTCGCCAAGATGGAGGGTGTCTCCGAGGACATCGTTGCCGATCTGCGCGCCAACTTTGAGGGCGAGTGCTCCGAGGTCGGTATGTACCTGGCCATGGCTCGCGTCGCTCATCGCGAGGGCTATCCCGAGATCGGCCTGTACTGGGAGAAGGCTGCCCACGAGGAGGCCGAGCACGCCGCCAAGTTTGCTGAGCTCCTGGGCGAGGTCGTAACCGACTCCACCAAGAAGAACCTCGAGATGCGCGTTGAGGCCGAAAACGGCGCCACCGCCGGCAAGACCGATCTTGCCAAGCGCGCCAAGGCCGCTGGCCTTGATGCCATTCACGACACCGTGCACGAGATGGCTCGCGACGAGGCCCGCCACGGCAAGGCTTTCGCCGGCCTGCTCAAGCGCTACTTTGGCTAAGCCAACCGCTTGAGACATAACCTCTAGCTCGATGAGGCCCGGACCGTATTGGTTCGGGCCTTTTTCGTGCCTCACGAACTTGTTAACGCCCTGAAATAGGACCGCCTTCGGCATCGGCTTCTCGTCAAAAACTAAGTGAGTAGACTTTTTTGAACTTGCCGAGCAGGCCATCCATATCACTTTATAAAGCCGCAGGTAAATGCCTTGTTACAAAACGGCCTGGTCACCAAAGTGCCAAAAGCCTACTCACTTAGAACCGCAGCCGTCCACGATCGAGCTGTTTTGTGTCTAACGGGCATCTTTCCGTCAATTACTCCCAATTTTGTCCAGTCAACGAACAGTTCAGACCGGAGTAATGTCTCAGCCCTTTGCTCATCTGAGCTTTTATCACGATATTCAGCATCGAGCATCCTGCATACGGCCTTAACGATCGCGTGGAATCTACCCTCATCGGATATCTGTCTGTGCGTCAGGAGAAGTACATCGTAGCCCATGGCCTGAAGGGCCGTCATGCGGTCAGCGTCACGCAAGCCATCCCCTGTGCGTCCGTGCGAGGCCTTTCCCTGACATTCAATGGCCACCTGTCGCCTGCCGTCCAGCGAAGAAAGAAGTAGGTCGATATATACACGGGACTTTCCCACAATCGCTCGAGCACTTGTGCTTAGCATCACTTCAACATTGAGCTCTATGCCGCAAAAACCTTCTCCTCCCAGGGATCGCGGCAGTGCAAGTAGCAAATACGCCTCGACCTCAAAAGGCGACGCGGCGCCCAATGGAACGAGTTGCGATACCGCTATAAATCTATTGCCGTAACGCATCCCGCAAACATCTGAACAAAAACGGTCAAGGTCTCCGCCCAAAACCAAAGCGTCTCGACGCCATAAATTTGAGGCGGTGCCGTCCTCGGACGGGCAGCGCACCCAACCGAACGTTGTCGAAATCGCGCCCGAATCAATTGCACGCGAAAGCTCCGCCTCAAGTGCCGCCGGCAGGGCACACACCGCAAACAAGCCACACATCTCCGCCAATACCAAAAGAAGCTGAAGATCCGTCAGATGCCGCAACATGATGAATGCCGTCAGTAGAGGAGACGTAATCAAAACCCCATGCTCCGTTTCCAGCACGGATTCCCTGGGAAGCTCACCAAGAAACAGCCGCTGCCTAATGCTGGCAGGACAAGTCCGTTTGTTTCTCGTCCGAACCAATGTATACAACGGAAAACCGAGCGCGACCGCAGCCGTCGGGTTGCGGGCGAGATCATATCGCTGCCGGTCTTCTTCCGGTCGTGGAAGCGGCGGACACAAAGCGCGGACTTGAGGAGGCAAACGCCAGTACCTAAAAGCTGATATGTCACAAAGTAGATCCTTCATAGGCACAGGAAAACACGAATTTCAACCCAGTCAGTCACGCATTGGCGCGAACGCACCAAAAATGGCGCCGAACGGACTGCCAAGTTTTCAACAGCCCTCCCCAACTGGCCAAAAGCTTGCCGAGAGCTGGACGAAGCCCTGTTGAAAACCCCATTTTTTCTCATGCAGGAGCTTTGCGCGGCAAGTGAGTAGACTTTTTTGAACATCCCGAGCAGGCCGGTCATCCTGCTTTTCAAAACCGCAGGTAGATAGCTTGTTACAAAACTGCCTGGTCGCCAAAGTGCTAAAAGTCTACTCACTTAGGTTGCAGAGTGCCCCCCATTAGCTGCAATTCCAAGGTAGTTAGTACTTTTGGACTCAGATCGTCATACTGAACAAGAATTTGAGTTGAGTTTTCAGGGACAGATGCGCCATCGGCACACCAAAAACAGTCACCGATATCGATAAAAGGGATGCTCGAGCGCGTGAGGGCCCGTGCAAAAGTGCTTCCGCCCGTTCCACGCTCCGCAACCACGATACAGTAAAGGCCCGCGTCTGCATACTCGATCGAGACTCCCCCTGCCGGAAATGCCTTCCGTACAAGCGCCGCCAGGCCATCACGCGCCTCGCGAGCACGAACGCGCACGCGGTTCACATGTCGCTCGTAATCACCCGATTCCAGCAAACGCGCCAAGGCAACCTGATCAACAGAACTTACCGACGAGGCGTAGAAACCAAGGTTGCGCCTAAACCTCTCCATTAGCTCATCGGGCAGCACCATGTACGCCAAACGCAACGCCGATGAAAGGCTCTTCGAAAACGTGTTGGTGTAGATAACCGACTGGGCGGCATCGATCGACGCGAGCGCGGGAATCGGCTTGCCGGCAAGGCGAAACTCACAATCAAAGTCATCTTCGATGAGATACCGACCTGGTCGCTCGGCGGCCCAGCTCAGCAGCGCATAGCGACGCGCAATGCTCGTCACAAGACCGGTCGGATACTGATGAGACGGCATCAGATGAAGGACATCGGTCCTGGTTTTCTGCAGCGCGCTCAAGTCCACGCCCTCAGCATCCAACGGGACATGCCGCACTTCGCAACCCATGGCCTGATAGATGCGCGTCAAGCGCAAATAGCCTGGATCCTCGACGGCATACACCTTGTCCGCGCCAAGCAACTGAACCAACATGGTATCGAGCAGCTGGGCGCCCGCACCGATAACGATGTTGTCGGGGTCGACATTCATGCCCCTTGTCCCGCGCAGATGGTGAGCAATTGCGCATCGTAGCCGAGCGGTGCCCTGTGCCGGCGCGGTCGAAAAGATTTCGCGTTCGTCTTCGGATGCCAGCGTCGCCCGTAGCGCGCTTTGCCAAAGCCGCGCCGCCTCCAAAGCGGAAGGAGAGAGCGCATCGAATCGCTCGACCTGTCCGTTGACATCATACGCGCTGGGGCCCACAGAGACGGCATCTCGGTCGATGCCCTCCGCAGCCGAAGCCAAAACCGGTGCATCCGGAAGTTCGCAAGCGTAGTAGCCACGACGCGGCATTGAGCAAATATAGCCCTCGGCAAGCAACTGGCTATATGCATTCTCGATGGTAATGACACTGATACCCAGATGACTCGCAAAGGCGCGCTTAGACGGCAGATGCTCCCCCGCCGTAATGCGTCCAGCTACGATATCATCGCGAATTTGCTGGTAAACATACTCATAAAGCGATGCTTCGCCGCGATTTTCCAAATTGTAGTCAAGCATGGGTCTATCACCTGACCTTATCGAATCATTCAATCTGACATTAGTCTGACCTTGTTATTATCTCGAAAACTGAGTATTTCGCCATACCCAGCTCCCCGATAGGATGTTCCGTCAAGCAATGTACATGCCAACCAAGGGAGCAACCATGGCAGAACAGACCAGCAAGACCGATCGCGTCAAACTCAATCGCGAGCTCGCGCAGATGCTCAAGGGCGGCGTCATCATGGACGTCATCACGCCCGAGCAAGCACGCATCGCCGAGGAGGCGGGCGCCTGCGCCGTCATGGCGCTCGAGCGCATCCCGGCCGACATCCGCGCCGCAGGCGGCGTCTCGCGCATGAGTGATCCCAAGATGATCAAGGGCATCCAAAAAGCTGTCTCCATCCCCGTTATGGCCAAGTGCCGCATCGGCCACATTGTCGAGGCGCAGATCCTGCAGGCCATCGAAATCGACTACATCGACGAATCCGAGGTCCTCTCCCCCGCCGATGATGTCTATCACATCGACAAGACCCAGTTTGACGTGCCGTTTGTCTGCGGCGCCCGCGATCTGGGCGAGGCGCTGCGCCGTGTTGCCGAGGGCGCCACAATGATTCGCACCAAGGGCGAGCCGGGCACGGGCGACGTCGTCCAAGCCGTGCGCCACATGCGCAAGATTCAAAAGCAAATCCGCGACGTTGCTGCTCTGCGCGATGACGAGCTCTTTGAGGCAGCTAAGCAACTGCAAGTTCCAGTCGAGCTTGTGCGCGAGGTCCATGCCACGGGCAAGCTTCCCGTGGTGAACTTTGCCGCCGGCGGTGTAGCAACCCCCGCGGACGCCGCGCTGATGATGCAGCTGGGTGCCGAGGGCGTCTTTGTCGGCTCGGGCATCTTTAAGAGCGGCGACCCCGCCAAACGCGCCGCCGCCATCGTTAAGGCTGTGGCAAACTTCACCGACGCCAAGCTCATTGCCGAGCTTTCTGAGGACCTGGGCGAGGCCATGGTCGGTATCAACGCTGACGAGATCGAGATCATCATGGAGGAGCGCGGACGCTAGTCCAGCAGAAAGGATCTCACATGAGCGATTATGCAGGCCAGACGGTCGCCGTGCTGGCGGTCCAAGGCGCTTTTGCCGAGCACGAGACAAGACTATCCGAGCTGGGCGCACGTTGTATTGAGCTGAGGCAGGCGGCTGATTTGAAGCAGGACTTTGGCCGTCTGGTACTTCCCGGCGGCGAGTCTACCGTTCAGGGCAAGTTACTTGCCGAGCTTGGTATGCTCGATGAGCTTCGCACCCGCATTGTTGAGGGCATGCCCGTCCTGGGCACCTGCGCCGGCTTGATTCTGTTGGCGCGCGATCTTGCCGCCCACGACGATAAGGGGACGCCGCGCTTGGCAACCATGGATGTGCTCGTTGAGCGCAATGCTTACGGCAGACAGCTCGGCAGCTTTCGCACCAAGGGGCAGGTAGACGGTATCGACGGTGAGGTGCCGCTGACGTTTATCCGCGCGCCCCGCATCGTCGAAGTGCACGGCGACACTGAGGCCCTAGCCGAAGTCGACGGTCGCATCGTCGCCGCCCGCCAAGGCAACCAGCTCGGCGTCACCTTCCACCCCGAGCTCGACGAAGACACCCGCCTCCACGAACTGTTCCTACAAATGTAGGCGGAATCGAAACGAGCGCGGATTTTCGGACACTTAATAGACGAGAGTGGATAATCTCCCACTTTGAGCTCGAATACAGGCCCAAACCGGGAAATTATCCACTCTCACGTTATGCAGTCGTTGGGGACGTCCTTAAACGACTAGCCAAACAAGAACATCCCCAATGACTACTCATTTAAGTCTGTCCCCAATGAGTATCCCGATGTTTTGGCAACGACAGCGAGCGCCCACCAGAGCGAACAAATTGGCATGAAAAGAGGACGGCATAGACCTTCTGGTCATGCCGTCCTCTTTGAATGACAAGTTGTCGCTCTAGCGCCCGCGCAGCGTCGAGCAGTTACGGCGTTTGGTAAAACGCCGTAACTCCCCTAGCTCATCATGGCATTCATCATCTCGTTGGTTGCGGAATCGTCGGCAGACCACTCGCCGTCGTCATTGCAGGAATACTTGAAGGTGACCTTGGTGTCCTTGGTCTTAGCAGCCTTGGTCACATCGACCATAACCTGACCGGCCATCTTGTACAGCTCGTCATCGGAAGGCATCGAATCGAGCGCGGCGACCTTCTCCTGATACTGGGTGGCAAAATCCTCAACGATCTGGTTCATGGACTTGCAGGTGATGGTGACCTCGGCAGTTGCGGTGCCCTTGTCCTCGTCGACCGTCACGTCACCGATCTTGTAGTCAAAACCCTCGAGATAGCTCTTGGCGTACTCCTTGGGATCGATGCCCAGCTGCTCGAACTCGTCGCCCGAGGCCTCTTCCAGGCCGGCGAGGAAGTCGTCGCCGCCGTTCTTGACCTCGTCAAACTGCGTCGTAAGATCCTCGGTGATGAGCTCCTCAACCGAAGGACCTCCGCAGCCGGAAAGCACAACCACGCACGCGACCAGAACAGCCATCAGGGGCGCAAGCAGCAGCTTCTTCTTCATGACATTCCTCCCAACAAGCGGCACCGCGCTTCCCGACGCGGTGCACGTCGTAACAATAAGGCCATACTAGCCGATAACGAACACCCCTCGGCAAAGCAAAGGCGCAGTCGGCTCGATTTAACGTCCGAACGGTTTACCGGTCCGCCCAACGCGCAATAAAACGTTCCGCCGCATTGCAATAAAAAAGGGCGGCCGGATAACCCGACCACCCCAAAACACCCTTATGTTGCCGCAGACTACTTGCGGACGACCTTGACGATGGCATCGCCGGCGGCGACAGCAGAGTCAGCCTCGACGGCGAGTTCGACATCGGCAAACTCGGCGGTGTTGGACACAGCAACGACGACGCAGTCCTTGTAGCCGGCAGCGGCGATCTTGGCGCGGTCGATCTTGAGCATGGGCTGGCCAGCCTTTACGACGTCGTCGGCCTTGACGAAGCCCTCGAAGCCATCGCCGTTCATGTTGACGGTATCGACGCCAACATGCACCAGAACCTCGATGCCGCTATCGGACTGCAGACCCACGGCGTGGCCCATGGTGACGGTCACCTTGCCGTCGCAGGGAGCGTAGACCAGATCGTCCTCGGGCCACACGGCGCAGCCCTTGCCCAGGACCTCGCCGCCAAAGACGGGATCGGGCACGTCGGCCATCTTGATGACCTTGCCCTTGACGGGCGAGCACAGCACGTCGGCGCCGGCAGAAGCAGAGATGGAGG
>UQYE01000006.1:0-46191 GCA_900545145.1 uncultured Collinsella sp. | reverse complement strand
CGGGCGTGCCGTCGGATGCGCCTGCCTTGGTGTGCGTGCACGGCGCTTGCGTCGACGGCACATTTTTTGACGGGATCGCCCGCGAGCTCGCCTGCGGCTATCGCGTAATTGCCTACGACCGCCGCGGTTGCGGCGAGAGCGGCGATGCCGCGGACGGGCGCTACGACCTCGCCGCCCAGGCCGCCGACCTGCAGGCCGTTATCGAGCATGTCGGCGCCCCGGCAAATGTCCTCGCGCACAGCGCCGGTACGCTGGTGACCCTGGAGCTTCTCCGTACAAACCCGGCCATTGTCTCGCGCGCGATGCTGCACGAACCCGCCGTGACAAACGAGGGCGCTGGCCTGGGCACGGCCCCGGTTTTGCTCGAGATGATTGCTGCGGGAAAGGTCTCGAGGGCATTAAGAGCCTTCCTGAGTGCCATCGGTGATTCGGATTCTCAAGCTCCCAAGACAACCGAGGCGGAAGCCAAGCATGCCCTGCGCAACGGCCGCAGCTTTATGGCAAACGAATACGGGATCATTATGACCTGCGTTCCCGATTGGGATCGCGTCCGCGCATCGAAAACGGTGGCCGCCGTGTTTTTGGGCGAGCTCTCGATTGGCACGCCCCGCGAGGCGGGCACGAGGACAGCAGCTGAGCTCTTGGACTGTCCGCTCGCAGTAGTTCCCGGCGCGCATAACGGGCTGCGCGATCGTCCGGCAGCGGCTGCCCAGGCCGTCCGTGGCGTCCTAGGGCTCTAGCGGCCGAATCATCAAACGGGCTTCTTTCGTAGACGTTTCGGCTGTGTTAACAAAGGTGCTCAAAATCCAACGTCTGCGGCTTCAACCCTACCGTCCGCCAACTCATGAAAAAGAAACGGTATTCACGTGTGTACCTGCATCGACAAGGTGCTACCCTTGTAACATTTGGCACCCACTGCTACCAAGCAAAACTACTGAAAGGGCCCCCTATGCTCAATAATCACGAGGCCAATCTAACCGACGAGGAGGCTGCCGCCGAGGTCGCCCGTGTCGCGAAGACCTACCCCGTGGTGCGTTTGCTGTCTTTCGATCAGATTAAGGGCGATCCTAACTGCTTGCTCGCCGGCGAACGGTGTCCCTGTCTGCGCCAGTCAAGTCTTGAAGCCTTGGCGGCGGGTTCCGATGAGGTGTCGGAACGGCTGCTCAACGATGGCGTTGAGTACCGCGCTCGCCTGCGCTCTTTGATGGTTGAGGGCGAGCCTCACGTTCTGCTGATGGTGCGTCCGATTGATGAGCGGGAGGCCGCAGAAGAGGACCTTGTCTACACCGACGTGCTGACGAGCGTGCGCAATCGCCGATATTACGAGGAAAAGCTTCGTAGCGCCCGTATGCAGGCCGGCGTGGCCATGATCGACCTTGATGATTTTAGGGCCTTCAACGATACGTGTGGCCGTCATGCCGGCGACCTTGCGCTCGGTGCGGTGGCGACAGCCATACGCAGCGGAATTCGTTCGACTGACGAGCTTGTGCGTTTTGGCTGCGATAAGTTTGTGGCCGTCATGCCCAATATTCCCTCTGATGACTTTGCCCGTCGCCTGCGTCAAGTATCCGATGCCGTTCATTCCACGATTATTCCGGGGCATGAGCGCGTTAGCTTGACGGCATGCGTTGGTGGCGTTCGCATTAATGGCGAAACGGTCGATGAGGGTGTTAGCCAGGCTGTCCAATTATTGAGCCGCGCTAAGGCAAAAGCCGGTACAGTCGTGACCGATGCCGAATCCATCGAGGCCTTCCAAAGCGAAAAGCCTACGGTGCTTATTGTCGATGACTCCGAGATGAACCGAGCCATTCTCAACGAGATGCTCAAGGACGAGTATTGCATCCTCGAGGCCGATAACGGTCGCGCGGCGCTCGACATGGTCGACCGCTATGGCGATGAGTTGTCGCTCGTGCTGCTGGACATTGTCATGCCGGGCATGAACGGCTTTGAGGTGTTGGGCGATCTGTCGCGCCGGTCGATTATTGACAATCTGCCTGTCATCATGATCTCGAGCGAAGATTCCGACGATGTGGTGCTGCGCGCGTATGAGCTGGGTGCCTCGGACTATGTCAACCGCCCGTTTGACTCCCGTGTCGTGCGCCGCCGTGTAAGCAACACCATCCGCCTGTACGCCAAACAGCGCCGCCTGACGAGCCTGCTGTCCCAGCAGTACAACGAGCGCGTCAAGAACAGCCGCATGCTCATCGACATCATGGCCGGCGTCATGGAGCTCCGCAATGGCGAGAGCGGCAGGCATGTTACGAACATCGAGAAGCTGACCGAGCTGCTGCTTGGCTGCCTGGTCCACCGTAGCGACAACATCTCCCTCGACAACGAGGAGCGCTCTACGATTGCCCTGGCTTCGGCACTGCACGATATCGGCAAGATGTCGATTGACGATGCGATTCTCAACAAGCCCGGGCGCCTCACGTCCGAGGAGTTCGAGATTATGAAGACGCATACCACGATCGGCGCTGACATGCTGCTCGAACTGGGCCGCCATCACGCCGGCAATGCACTTATGGAATATGCGTACCAGATTGCGCGCTGGCACCACGAGCGTTGGGATGGCAGGGGTTATCCCGACGGCCTTAAGGGCGACGATATCCCCATCGCCGCGCAGGTGGTTTCGGTGGCCGACGTGTACGATGCGCTGACGAGCGTGCGCGTGTACAAGGATGCTATCCCGCACGAGGAAGCGATCCAGATGATCCTGGACGGTAAGTGCGGTACCTTTAACCCGCTGCTGCTCGACTGCCTGCTCGAGGTGCAAGACCAAATTGCCGAGACGTTGGCACGCCCCGCTGACGTCGTCGCGTTTCCCACGATTTAGTTTGACCAAAGGAGTTTTAACCCATGATTTCCATGCGTGAGGCGTATGAGAAGATTGGCGCCAATTATGATGACGCGTGCGCTCGGCTGATGGGCGATGAGATGCTTGCCCGCTTTGCCCTCAAGTTTTTGGATGACGAGAGTATGGACAAGCTGGAGGCTGCCATGGCGGCAGGAGACGCCAAGGAAGCGTTTATGGCGGCGCACACGCTCAAGGGCGTGAGCCAGAACCTGGGATTCAACAATCTGTACGAGCCGGCGGTCGTGGTGACCGAGGCGCTGCGCGGCGCCGATGCCGTTGACGGCGCTCGCGAGGGAATGCATGCGCTGCAGCAGCAATATGCAGCTACGATGTCGGCCCTGCGCGAGGCGGCTGAATAAGGGCTTGCGAGCTTTGTGATGACTATGAGCGTGGATAATCTCCCGTTTTAGGCCCGGTGGCGGCCTCAAAGTGGGAGATTATCCACTCTCGTTCGATACGTGTCCAAAAATCCACTCTCACCCCTTCTGATTAGTGAATGGGCTATGCGCACTGGCGGGGCTTTCCGCATGCAATCCATATCGTTGTTCGATAAACTATTCGGATAACGATAGATTCGATGAGGGTGAGTGTATGTCCAACAGCGTTCAGCGTATGGCCAAGGCGGGCGAGACTGTAAGGAAGCTTGGCTTTTGCATGGCGGTCGTTTTTGCGGGAATGCTCGTCGCTTTTGCCGCGTTGGTTGTTTACGTGATCTGGTATGCGGTTGCAAACGTTGTTTCTGTCGATTCTTTCGGTGTCGTGACGCTTCTCGATGGCGGGAGCATCGTTATCCCAAGCGGGCTGTGCCTGGCACTCGTCGTGGGTATTTCGCTTGTCGTTTTGTGCGGAATCAGCCATAACATTTCTCGGGGCGTCTCGCCCTTTACCAAGGCGCATGTGCGGCTTATCCGTGTTCTTGCACTTGCCTTTGCTGCTAACGCCGCGGTTTCGCTTGTTGGTGCCTATGGATCGGTCAATCTCACCATTGGCGGACTGGAGCTTTACATCGTGCCTCATTCCTTCGTTATTGAGATTTGCCAAGGCGCTACCTTTGATGCGGGGTCGTTTATCGGCGCAGTTGTCTGTTTGTTTATCTCGGCGATCTGGAGTTATGCCTCGCTGCTCCAAGAGCAGTCTGACGAGCTTGTGTAGGAGGAAACATGAGCTATCTCATCATCGAGCTTGAGACGCAGCTGCTTAAGACCGGAAAGACCAGTGCTGATCTGATTCGGGCGACGGGGCATACTCCGGCTAATATTTCAAAGCTTAGAAACGGAAAGATAAAAGCTATTCGCCTAAAGACGCTCCTCGATATCTGTGATGAGCTTGATTGTCAACCGGGAGATATTATTCAGCGCGTGAGTGAGAAAGAGCTTGAGGAGCTTATTGTTGAGCGTGCAAAAAACGTTGTGAGGCAGATGCGGGACGGCGGAGGCAATGAGGCGTCGCTTCCGACATCAGTCTTTGCTGTCGATTTGAGCGACGAGTAGCTTAAGGCGAACAACTAAAACGAAATATCAGCGTGAAGGGACCCGTGTCTAACACGGGTTCTTTCTTTTAGATTATCTTGACAAATATGAGTTATCGAAAAACAATAACAACTATGGAAAACGATACAGTAAAGAAGGAACGATATGAGCGGTTTTGCTATCAAGCGGAACGGGAGGCCAATGAACGCATCGGCGATAAAGCTATCAAAAGTTTCAAAACGCTACGGGAAACGGCACGTTTTGCATGACGTTTCCTTCGAGGTGCATCAGTCTGAGCTCTGTGCCCTTGTCGGTGCAAACGGGGCGGGCAAAAGCACGCTTATTAAAATAGTGCTGGGCCTCTGTGAGCCATCGTCGGGGAGCGTGGAGCTCTTTGGAGGCAAATCAAAAAAAGAGCTTGGTCTGATGCGGACGCGTGTCGGCTATGTGCCAGATTCCAGCGGAGCATACCAATCTCTCAGCGCGGTTGAGAATCTTCAAATCCGATGTGCGGAATGGGGGCTTGATGAGAAACGTGAGATTCCTCGCGTTTTGAGCCTAGTCGGGCTGGACATCGATGAGAAAAAGAGCGTAGGCAGTTTTTCTCTGGGAATGAAACGGCGACTGGATATAGCTACGGCTTTATTGGGCGACACCGACGTACTAATTTTCGATGAGCCGGCAAATGGATTGGATCCGCTGGGCATCGAGAGTATATGGGCCCTTATCGGTCGATTGAATCGAGAGCAGGGTAAGACCATGCTCATCTCTAGTCATGATTTGGATGAGTTGGCATCGGTTGCAACAAGCTGCCTGTTTATTCATGACGGCGAACTGCTAAAAAAGGAATCGATGGACGTCATAAGGGATGAGGCGTCGTCCCTAAAAGAGTATTACAGGCGCTTGATGAAGGCGGTCTCGCTATGAAGCGGGCGATCCATCCCATAAAGGCGGATATGATGCGTTTGCACAGGATATTTCCGGCGCAGTTTGGTCTTGCGCTTATGCTGACGTTCGGCCTTCTCTTCGGCATCTTTCTAAAAAACGGAACAACGTTGCTAGCCTTTGGCTATGGCGTTTGTGGGGAGGATATTGGTTTCCTCTGGAATGCAATCGATCCTTCTGCGCCTGATGAGTCCCTTGCGCGCAGCGCTTTTGCCGGTACATCCCTGTTCGTTCCACTCATCGTTTGTTTGGTGCTTTTACAGGAGCATGGCTATAAAGAGGGGCACCGAATTTCTTCGGCAAGAGGTCTCAACCGCTTTTATGGGGCTCTAGCCCATGCATTTTCGTTTGCTTTAATAATTGGCGCAGCGTATAGCGCGCTTTGCCTTCTTCTTTTTGCAATAGCCATAATACGTGGAGGGCATAACTACTCGCACAACATACTAACTGTATTTTTGCCTGCAATGGTAGTCAACGCCGTATTGGTGATATCGGTTGCGCTGGAGACGGTGACCATCTATCGGATAACGGGCAGCGCTGTATTGAGCGGGGCCGTGGTGATAGTTGGATTTGTCATGAGCTTGACGCTCTACGGAGCCTTCCTTCAGGCACCCATACCATCCTTGCGATGGATTTTCCTTCTTTCGGGGCCGTATCTTGGAGTCGGATGTGCCCTTGGGTATAGCGATATGGGCCAGCTGACGCTTCTGGGATATGGCGTGGCAGCCAGCTGTCTATCGGTATTGATTTACGCTCTCGTGAGCTTTCGTGCCGGGGGTGTGTTCAATGGCTCGTCAGATTAAAAGATTCCTCCATTCAGAATGGAAGCATGTGAGCAAATGGGCGTACGCCTTAATCCTGGTAATTTATGCGTGCATGGTGGTATTGCAGCTTAATTCTTTCCCGATGTGGCTCTGTGGCCTCCGTGAGAACAGTTTCTTGGGCTTTTTCCCAGACCCGACGCTTCGGCTATCGGCGGAGGATGCCCTTCTATTTGGTAATGCAGAGGTTTTTCGCGGTCTGCTGTTCAACGTAGCCCCGTTGGCTCATGCATTGTTCTTTCCGTTCATTGCTGCTTGTATTGTGCCGCGCTTTGTCAGTTCGGGCTTTGTCGAGGAACCGTGGGGGCTGTCGGAGGCTCGGGGAGGGAAGCGGGCGTGCGTTACCGTTGCGCGAGCGATGCTGTCTTCTTTCGCCCTTTTGGGCGCGTTTATCCTGACGAGTGTCGTTTTGTACTGTCTTAACTGCGCGATCGTTTTGGATGCTCAGCAGTATTTCAACCTGCATGTATTTTGCTATCGACTTGTTCTTGCTGCCGCCGCCTGCCTTGCATACGTGGTCTCTTGCGTGATCGTTGTTTCCTATTTTGGGTCCGGCTTCGGTCCGATTGGCATGCTGCTGCTTGTCAACGTCGTAGCGATCTACATACAGATCGGGGCCAATTCCATGCTTCCGCTTCCAGCCTCGATGCTCATGTGGATTTGCGGCGTGACCCCGTTGGGGGACGGTCAATGCGTTTCGATTTTAATTGACTGCCTAATAAACGTAGCAAGCATTTTTGCCATCTGCTTTACGGTCGACCAATTGCGGTCGAGATTTCTTTGATTGTTTGTGAGGGATGATCATACCGAGCATACCAAATACAGCGGGGGCGGGCGCCGTGGCTGGTGCTCGCCCCCGCTGGCATAGGAGGATTTAACCTGTGCAGTTTTCCAGCTAGCGCGCCTGCTTAACCTTGGCCGCTGCCTCGACAAACGACTTCCACAGGTTAAAGTCGGTCTCGAGCGTTTGCCAGGTGTACTCGGGGTGCCATTGCACGCCCAGGCAGAACGGCTGGCCCTCGACCTCGATGCACTCGGGTACGCCATCGGTTGCCTTGGCAACCAGGCGCGTGCTCTTGCCCAGGCGGTCGACGCAGCAATGATGTGCGGAGTTGGTCTGGATGAGCCTGCGTCCGCCAAGTGCGCGCTCCAGCAGCGAGCCCGGCACGACTTCGACCGGGTGCACGGGGTCGTTGAGCACGTGGGTATGGCGCCACTGCGTGCGGCCCTCGCGCGCGCCCAGGCTCGGCACGTCCATGCACAGGGTGCCGCCGGTGGCGACATTGAGCAGCTGCGTGCCGCGGCAGGTGGTAAAGAGCGGCTTCTTGGCGCGAAGCACCTCGTTAACCAGCTTAAACTCAAAACGGTCGCGAATCTCGCAGCACAGCGTGGGATCGTAAGGACGCTCGTCGCCCCAGCGTTTGGGATTGACATCGGGGCCGCCGGGAATGGCGATGCCGTCGGCGATATCGACGTAATGACGGATGACCTCAATGTCCTCGGTGATGGACATCTGCAGCGGCAGGCCGCCGGCGGCAAGGATAGCATCGACAAAGACACTGGCGATTTCCTCGTTGGGGGAGAGCGTCTCGCTTAAAAACGGCTTTGCTTCTTCCCAGCGCGGCGCGACGAGGATGAGCGGGCGGTCGGCGGGATCGACGTCGACGTGCGGGGTAAAGGACGATGAAGTGCGGGTTCCAATCATGGGCGTGGCTTTCGAATCCGGGTGGACATGGCGCAGGGGCGGCGCGGGGCAAACGCTGTTGATGAATTTGCCCGCGTGGCAATTGGGTTAGTGGCCCTTGATGGAGTTGAGGAAGTCCTGGGCGCGCTGGGTCTTGGGGTGGTCGAAGAACTCGTCGGGCGTGCCGGTTTCCACGATTTGGCCGTCGGCCATAAACACGACGCGGTCGGCCACGCGGCGGGCAAAGTTCATCTCGTGGGTGATGACGATCATCGTCATACCCTGCTGGGCCAGGCGAACCATGACCTCGAGCACCTCATTGATCATCTCGGGGTCAAGGGCACTCGTGGGCTCGTCGAAGAGCATGGCCTTGGGCTGCATGGCGAGCGAGCGGGCAATGGCCACGCGCTGCTGCTGGCCGCCCGAAAGCTGTGCGGGCACCTTATCGGCCTGTTCGGCAACGCCCACGCGGCCCAGCAGGTCCATGGCGCGCTCGCGGGCCTCGTCCTTGGAGACGCCCAGCACGTCGACCGGCCCCAGCATGACGTTTTGCAGCACCGTCATATGCGCAAACAGGTTGAACTGCTGAAACACCATGCCCAGCTCGGCGCGCATGCGGGCAAGATCTTTGCCTTCCTGCGGCAGGGGCTCGCCCTCGATGAGGATCTCACCCGAGTCGATGGTTTCCAGGCGGTTGATGGTGCGGCACATGGTCGACTTGCCCGAGCCCGAGGGACCGATCACCACGACGACCTCGCCGCGATCGACCGAGAGGTTGATGTCGTTGAGGACGTGCAGATCGCCATAGTGCTTATCGACGTGCCTGAGCTCGATCAGCGGCCGGTTGTCGGTAGAAGAAGTGCTCTGTGCCATGGTGCTCGGCTCCTTATGACTCGAAATGGTAAAGCGTTAGCGGATGATGGTCGCGCCGGTCTTGTGCGAAACGTAGACGGCGGCCTTGTTGATCGCGACGTTGATGAGGATATAGATGACCGCGATCACCAGGTAGATCGACACGAGGGCATCGTAGTTGGTAATGAGCACGCGGGCATTTTGCATGAGGTCGGGGTAGCTCACCACATAGGCGACGGTGGTGTCTTTGACGACGACCACAAGCTGCGAAATCAACGACGGAATGATAAACCGAATAGCCTGGGGCAATACGATTTTAAAGGTGATTTTAGCCTTGGAGAGACCGAGTGCCTGGGCGGCCTCGACCTGGCCGCGCGGCACGGCATTGACGCCGGCGCGGAAGATCTCGGCGAGTACGCCGGCCGCGGCGAGCGCGACGGGAAGCGTGAGCATCCAAAACGACGGCAGCGCGATCTTGTACTGGGGCAGCACCAAAAAGAAGAAGTAGATGAACAGAAGGCTCGGCACGCCACGGAAGAAATCGGTGAGCACGCGGCAGACCAGCTGCAGCGGCTTGATGTCGCTGGTACGGCCGAGCATGAGGGCTAAGCCCAGTACCAGCGCGATGGCGCCGGCGGTGAGCGCGACCTTTACCGTGCCCTCAAAACCGGCAAGCAGGAACTTCCAGGTGGTGAGGTGCGTAAAGAAGTACCAGTAATGGACCGAAAGCTGGCCGGTCACATAAAAGCGCTGCAGTACCAGAGCGATGAGCGCGGCCACGGCAACAAGTGAGATGGCGGTGCCGACGCGAATCTTGGCGCGCATCTTGGGGCCGGGAGCCTCGTAGAGCGCATCGCGCATGGTGAGCGCGGAGGTGGAGTGCTTGCTCATCGGAGGATCCTCACCTTCTTATCGATATAGTTGCCAATGTGGCTCACCACAAAGGCCGTGCCCAGGTAGCCGAGCGCCGAGATAAAGAACGCGGCGACGCCGCCGAGCGAGCGCGTGTTGATGTAGCTCACCACGCCGGTGAGCTCCTGCGGTTTAAGCGGCACCTGACTGCCGAGCGCGGTGGTGAGCATGACGGCGATAAAGAGGTTGGTCATGGGCAGCACGCTCGAGCGCAGCGCCTGCGGAATCACGATCTTGGCGAGGATACGGCTGAAGCTCATGCCCAGCGAGCGAGCGGCTTCCACCTGGCCGACGCCGACGGTGTTGATGCCGCTCATAAAGTTCTCGGAGCCAAAGGCCGAGCCCAGCAACACCGTGGCGACGATAACGCAGGTGCGGTAGGGCAGGACGACCTTGAGCGGCGGCAATGCGTAGACGACGATGATGAGCAACGCAATGCCGGGGATGTTACGGAAGACCTGGACATACAGGTCGCCAAAGACGCGCAGCGGCTTGAGCGGCGACACGCGCATCACGGTGACGGCGACGGCCAGCACCATGGCGATGGCAAACGACTCAAGCGTCATGCCCCAGGTTGCTAGCAGCGCGTCGATATAGTTCTGGCCATAGAGCGACCAGAGCTCGGAGAGACTCATGCGGACCTCCCGCCGATAAGGAAAGGGGCTCCCGTGTGTACGGAAGCCCCGACAACTCAGTAAGGAAACAGTTTAGCGCAATAAAGCGCACCGTGCGTTTCCGTATGGTTTCGTTGCGGCCGTTACTAGGCGCGTTGCCTAGGCGCCGATCTCGGGCAGCTCGGGAACATTGGTGTCACCCGTGCGGTCACCGATGCAGATCTGCCACAGCTCGGTCCAGGTGCCGTCGTCCTCAATCTTCTTAAGGAAGTCGTTGACAAAGGCGACGCCGTCGGAATCGAGCGGCAGGCCGATGCCATAGGGCTCCTTGCTGCCGAAGGGCTTGCCGGCGATCTTATACTTACCGGGCTCGCGGACTAGGGCGCTCTGCTGCATGTTGTTGTCGATGACGTAGGCGTCAACGCGACCCTGCTGGAGTGCCTGGCGGGCCTCCTCATCGGTCTTGAACTCCTGCTGGCTGGCCTTGGGAGCGAGCTCCTCCAGGATGGCAGGGCCGTTGGAGCCGGACTGGACGGCGACGTTCTTGTCGGCCAGGTCGTCGACGCTCTTGATGTCGTCGTTGTCGGCGAGCACCAGGATGGCCTGCTGCGTGTAATAGTAGGGGCCGGCGAAGGAGACGAGCTTCTTGCGCTCATCGGTGATGGTGTAGGTGGCAAAGACGGCGTCGACCTGGCCGTTCTGCAGGACGGACTCACGCGTGTCCGAGGTCACCTGGGTGATCTCGACCTTGTTCTCGCCCAGAATGTAGTTGGACAGGAGCTGTGCGATACCGGCGTCGAAGCCGCGGGTCTGACCGTCCTTCTCGTTGAGGAGGGAGAACAGCGTGGAGGTCTGGACGCCACCGATCGTAAAGACGCCGGCATCCTTGACGGCCGTAGCCCAGGTGCTGGCGGCGATGGCGTCATCATCGGCCTTGGGGCCGTCGTTGACGAGCTTGTCGAATGCCTTGGCGTCGAGCGTGGCGGAAACCTCGGTATCCTCGGAGCTCTTGGAGGAACCGGCGGAACCCTTGTCGGCCTCGGCGCTGGTGTCGGAGCAGCCGGCAAGACCAAGGCCGGCGACGGTTGCGAAGGTAGCGGCGACGAAGCCGCGGCGGTCGAGAACGACCTGCTGGGAGAGGTTCTTGCTCATGGTAGAACACCTTTCTCAATAAAATCCCTAGCGGTTGAGTAGAGTTATACCCTATCGCGCTCAAATGGGTCAACACGAAATAACTCAGAAACATACTTACCTTATGGGTTATTCTACCTACCATAAAGGGACAGGCACCTTTGTGGTGGTTCTTGCAGATGCAGCGGCATGCCTTGCTGTTTTGTCTCGATCTGTAACATCTGCAGCCATTTTTGCCGAGTAACTGTTACAGATCGAGATCATCTCCTTAGGGGGATTCGAATGTCTCGATCTGTAACAGTTAGACGGCCAAAAGGTCTCTTTCTGTTACAGATTGAGACAAAGGTCAGGGGCAAAGACGGTTTGTCTAGATCTGTAACAGTTAGACGGGAATTCGGGCCCTAGATGTTACAGATCGAGATAGTTGAGCTCAAAAATAAAAACCTCCGCAGGGGTGCTTCCCTTGCGGAGGTTTTTTACTCGTTGAGTAGCCTTACGGCCTCGGCGGCCATGTTCTCGACCGTCATGCCGTTCTGAGCGAGCAGCTCGTTGGGGTCGTAGCGGTCGGGAAAGCCCTTGGCGATGCCGAAGGTGCGCGTGCGCACGGGCGTGCAGGCCAAGTAGCACGCGACGCGTTCGCCCCAACCGCCGTCCAAGATGCCGTCCTCGAGGGTGACGACAACGCGATGCTCGGCGGCAAGGCTGTCGAGGAACTCGCGGTCAAGCTCGGTTGCAAAGCGAGGGTTGACGAGCGTGGCCTCGATACCGTATTCGGCTGCCAAGCGGTTTGCCACACGCTCGCCCAGCTCAAAGAAATCGCCGAGCGCGAGCACGGCCACGTCGCGGCCCTGGCGCACCACGTTGTAGCGCGCGACACCGTAATCGGCGTCCTCGGCAGGCGCCAAGTCGGGGCGGCTTACCAGGCCAATGCCGGGCACGCGAATCGCCACAGGATGCTCGCGATGGTCGAGCGACCAGCTCAGCATGGACAGGTATTCCTCCATGCAGGAAGGCGCCAGGTAACGCATATTGGGGAGAGCGCCCAGCATGGAAATATCGAAGAACGAGAGGTGCGTCTCGGACGTGGTGCCAAAGATCGACGCGCCAAATACAAGGATGGTCGCCGGGGCGTCGTTGAGGCACAGGTCGTGCCACAGTTCGTCGTAGGCGCGCTGCAAAAACGTGCCGTACACACCAAAGACTGGCTTGGCGCCCGAGCGCGCAAGCGCGGTGGCAAAGGTCACGGCGTGTTCCTCGGCAATGCCCACGTCGACAAACTGCTTGCCTGCCGCGGCGCGAAGCTCGGGTGTAAAGCCCATGATGTAGGGCGTGGCGGCCGTGATGCCCACGACCTGCGGATCGTGCTCGATGGCGGCGCTCAGGGCCTCGCCCGTAATGTCGGCATAGGTGCGCGGCGCAGGCTCGCTCGGATGGCCCGGGCAGAGCTTGCGTCCAGTCGCCATGTCAAACGGGCCCACATGATGCCAGCGCTCGGGGTCGCTCTGGGCTGGCTCAAAGCCCTTGCCCTTGGCGGTGGAGACGTGCAGCACGATGGGATGATCGATATCGCGCAGCTCCTGCAACGCGTCGACCAGGGCCAACACATCGTTACCGGCGTCCAGATAGCGGTAGTCGAGTCCCATCGCGCGGAAAACGTTGCGCTCGCAGGTGCCGTTGCTGGCGCGTAGCTCGGCCAGATTGCGATACAGGCCACCGTGGTTCTCGGCGATGGACTGGTCGTTGTCATTGACGATGATGATCAAGTTGCTGTCGAGTTCGGCGGCATTGTCGAGGCCCTCAAACGCCAAGCCGCCCGAAAGCGAGCCGTCGCCAATGATGGTAATGACGTTGTACGTATCGCCCGCCAGGTCACGAGCGTGTGCCAGGCCGCAGCCCAGGCTCACCGACGTGGAGGTATGGCCCATGGCGAACAGGTCGTGCTCGGACTCGTCGGGATTGGCAAAGCCAGAAGCCTCACCATAACGCTCCGGATCAATATAAGTGTACGTGCGCCCAGTCAGCGCCTTGTGGGCGTAGGTCTGGTGCGAAACGTCAAAGACAATCTTGTCGATGGGGGAGTTAAACACGCGATGAAGCGCAACCGTAAGCTCAACGACGCCCAGGTTGGGGGCAACGTGCCCGCCGACGGCGGCGGAGCTTTCGAGGATTGCCTGACGGATCTCGCCGCAGAGCAGCGGAAGCTCGGCGCGGTCGAGAGCCTTGACGTCCTCGGGCGTTGTCGTTTGCGTAAGCAGCATCGTTGTGGGTTACTCCATGCGAATCGAGCGCCGGCGCTCCCTCGGCCGGCACAATTGCACAAAACAGTCTCGCACATTTTGGCGTTTGATATGTGACGGCGGCGCGGTAATTCGCCAACTGGCGGGGCAAAACGTTTTGTCCGATGCCATACTGATATGTTCCATGATGTTTTTATCGATTGTGCACAGGCCGTGGCTTGTCGCCGGGAGTCGCTGGAAGGAGACAGCATGTCCGATGTCGCTCGTGCCGAGAAAATCGCGTGCGAAGTAGACCATGCTGCCCGTCAACTGGCACAGGCGGGCCGTCTGGACCTGACGCGCGAGTTTATCCAGCATGGCGACGTGACAGTGTATACGCATGTGACCTCGGTGGCGCGGGCAAGTCTGTCCTTTGCCGAGTGCTTGGGCCGTGCTGGCATTTCGGTCGACCGTGCCTCGCTGCTGCGCGGGGCCCTGTTACACGATTACTTTCTCTACGATTGGCATGACCCCGACCCGAGCCATCGACTGCACGGATTTCGGCATCCGTTTTTTGCCCTGGCGCGTGCCGAGGAAGATTTTGAGCTGACGCCGCGCGAGCGGAATATCATCGTGCGCCATATGTTTCCGCTGGTACCGGTTCCACCGACGTGTCGCGAGGCATGGATTGTGTGCTTGGCCGATAAATGGTGCGCTCTGTGCGAGACGGTCGCCGGCCGTCTGCGGCGCAAGGACGAGGCTGACGATGGCGTGAACAGCGAATCGAGCGAAAAGAGGAGAGGGTAGACGGTGGAAACCGCGATCGACATGGCATTTGACGGCGCGACGCTTGCCGCCTGTCCGCTCTCGGCGCTGGTGCTCTCGTTTGCCTTCTACGGTTTTTGCGGCTGGGTGTGGGAGTCGACAGTCTGCGCCATGCTCAACCACGGACGCTTTGCCAACAGCGGCTTTTTGCTAGGGCCGTGTTGTCCCATCTACGGTGCGGGCGGCATCGCGTGCTGGTTGCTGCTGCGTGGAATCCCAGACGCCTCGAGCCAGTTTGTCGCTGCCGCGCTCGTATGCAGCGTGATCGAATATAGTGTGGGCGTGCTGTTGGAAAAAACGACGGGTGCCCGGTTTTGGGATTACTCGCACCTGCCGTTTAACCTGCACGGACGCATCTGTCTGTACTGGGCCTGCGCGTTTGGCCTGGGTGCGCTGTGTATTTGTCGTTTAGTGGAGCCGGCGGTGTTGGGGCTGCTTGGCCATCTGCCGGTGCTGATTGTGCGGCTGTCCGCCTTTATCGTCGCGGTCGCGATGATGGTTGACGCGGTGTGCTCGTTGGCGAGCTGGCGGCGTCTGTCCGATCAGCTGGAGCGCGTGCGCGCCGACCTTGCCGACCGCATCAACGAGTCGCTTGCCGATGCCTCGGACTCAATGCTCGAGCGCATTCCCGAATCGACGATTGACTCGGTGACACAGACGCACATCCGCAGCCGTGCCGTTAACGCGTGGCTGGCCGAGCTGGGTGACGCCGCGCTCGATGCCCTGCGCGAGAAGGCTTCGATGCCGACGTTTATCGCGGATGGCGCTCGCGGCCTGGCACTCGCTGCCCGCCGCGTGGCCGATGCCGCGCCGAGTATGCCGCGTCCGTCGCTCAGTCGTCGCCTTGCCGGCAAGCGCATGAGCCGTCCGGTGCCGAGTGTGTCGCTCAGCCGTCGTGACCTGCGCTTCTTTAACGCCTTCCCGCGCTTGCGCATCAATCGTTACGAGGGCGTCATCCGAGCTACCGACCTCCGCGACCGAGCCCGCGAGCTGTTCCGGCGCTAGCCAGAGCGGAGCCAAGCGCGCCCTTCTCGTTCGCACGTTTCCCGTTCGTTTCGCGCCCGTTGCCGCGCCGTTTCCAAGATTGCGGCACCGTTGGAGATGGCACGATCTGGGTCGAGCCGGTCGAGGAAGTTATCCGCATCCGTACCGGCGAACACGGCCCCGCCGCGGTGTAGGACTATCGGTGTAGCACTATCTTTCGTCTGACGGGCGTGCCTCTCTGGGGGCGCGCCCGTTCTCGTCTACAATATCGTGCAGACGAAGGAGAGGCATGTCCATGATCAAGATGTTCGCGAGTGACTTAGACGGAACGCTGCTGAACGCCCTGCACGAGGCGGATGGGACCATCCGCCGCGCCATTCGCGAGCTGACCGAGGCCGGCCTGCATGTGGTTCCCGCGACCGGACGCTCGACGCTGCCGATCGGCGAGCATGGCCTTACGGGCCTGACGCTTGACGCCTGCTGCTCCAATGGGTCCATCGTGCGCGACAGCCATGGCGAGGTGCTCAAGACCTGGACCATCGATCCGCAGGTCACTGAGGAACTGCTCAAGGCGTTCCCGGACATTTGCTTTGATTGTTCCACGCCCGATGGCATGTACTCGAGCGGTTCGTTCGAGATGCATCAGGCGGGCTTTAAAAAGGACAGCCCCATCAAGCGTATTGTGATGCGCGGCATGCGTGCGCGCGGCGGGTATCACGAGGAGCAGTATTTCGACCAGTCGATCGGTGACATCCTGCGCCACGATGTATGCAAGATCAATTGTCGCGTGACCTCGCCCGAGCTGGAGCGCGACCTTAAGGCCTATCTTGCCGAGCGCTCGGACCGTGTGGTCAACGCGCCGTTCGACCCGGTGATGTTCGAGATCACGGACGCGGCGTGCAACAAGGGCGAGAGCGTGGCCTGGCTGGCGGGCTACTACGGTATTGCCGAGGACGAGGTCGCGGTCTATGGAGACGGCGGCAACGACATCGCCATGCTCAAGCGTTTCCGCCACAGCTACGCGACCAAAAACGGTAGCGGTGCAGCCAAGGTCGCCGCGAGCGCGACCATCGGCAGCTGCATGGTCCACGCCGTCCCCAAACACATGCTCGCCACCATGCACAAGCAAAACTCCCGCACCATCATCGAATAAGGGACAAAGGGACTGTCCCTTTGTCACAGTGAGGATTAGCTTCTTTAAACACGAACATATATTCGCATATTTAACTGCGCTTTGATAGAATTGTTGCTGTTGGCGGCAGTTCCATGTGCCGGGCAGCGCTCTCCATTTGATGGGAGGTGATGCCCATGACCGATTTGATTGATTTCGTGAAGCTCCTGACCGCTTTGGTCTCACTCCTCACGACGCTTATCGGACTTTCCGAGGCACTCAAGCAACGTTCGAAGCAACGTAAGAGGGGTCGCCGCCGTTAAGGCGTTGACCCCCTAAAACAAGCAACGGCGCTGCCCAGCTTTCCAGAACTTGGGCTGCCGTCGACACCATTCTACCCACGAATGACATTTTGAACAATCGGCAATGTCGCTTCAAAAGCCGGGCACAATCGACACGACCCAGGCGGTCGCTGAACGTGACAAGGGAACTGCCCCTTCGCCACATCCAAAATATTGCCTTTACGTGTTGATGCACACGGTGTGCAATAATACTCGCACTGTGCAATAGCGCACAGGCTGAGTAACAAGGAGGACGCTTGTCCCAGCTCGAGAAATGCGATCGCCGGTCCCTTCGCTCGCAGCGTGCCCTTCGCCAGGCACTTGCCAGCGAGCTTGCCGAAAGCGGCGACCTTTCGCGCATTAATGTCGCGTCGCTCACCGAGCGTGCCGGCCTTACGCGCCGCACGTTCTATTCGCACTATCGCGATATTCCCGACTTTATCAATCAAATCGAGGACGGCTTGCTGGCCGAGATCCGTGAGCGCATTGAGCTCATCACCTCAGCTCAGCTGCCCGATCTTTACCGTAACATTGACGAGCTCGAGCCGGCGCCCGGTTCGGTTGAGCTGCTGCGTTATCTTGCGGCCAACCGCGACTTAATCGGTGCGCTGCTGGGTCCGGGCGGCGACCAGGCCTTTATTAAAAGGATTATCGACACCGCGCGTGAGGCTGTGGTGCCGCGTGCGCAGACGGGCATTTTGGGCCTGGCGCTGGGCACGTTCTTTGACTACTACGTCACCTACGTTGTGAGTGCCGAGGTCGGCCTGATTCAGCGCTGGTTTGAGCGTGGGCTCACCGAATCGCCCGAGGCCATGGCGCGCATTATGACGGTGCTCGCTTTTGTGCGCCCCGGCGACCTGTATGGCCAACCCATCGATATCAACGTGCCGGAATACGGCATGAAGCTATTGAACTTGCAGCTCGAGGACGCGGCCGACACCGCTGCAACCGTCGAGTCCAACAACTAAGAGGAGAGACAATGAGCAAACTCGTCGAGGGCATTAAGGACCGCATGGTCGCTGCCGCACGCGAGGCCGCGCCCGCCGTGGTGGACGCCGCGCAGAAGGCCGCGACCGCGGCAGCCGAGAAAGTTGCCGAGGCAGTTGCCGATGCCAAGAACGCGGCAGGGGAGGCGTCCGTCACTGGCGAGCCCGCTACCGCCGCTGAGCCCGTAGCCGCCGCCCAGGCCCCCGAAGGCGCGATCTTCAGCCCCGAGGCCGCCCGCGGCAACCTACACCTGGGCATCGACGTGGGTTCCACCACCGTCAAGCTCGCCGTGCTCAACGACGACAACCAGATCGTTTACGCCAAGTACCAGCGCCACCACACCGACGTCCGTGCCTGCGCCCGCGACCTGTTCGAGGGCGCTGCGACCGTGCTGCCGACGGCCCAGATGACCTGCGCCATTACCGGTTCGGGCGGCCTGCTACTGTCCCAGTGGCTCGATCTGGAGTTTGTCCAGGAGGTCATCGCCAGCAAGCGTGCCGTCGAGACCCTTATCCCGGCCACCGACGTCGCCATCGAGCTAGGCGGCGAAGACGCCAAGATCATCTACTTCGATAACGGCATCGAGCAGCGCATGAACGGCACCTGCGCCGGCGGCACGGGCGCGTTCATCGATCAGATGGCAACCCTGCTGCACACCGACGCGAGCGGCCTCAACGAGCTCGCGGCCAACGCCACCACCATCTATCCCATCGCCAGTCGCTGCGGCGTCTTTGCCAAGACCGATGTGCAGCCGCTCCTCAACGAGGGCGCCCGCCCCGAGGACGTCGCCGCCTCCATCTTCCAGGCCGTCGTGACCCAGACCATCTCGGGCCTGGCGTGCGGCCGTCCCATCCGCGGCAACGTCGCCTTCCTGGGCGGCCCGCTGCAGTATCTCTCCGAGTTGCGCCACCGCTTCTACCTCACGCTCAACCTGGACGAGGAGCACCGTATCGTGCCCCAAAACGCTCACCTGTTTGTGGCGAGCGGCGCTGCCATGGCGCACGAGTCCAACAAGCTCAGCACGTTCCCGCAGCTCATCGAGGCCATCGATGCCCTGGGTGACACACAGGGTGCCGAGGTCGAACGTCTGGATCCGCTCTTTGCCACCGACGAGGACTTTGCCGAGTTCAAGGGTCGCCACGACCAGGAAGTCGTCCCCAAGGGCAAGCTCGACGGCTACACCGGCCGCGTGTTCATCGGCATCGACGCCGGCTCCACCACCATGAAGGCCGCGCTCGTAGGCGAGGACGGCCAGCTGCTGCACACCTGGTATGGCAACAACAACGGTGACATCCTGGGCACGGCCAAGGTCATCATGGCCGATTTCTACAATCACATCCCTGCCGGCTGCACCATCGGCCACGTGACCACCACGGGCTACGGCGAGGCGCTGCTCATCGAGGCCCTCAAGGCCGACTCCGGCGAGATCGAGACCGTCGCGCATCTGCGCGGCGCCAAGGCGTTCCTGCCCGGCGTTGAGTTTATCCTGGACATCGGCGGCCAGGACATGAAGTGCCTGCGCGTCAAGGACGGCGTGATTGAGCACATCATGCTCAACGAGGCCTGTTCGTCGGGTTGCGGTAGCTTTATCGAGAGTTTCGCCGTCTCTATGAACATGGACGTGCGCGCGTTCGCCGATGCCGCCATCCATGCCAAGGCCCCCGTCGACCTGGGCAGCCGCTGCACGGTCTTTATGAACTCACGCGTCAAGCAGGCGCAAAAGGAAGGTGCCACGGTGGGCGACATCGCGGCCGGCCTGTCCTATTCCGTCATCAAGAATGCCCTGTTCAAGGTCATTAAGCTGCGCGACCCCAAGGAGATCGGCAGCCAGGTGATCGTCCAGGGCGGCACCTTTATGTCCGATGCCACGCTACGCGCGTTTGAGCAGCTCACCGGCGTTCATGCCGTGCGCCCCGACATCGCCGGCTGCATGGGCGCCTACGGTGCGGCCTTGCTCGCCCGCGATCGCGCCGGCGCCGACGGCACCTCGACCATCCTTTCGGCCGAGGACATCGCGCACCTCACCGTGACGCAAAAGCATGTCCGCTGCGGCCGCTGCTCCAACAACTGCCAGCTTACCGTCAACGACTTTGGCGGCGGCAGGCGCTTTATCACCGGCAACCGCTGCGAGAAGGGCGCCGGCCACAAAAAGCAGAAGACCGAGGCCCCCAACCTCTTCAAAAAGAAAAACGAGTTGCTGTTTAACCGCGAGGTCCTGAGTCCCGACGAGGCCCCGCGCGGCACCGTGGGTATCCCGCGCGCGCTCAACATGTACGAGAACTACCCCTTCTGGCACGCGTTCTTTACGCGCCTGGGCTTTAGCGTGCAGCTGTCTGACCAGTCGAGCAAGAAGACCTACCAGGCGGGCATCGAGTCCATGCCGTCCGAGAGCGTGTGCTACCCGGCAAAGATGAGCCATGGCCACGTGATGAACCTCATCGATCGTGATGTCGACTTTATCTGGATGCCGTGCGTGCGCTGGGAGCGCAAGGAGGACCCGACCGCCGGCAACTGTTACAACTGCCCCATCGTCATGAGCTATCCCACGGCGCTGGCGCTCAATATTGATGAGATCCGCGAGCAGAACATCGAGTTCCTGTACCCGTTTGTGCCGTATCACGACAAGACCGAGCTCAAGCGCCGTCTGTATCAGGTGCTTGCCGTCGACCGTGTGGCCGATGCGCAAGCTGGTCGCGGTCGCGTGCGTGGACCCAAGATCACGCGCTCCGAGGTCGATGCCGCCGTCAACGCTGCCTTTGAGGCCGATGCGCGTTTCCACGAGGACATCCAGACCATGGGCGAGGAGGCCCTTAAGTGGGTCGAGGACCACGGCGGTCACGGCATCGTGCTCGCCGGTCGTCCCTACCATAACGACCCCGAGATCAACCACGCCCTGCCCGAGCTTATCTCAAGCTTTGGTTTTGCGGTCTTTACCGAGGATTCGCTCGCGCATCTGGTAAAGCCTGAGCGTCCGATTCGCGTCGTCGACCAGTGGATGTACCACAGCCGCCTGTACGCGGTCGCCCGTTTTGTGACGATGCGCAACGACCTGGACCTGATCCAGCTCAACTCCTTCGGCTGCGGCTTGGACGCCCTGACCACCGACCAGGTGCAGGAGATTCTGGAAGCCAGCGGCAAGATCTACACCGTGCTCAAGATCGACGAGGTGTCCAACCTAGGCGCCGCGCGCATCCGAATCCGCTCGCTCATGGCGGCGCTCAAGGATCAGGAGGCCGAGCGCTTGGCCGAGGCCACGGCCGCGGGCGAGGCTTACGAGCAGGGCGATGCCGCGCCAGTGGCGCCTTCCACGGATGCTCCCGCGTTTGCGAGCCGCAAGTACACGTTCGAGGCGCAGCGTGAGAGCACCTCGACCGCATGGGCCAAGGTGCCCTTTACCGAGCAGATGCGCGACGAGGGCTACACCATCCTGTGCCCGCAGATGGCGCCGATTCACTTTGACCTCGTCAAAGAGGTGATCCGCGGTGCCGGCTACAACTTGGAGCTGCTGCCCTCGACCGATCACGATGCCGTCGAGGCCGGCCTGCGCTACGTGAACAACGACATCTGCTACCCGTCGATTTTGGTAACGGGCCAGATTATGGAGGCTATCGAGAGCGGCCGCTATGACCTGTCCAAGACGGCCGTGGTCATCAGCCAGACCGGTGGCGGCTGCCGTGCCACCAACTACATCGCCCTCATTCGCAAGGCCCTGCGCGAGAGCGGTCACCCCGAGATCCCCGTGATCTCGCTTTCGGCCGTGGCGCTTGGCGAGGACAACCCCGGCTTTAAGCTGACGCCGGCGCTGCTTAAGCAGGCAGTCTACGCGGTGCTCTTTGGTGACGTAATGATGCAGATGCTCTACCGTTGCCGCCCGTACGAGGCCACGCCCGGTGCCGCCAATGCACTCTACGAGGAGTACATGGCGCGTGCCCGCAAGCTGGCGCCCAAGTTTAACCGCCATAACTACACCAAGCTGTGCCGCGAGGCCATCCGCGCGTTCGACACCATGCCGCTCGTGGGCGAGGGCACCAAGCCGCGCGTGGGCGTAGTTGGCGAGATCTTGGTCAAGTTCCATCCCACAGCCAACAACCACGTGGTCGACGTTATCGAGCGCGAGGGCTGCGAGGCCGTGGTGCCGGGCCTGCTCGACTTCTTCCTGTACTCCATGAGCAACGCCGAGCTGCAAAAGGACGAGTTGGGTAGCTCTGCCACGACGCGCGCGGGCATGCAGGCGCTCATCAAGCTTGTGGACTGGATGCGCACGCCGGTGGAGGAGATGCTCGAAAAGTCTCGCCGCTTTGAGGCGCCCGAGCGCATCGGCACCATGGCCGACAAGGCCCGCACGGTGCTTTCGGTGTGCAACAACATGGGCGAGGGCTGGTTGCTCACGGCCGAGATGCTCGACCTGATTGATCACGGTGCGCCCAACATTATCTGTACGCAGCCCTTTGCGTGCCTGCCCAACCACGTGGTGGGCAAGGCCGTGATCAAGGAGCTGCGCCGTCAGCACCCCGAGAGCAATATCGTCGCGGTGGACTATGATCCTGGTGCGTCCGAGGTCAACCAGCTCAACCGCATTAAGCTCATGATCAGTGTGGCCAAGGAAAACATGCGCGCCGGCAAGGGCTTTAAGCTCGAGAAGGTGGCGCCGCTCGCGATGGACGAGGTTACCGGCCAGATGCGCGCCCACGACGGTTGCGTGAGCTGCGGACCGGCCAGCGAGGAGGCCGTGGCGTCGGTCGCCGAGCGTCTGGGGCGCGGTATTAAGAAGTAGCTTGCCTGCTATGGGCTAGATATGAGACAAACGGGTGGTGGCCGTACCGGCTACCACCCGTTTTTGCTGGACATATGTTGCGTAAATGGCCTTGCCGACGCCTTTCGTGGACTCGGATTTCGGAAGTGGGGCACAGTTTTGTGGGTGGTGAGTGGGCCACTGATTTGCCAAGAGTCTGCCGGCCCTTGTTGTTTTCTCTCGGAATACTACAAAAAACTCGGGGCTGGCCCACGCTTCCGTTCTGGCGGAATGCGATGCTGTTTTGCATAGAATTAGTACGCCCGCCATGTTCAGCCGGAAAGGTCTCCTTCTTCAGCGCTTTTTAAACAGCGGGATAGCTGGCGTGCCTCAAGTTGAATGCAGCTTATCGCGTGATGAGTTTGCGCTTGGACATCGTTTGAATTTGAAGCGCAGTAAAAAGGGATTGATAATCTATCTTGTTTGCTTAGGCAAACGATTTTTGCTGGATAGCCTATCCTGATTTGAGACGTTTGCGAGGCTATGGTCAAAATAACCCCATGCTTACGAATGAGAAAATCGGACAAATTGTGCTGGTCTGCTAAGTTAATACTCTCGTAGCGGGGGAAAAGGCCCAGATGGTTAAATGCTGAGTCTATTCTTTTTCGACAATATCGAATGTCACAGGTGTTTGCAATTGGATATTGAGCCACCGCGTTTAGATTCGCTGCTGCGTGACTAGCTAATGGGTGATTGCTTTCAACGAGGAGGTTGACTTCGGCGTTCAATAAAAAATGCGATTCAAAAAGATTGGTGTCTACTTGCCCAGCGACAATCGCAATGTCGATTTGTCCGTCAAGTAGAAGGGATAAGCACGTTCCGCCGTCGTCGTATCTGGAAACAGCAAATTTACCACCGTTGTACTTTTTCGAGAGCCGGTTTAGTGTGGGCTGGTTGAACCAGCTTGTGAGTATTGGTGGTAGTCCGACTGCAACGTGTGTCAAATGTGTCTGGGTTATTTTTATCTTTTCACGCGTGATTTGCGCATACGCTTGAATTCCCTCAATTGAAGCTAGTGCATCTAATGCTATAGGAAGGATTTCCTCTCCATAGTTTGTTAGATGTAGAATACTGCCTCTTTTTTCGAACAGCTTCAGACCAAGTTCAGATTCCAATGCTCGAATGCCTTTTGAAACAGCTTGCGGCGAAACGCTTAATATAGTTGCTGCATCCGAGTAATTCTGACAATCAAATACCTTTATGAAATACTGCAGCTGAACAACATTCACCAGAATTTCCTTAGGTTGAATTTTTAATCAGGCTAAGTGTAAATTAAAAAATGTTAAACAAGGCAAACAAATTGTTTCATCTAGTACAAAAAGTTATCAAACAGCTTTTGACTTTTTGACCAAAGTATAACTAGGCCTAAAACGAGAAAGGGGCCATTGTGGATTGGATACAGCCAACTCAAACACCTAACGATATTGCTTTGCTATCAAGTTGGTGTCCTTGTCAGGGCGCAAAATGTCAGGGGCGCTGTAATCCCTGGGGGATGTGTGCCGTGTACACGGGCGGGAATTGCCGCGCATTTCAACATTGCGGTATACACGTTAGCTAGGAGCTTCGATGGAATATATTCAAAAGCCAGTGAATACTCAGATGCCTGCTTCGTCTCGAGATATTTCTACGTGTGTGTCCTGTGCAGCGCATATTTGTTGGAGTTATTCAGGGGGAGGACCGTGTGGCCTGAGGATCTGCATTACCAAATTTTGTGGCTGGAATTACTCCTAATGGCAGGTTGAAATATTGAAATATGCAACGGAGTAGAAATGAAACAGTCTCGCTTTAATGTAATCGATAAAGGCAATCAGCCTACGCTGGTATATAACTCTTACTCCGGCGCAATTGTTGCGTTGGATGCGGAATACGAGAAGGCACTATTTGCGAATGGGGCTAATGGCCCTTCGGAAATTGTCGACAATTTGATGGACGCGGGGTTGTTGGTTTCCGACGGACTTGATGAAATCGAACATTTAAAAGAGATATCATCGGCCTGTCGCATGCAATCAAAATCACTTTCATTTACGATAGCTCCGACATTGAATTGTAATTTCAGGTGTCCGTATTGTTATGAGGACGGCAAGCGTTATGGTTCAATGAGCGACCAGTGCGTCGATCAGGTAATAAAGCATATCAATGGCATGGCTTTAGACAATCAGGCAGAAAGTTTGCAGATTGCCTGGTATGGCGGCGAGCCTTTATTGGCGATTGAGACGGTGGAGAAGATTACGCGCGGAATCCGAAGTGATGAAATCTTATTTAACGCCAGCATGGTGACCAACGGTTATTTCTTAGATGGGAAAACGGCGGAGTTGCTTGCAAAAAATGGGGTCACGCACGTTCAGGTGACTGTCGATGGTCCGCCTGAAATACACAATCAACGAAGATGTCTTCCTTCTGGCGGTGATACGTTCAACCGTATTATCGATAACGTAAAAAGAGCTAGTGCGTACTTCAATGTCATCTTAAGAGTTAATGTTGATCCGACGAACGGTGATAAGATTGATTGCTTGATTGATTCGCTTGATCAAAAAGGTCTTCGTAATAGAGTAAAACTGTATTTAGCGGCAGTAGATGATATAAATGGGGCATGCGCTAACTCTCCGTGCTATTCAGAGGACGAATTTGCCTCGATTGAAGCATCCTGTTTGTCTCGCTACAAAATGACGGGGTACATGGATCCGTTTCTTCCAGGCTTTAATCCGACCATATGCGGAGCCGTCAATAAATATTCAGAAGTTATTGGACCAGATGGTTCCTTATATAAATGCTGGAATGAAATAGGATATTCCGACAGAAGTTATGGCAGCATCTTTGAAAGCGTAGCGAGTAACGCATTCGAAGTTTCCAAATGGAATGCTTACGACTTTTGTTCAGATTCAGAATGTCTTAACTGCTCGCTTCTTCCTATGTGCATGGGTGGCTGTCCCTTCACCAGGCTGTATGAAAATAAGACAAGCTGCGTATCTGCAAGAAAGAACTGTATAAAAGTAATGAGGGCGGCCTATGATTTCAAGCATAAGAAGTGATGCGGACTCAACGGCGCTCTTCGATTGTCTGCCATATTTCAGACTTGGGTTTTCTTCCCAATTGCTTCTGGTTATAGTCTTCGCGTTGTGCTTAATAATATCTGGAATGATGGCTTCTGTATCCCCGCTGCTTACGAGCGCTCTGGTTGACAATATATCTAAAAAAAACATCTTACGATACTATCATGATTAGCAGCGCTCTAATTGGTTTTGCGGCACTAATCGATATTGTTGTCAGTTATTTAAGCACCCTTCTTTCAATGCGGATAACGACCGTGGCTGCATACTCGATTGTTCGAAGTAAAATCGATGAGCTCGTTCGGATGCCTTTTGAGTTATATTTTGAGCAGGAGTCAGCTGAAAAAACTCAACAAATTTGTTCAGATGCCAATACTGTGGCTTCCTTCGGATTGTCGGTGCTCCAGACGGTACTTCTTGCGGTTGTCCAGCTAGGTATCAGTTTTATTTTTCTCTATGGATGCTCCGTAGCGCTCTTTTGGGTTTCCGTGACATTTTGCATCTTGTATGCAATTGCATATGCTTTATTCAGAAAACCGCTTTTTGTTTCAGGTCTGACCTTTAAGGAGGAGCAGTCCCTGTATTTCGGAAAAGTGGAGTCCGTACTTGCGCATCAGAGATTTTTGTATGTTAATGTGCTATTCGAAAGAGCATTGAAATCCATAGATAGCTTTTTTCGTCTTTGCTGCACGCCGGAGTCGCCTATCAAAGTGTCGTTTCGAGATTTCAGGCAACGGATTCCTTTGCTGCGGCTGCGTCCCAGGTGACTATTCTTTTGATTTCGGCTTTCTATGTAATGCATGGAAGCATGAGTGTAGGCCAACTTGTTGCCGTTTCGAGCTACATGGCTTTAATGCTATCTGCCGTGAGGTCAATCTACGGTATAGGTAGTAGCGTACAAGACTGCTTCTCATCGATATCTCGTCTAAATGCCTCTAAATTGCCTTTGGCTGTTGCTGGAGAGGAGCTCTTGGAGATCGATTACATCGAACTGCATAATTTTGGTTTTACATTAAATGAAAAGTGTCTCTACAATAACTTGAATCTCAGGTTTGACAAAGGAAAGCTCTATGCTCTTGTGGGGATTAATGGCTCGGGCAAAACGAGCCTTGCGTACTTATTAATGGGTTGTTTCAATTCGGGTTACGGTGGGGCTATTTCCTACAACGGTAAGGCCCAAGAAGAAATCAACTGCGAGCACCTTAGGCGGAATCTAGTTTCGTTTGCCGAACAAACCCCGATATCAGTAAAGGATTTTCTTAGCGATAGAAATTTTCCTTCTATCGAAAAGAAGAGGTGCGGGGGAATGTCTCCTGGGGAACTGAAACAATTGGAAATTAGGCGGGTCTTGGAAAAGAAGGCAGACGTCTATTTATTCGATGAGCCAACAGCATCACTTGATATTGCTCATAAAGAAGCTCTGATAAATGCTGTGAAGGAACTGCGCAAGCACAAGATTGTCATTGTTATTACACACGATATGGACCTAATAGCAGCTAGTGATGAGGTGGTAGAGCTTGGGAAAAGCGACTGAAATAATGCGCCTGGGGGCACGTTATCTACTGGGTACGATGGTTGCTAGCGTGCCGTGGGCCATTTGGGTTATTGCAAAAGGATCTCCCGCTTGGCTGTGCTCTACAGGGGCGCTCTTTTGTGCGTTGGTAGTCTATCTTTTTGCAACTCGGGGCGCTGTTTCCCGTGATAAGACCAAGCAGCGTGGGATTCTTTTGGGATGGCAGTTCATTTTCATCGTATTTATTATTATGGCCGCCATGCTCGATATAGGTGGAAAATCAATATCCAGATGGGTATTGGTCTGTTCGGTTTCAGTTTTGCATGAGCTGTTATTTAGGTACGTATTTTTATTTGAATACACAATCGTCGGAATAGTTCGGCCGTTTTGCATAAGGGCATTTGTACAGTCGATTCTATGGGCATTGCTTCTCGTGACTCAACAGTGTTTAATCGGGGCACCCACAAATTACATCATTGCAATGATGGGGGGCTATCTTTGTCTGGGCCTTATTTTTGCGCTGCTCGTGCGAAAAACAGGGACAGTGTGCCCGTCTCTTTTAGCCATGATGTTTCTGGATTTTATCAACCTCCTAGCTCTTTGAGTTGCGGACAAAATCTTCAGGTGTTGGCGCCATGGCCGACAAGGCCCGCACGGTGCTTTCGGTATGTAATAACATGGGCGAGGTCTGGCTGCTCACGGCCGAGATACTCGACCTGATCGATCGCGGTGCGTCCAACATCATCTGCACGCAGCCCTTCGCCTGCCTGCGATTCGGTTAGCGAGGAGGCCGTGGCATCGGTCGCAAAGCGTCTGTGACGCGGTATTAAGAAGTAGCCGACCTGCTTCGGGCTAGATATGAGACGGAAGGGTGGTAGCCGTACCGGCTGCGGCCCTTTTTTACTGGATACATGTTGCGTAAATGGCCTTGCCGACGCCTTTCGTGGACTCGGATTTCGGAAGTGCGGGGAAAACTCCGAACCTTCGAGCACACTGCTCTTTTGAACTCTTGTGACCTGCGGTTTTGTTGCTAAAAAAGTCGGTCTGGTCGGCAGAACTCGATTTTTCACCGCACTTCCGAAAACTGCGATCTTGCAGTACGAAAAACGGCCTCCATAACTCTGGGTTTATTGATAAGTGTAGCCGTTCGCCGTATATCATTGTCCGTTTATGGAATCTATCTCCAACGAGTTGTAGTCATATGGTTTGATGTTGGAAACATATGATTACCGGCAGGCCGTAGGTGACGTTCCCCCTGATATCGGAGGTTCCGGGTATGTTTCGTGCTCCGTTAAACAACTATCGGTTGGGCTAACATGGATCGCCGTGTTATTTCGATAACCCTTGCAGTGGTTTGCCTAGCTGTGCTCCTGGGCGCTATAGGGCAGTTCGCTATAAGTCGAGAAACATCCTATATGCAGGAATGTGCTTCCGAAGGCTTTGCCATTGACGGTTACTATCGGGATGACGAAACAAGTCGGGAAACCCTGGCTTTTCTTGAGGAGGACAACTGTCGATGGCAGCTGGTCGACCAAGACGGAATCTGCACAGACGGGCAGTTTAAGCGTACGGATGACCCCAACATCCTGATATTAAAGAAGGAAAACGGCGAAGAATTCGGTACGGTCCACGTGGCGTATATTTCGCGCCGACGCGATCAGGGCTTGCTCTACCTATTTAGAGATACCAGGGTGACCCGTTTTTATCTGGTGAGTACCGGTCCGGCGTTTACAGTGGAGTCTGGCGATGTCGATGCGGACAGCTGATTCACGGCAATAAATCAGCGAGCGGAGCGCGGCCATGGACCGCGCCCCGCTATTTGCTCGTGGCCCGCGTCACGTCTGCGCCATGTCGTGACTCGCGGCTGCGCGCATCCATCCCACGTCGCGTATTACTGCACATCAAACTCCACGCGATCGAGCTCGGGCACATTGAGGTCGATGAGCTTGCGGGCTACACGGCGGTCGTGTGCCCCAAGCGCCTCGCTTGTCGTCACATGGGCGACAACCTCGCGCTCGACAAGGCCCTCCTCCTCGCCTTCGGTGGCCGAGGTCTCGACGGCAACGGTGTAATCCTTAAAGCCCGGCAGCACCGCGGCAAGCTCGCGCGTGGTTTCGGTGACGCCGTAACCGTCCTGTACGCCGGCCTGCGCCGAGCCAATAGACCCCGCCGTCATAACGATGCAGGGGATGGCAAAGATCACCGTGCCCACGATGATGCGGCGGCGCACCTTGTGTGACAGCTCATCGACCTCGGCGTTTTCCTCGGCGGTCACAATGCCGTCGCCGTTGAGGTCACGCTTGAGCGGTGCACGTAGAAGAAGCAATACGGCTTCGGCCGCCAGCGCGATAAAGACAACGTTGATGCCAAATTCGTAGAGCGCCGAGAGAAACAGCGACCCGCTCGCGATGGCGATGCCGTAACCCGCCGCGCACAGGGGCGGCATGAGCGCGGTCGCCACGGCCACGCCGGCGATGAGCGTGGCGGGTTCCTGGTCGCGCGAGTTGCCCAGTCCGCCCGCAAAGCCGCCCGCGAGCGCGACGGCAAGATCCCAGACGGTGGGTGTCGAGTTGTCGATGATAGCGGCCGTGGTGGTGCCGAGCGGTGAGAGCTTAAAGTACAGCGTGGACGTGATTAGACAAAAGGCCATCTGCAACGCGAGACCGGCAATGGCCTCGACGGTAATCTCGCGGTCGAGCGTGGCGATGCCATATGCCATGGCAAGGACCGAGCCCATGAGCGGGCAGATGAGCATGGCACCTACAATGGCGATATCCGAGTCGATATCGAGGCCGATGCTCGCGATCAACATGGCAATGATCAGGATGCATAAGTGCGAGCCAGTCAGGCGCGCCCCGTTTACAAAGCGCTTGCGAATCACGTGATAGGGCGCGCGTCCCTCGCGAATGTTGAACGCCTGCTTAAGGAAACGGGTGGCATTCTCCATGGCCTCGCTGTGTGCAGGGCGTATACCGTGACGACGATGATGACGCTCGCGCAGCCGCTTGATCTGTTGTTTGTCGAGTTCCATGCTTACCTCGTTTAGCTTCTGAGCCGCTTCTTGCGTCTGTCGTCTTTACTCTACACCGCGTTAGGCGAGGTGTCAGACAAGGTTTGTTGACCTGGAAGTCAGGACAATCGACATGGCTAAAACGCCGTGAGGATCATAAGAGTCAAATAGACAAAAAAGCGCGGGGCCGGTTTGATTCCGACTCCGCGCTCTGCGCTGGTGCGTTGTTGTTCGGCCTACCCCAGCAGGCTCAGACCAACAGAGACAAACGCCAGAATAACGCCGACGATGGACTCGCCGCCGAGCAGGCCGCTGGCGACAACAAGGCCCTGTTCCTGGAAGGCGGCGTCCTTGGCAGCCTTCTCCTCGTCCGAAAGACCAGCGGTGGCGTCGCGGTGGGCGGACCACTTGTCGTAGGCGAGCTTAACGCAGGAGCCCAGGAAAGCCGTGAGCGACATATAGAACGGCAGGTACACGCCCAGGCCGATCATCATGGCTGGAATGCCGAGCCAGTACATGACGATACCGGCGATAAAGCCGCCTGCGAACCACGGCACACTCGGGATGCCCGAGACCATGGTGGCGACGACGCTTGCCTGTGCGGCAACGAAACTCTTGTCGGGACCAAAGGCGTCCGGACCATAGGCGGTGACGAGCGCGACCATGACGGCGGCAGCGACCAGGGCGCCCACGATGCCGCCGATGGCCTGGCCGACCCACTGTGCGCGCGGGTTGGTGCCCAGCACGGCGCCGGCCTTAAAGTCGTTCATGACGTCGCCCGCAAGGCCGCACGCTACGGCCACGATGCCGGCGATAAAGAACAGCTTGACCTGAGCGAGCTGCGCGAAGGCGGCAACGATGAGCATGACGATGAGGCCGAAGATCTCCATGGGGTCGATGCCCGTCTGGCCGCAGCTCTGCGCGCTCATGATGGTGGTGACAAAGGTGAACAGCGTGACGATGACGGCCGGAACGGGGCCAAGGTCGAGCACGATGGCGATGATCACGGCGATGGCGGCAGCGCCCAGGCCGATGATACCGGCGTCGAGCTTAAGGGAGCCCGAGATGAGCGACTGCTCGTCGGTGTCGGTGGAGCTGTCGGCGGCAAGACCGCGGACGATACCGGCGACCTGCGGCAGGATGTCCTTGAGGACGACGGCGACGCCAAAGCCCATCATGAGGCCCATGCCCAGGGACTTGACGATGCCCTGCGCGGTCACAACGTCGAACAGACCGGCAGCGGTGCCGCCCACGATGATGCCAAAGTTGCCCAGCAGGGCGCCGGCAAACCAGAAGGCGACCGGGGCGAAGCCCACGAGGAAGCCGACGGAGAGCAGCATGGGCGAGTTGTAGATGCCAAAGGTCACGCCGGGGATGTTGAGCGTGCATAGCATGCTGGGCACCACGCCCAGAGCGTCGCGAAGCACGCTGTAGATGCCTGCGATGGCCATGGAACCAAAGAGCTGCTTGCCGGTTTTGCCGCCAGCCTCGGTCGCGCGCAAGGTCTGAGCTGCGGCGTTGCCGGTGGGGAACTCAAGCGCGGCGTCCACGATAAAGTGACGGTGGATGAGTGCCGTGGCCAGCAAGCCCATGATAGTGCCGGCGAGTGCCACGATAAACATGTCGAGCCAGCTGATCTGGTCGGCATAGCCCAGCATCCAGGCGCCCGGGATGGTAAATGCCAGGCCGCCGGCGACCATGGCGCCCGCGGACATGATGGTGTGGGTGACGTTGGCCTCGTTGAGGCTGGCGTTGCCCATGAGCTTAAGGAAGAACAGCGAGATGACGGCAGCGAAGACGATCGGCCAGGGGAGAGCGCCCATCTTGAGGGCGGTGTAGGCCGAGCTTGCCGTGATAATCACGCAGCCAAGGACGCCGATGACGACGCCGCGCAGCGTGAGTTGCCCGCGCATCGAGGCGCGGTTCGAGGGATTGCTCATATAAAACTCCTTTGCGTATATCCGCTTCCCCCGGGAGCGCCGTTACGGATACGGCGCGGGAAGTCGGGTTACCAAGGGCCGCCGCGTGAGCTCGCGCACGACCGCGCATCAGTATAGCCGCAAGCTAGTCATTTTGGGATGACTGGTTTAGGTAGGCGATATACTGCTGGGCAGACGAAAGGAGCGCCGACGATGCTTAATGGGTGCGCATATATATTGACGGTTGACGTGGGCAACACGTTCATTCGCTTTGGCCTATTTGCCGAGGATTCGGCCGCGGCGCAGGAATGCCCGCTCGCGACGTGCGAGATTACCACGCCGTCGAGCATTACGGCCGACGAAGCGCGCATGCGACTTATGCAGGTCATGGGCGCGCTCGCCGCCGATGCAGGTGTGCCCGGGGTGCTTGCACCCGCCGCGGCCGTGCTGAGCTGTGTAGTCCCGGCGCTCGAGCGCCCGTGGAAGGCGGCACTTTCCCGCACCTGCACGGGGCGCGTGCTCACCGTGGGGCCGGGACTTAAGACCGGCATACCCGTGCACTACGACGATCCGGCCGAGATCGGCCCCGACCGCATCGCCGACGCCGTGGCGGCCCGTGCCGTCTACGGCTCTCCGTGCATCGTGATCGACTTGGGTACAACGACCAATATCGAGGTCATCGACGTGCACGGTACCTTTGTGGGCGGCGTTATCGCGCCAGGCCTGGCCCTCGGCGCCCGTTCGCTTTCGGCGGCAGCAGCGCGCCTACCCCAGGTTGAGCCCTCGGCGCCAACGCACGTCATCGGACGCAACACGCGCGAGGCCATGCGCTCGGGTGTGGTTTTGGGCGAGGTAGCCCGCATCGACGGAATGCTCGACATGGTGCTTGCCGAGATGCGCGCGACCAAGGCCGCGGGAGAGGGCGATGTGCCCATCGTCATTACCGGCGACGATGCCGAGGCACTTGCGGCGCTGGTCGGCCATAGCCTGACGGTAGACGACGCGCTGACGTTGCGGGGTCTCGCCGAGCTCTACCGCATCAACCAAAAGCCCCGCTGCGCGTAGGGCGAGGGGCTGGTGGGATAAGCGCCCCTACCTTTCACCTGCTACAATGGGCCAAACTATTGCGATTGCGGAGGTGTCTGCCATGTCGGACGATCTTCATCAAACCGCGTCGGGCAAGCGCCGCGACGTTATTAGCTGGGACGAGTTCTTTATGAGCGTGGCCATCGCCGCGCAGCGCCGCAGCAAGGACCCCAACACGCAGGTGGGAGCGTGCATCGCCAGCACCAACCACCGCATCCTTTCGGTGGGTTACAACGGCACGCCCTCGGCGCTCAACGACGACTTTTTCCCGTGGGGTACGAGCGATGACCCGCTGCAGGACAAGCACAACTACGTGGTCCATGCCGAGGCCAACGCCGTGCTCAACTACCGTGGCTCGCTCAAGGACCTCGAGGGTTCCACGGTTTACGTCACGCTGTTCCCGTGCCACGACTGCGCCAAGATCCTGGCGCAGGTGGGCGTGGGCGAGGTCGTCTACCTGGACAATAAATATGCCGACACCGATGACGGCCGTATCAGCCGCCGCATTCTCGACTCCTGCGGCATCAGCTACCGCCAGGTCATCGTCGATGTCCAGATTGGTACCGGGGGACAGGCTCGGCAGTAGCGCGTGCCAACGCCAGCTGGCGGCAAAACAGCCAAAAGAGCCCCGTCCCAAATTGACTGCTCGTGAAAGTCGTGTCCGCACGCATGGCTGGCGCCTAAGCGGGTACATGGCTGTAGTAACATAGCCCCTGTCCGCGGGCGTGCCCGCGTTATTGTGAGAAAGGAGCCCCTGTGGCTGTTAACGAAGAGCTGCTTAAGAAGGTTCTTGAAGAGATTCGCCCCAACCTGCAGGCCGATGGCGGCGATATGGAGTATGTGGGCGTCGACGACGAGGGTGTTGTCAAGTTGGAGCTGCAGGGCGCCTGCGCCGGCTGCCCCATGAGCTCGCTAACCCTTTCCATGGGTATCGAGCGCATCCTGAAGGAGCATGTGCCCGGCGTTACCCGCGTTGAGCAGGTTAATGCTTCCGGCGAGACCGACGACCTGTACGACGAGTACGCGCCGTTTTAAGATGCGAAAGCTGCGGACGGCATACTCCGCATAGACGTTACGCCCAAATATGCGGCTGCGAGCGCAAGGCCCGCGGCCGCATTTGTATGTAGGGAGTAGGAGGGTCGACATGCTCAACGACTTCTACCATATGCTTGATCCTGTCGCGATCTCGGCGGGCCCCATCACCATCTACTGGTACGGCCTGGCCTACGTGGTCGGCGCTCTGCTCACGGCGGTCGTCATGTACCGCACGCAGCGTCGCTGGGGCTTTAACATCACGATTGACGACCTGACGAGTGTCGTGGTCGGCGTGGTCTTTGGCCTTATCATTGGCGCCCGCCTGTTCTACGTCATCTTTTACGGCGACGGCTACTACTGGGCGCATCCGCTCGAAATCTTTGCCACCAACGAAGGCGGCATGAGCTTCCATGGCGGCTTGGTGGGCGGCATCATCGGCGGCGTGCTCGTGTGCCGTATGTACAAGCTCGATGCGTGGACGTTGGCCGATCTTGCCGTCATTGGCGCTCCGCTGGCCCTGTGCCTGGGCCGTTGTGCCAATTTCGTCAACGGCGAGCTGTGGGGTAAGCCGACCGATCTGCCTTGGGGTGTGGTCTTTGGCGGCACGGCGGGCGATATGCCGCGCCATCCTTCCCAGCTCTATGAGGCATTCCTAGAGGGCGTCGTGCTCTTCTGTATTTTGCAGGTGCTCAGCCGCAAAAAGCCGCTGCTGCCCCAGGGCACGTTTATGGGCGTGTTCGTGATGGGGTACGGCATCGTCCGCTTTCTCGTTGAGTTCGTGCGCGTGCCCGATGCCCAGCTGGGTTATTTGCTGGGAGGCGTTATCACCATGGGCCAGCTGCTGAGTTTGCCGCTCGTGATTGCCGGCCTGGTGCTCATCATCTTCGCCCGACACCGCAACCGTCCCCAGCGCATCTACCTGGACGCCTAATCACCAAAACCACCACAAAGGGGACAGGCACCTTTGTGGTGGTTTGCTGGGCAACGACGACAGAACCGTAACGTTTTCCCGGATAAAACCTGCCAAAATAAACCTGTCCCTTTTTGGCAGGTTTCTAGAAAGGCTTTCGGACTGTGAAGGATTCCGACCTCTCCACAACGGCTGCGCGCGACGCTGCCCGCATCGTCTGGTTTAAGCGCTACCCCGCCAAGCAGACGCTCATCGCATTTCTGCTCGCGCTGTTGGCGACCACGGCGTTTTCCATCGATCCCGCGCCGGTCTCGAGCAACGCAGTCTTGGCGATTGACCCCAAAGCCTCGGGCATGCTGTACGTGTGCTACGAGGTGCTCCTCTCGTTTGCCGGCCATACCGACGCGGTCATGCTGCTTGCGCTTGCCTGCCTGCTCACGCTGCCGTTTCGCTACGTGTTCTTTGGCCGTGGCGACACCTGGCGCCCATCGATTATTCTGCCGTCGCTGTTTTTCGCCATCTGCATGGTGTTCGGCCGCAGCTACGACCTTATCGACTCGGCCGAGATTGTTCTTGGCGACAAGGCCCGCATCATCTGCGCCTGGATTGGCGGCGCGGGCTGGATGCTCCTAGCGATCGTGGCTTTCTATCTGGCTTTTGAGTGTCTGGATTGGCTGAGCTCCCGACGCATCCCGTTTCCCGAGGCGCACTTTGGCCGCATATGGTGTGTGGCTCACGCCGTGCTCTCGGTCCATCCCTTTGCCGGGCCCTTCCTGGTGCTTATGATCGCCTGGGCGCCCACGCTCATTGCTTCGCTGCCCGGCCTTTTTATGGGAGATACGGGTGCGCAGATTCGCCAGTGGTTCAACTATCCCAATGGCACGAGCGACTACCTGCGCCTGCTCAACCCCAACGTGCTGCTCAACGGGCATCATCCCGTAGTGCACACGGCCATTATCGGCTCGTGCGTTCAGCTGGGGCTTTCGCTGTTCAACAGCGCTAACGCGGGCCTCATCATCTATACCTGCGCTCAATTTATCATCACGGCTGCCTGCATGGCCTATTCCATTTCGTCGCTGCGCAAACTGGGCGTGAGCCTGCCGGTTCGCGGTGCGATCCTGCTGTTCTTTGCGTTTATGCCGATGTTCTCTAACTACGCGGCGTTGCTCACCAAAGACGTGCTCTTTGCCGACGCGTTTTTGGTGCTGCTGGTGCAGACCGTCAAGCTCGTGGCATGTGGCTTGCCCCGTCGTGATGCCAATGTCGAGCGAGCGGGCGAGAAAGCCCCCGTGCTCTTTGCGCGCCACGACTGGCTGCTGCTCGCTCTGGGCGCCATGGGTTCCACGTTCCTGCGCAACGGCGGCCTTGTGTTTCCCCTGGCGGCATGCGTAATCGCGGCGGCGTTTTGCGTATGGGATGTACATGTGGCTCGACGTGCAGCCAAGCAGACTGGTGCTGCGCCTTCGGGCGCCATCCCGCGTTTCCGCTGGGTTGGCGTTCTCGCGGTGCTCGCGCTCTGCCTTGCCTCTAATATGTACTTCACCAAGGTCTTTATGCCGGCGCACGATATCACGCCTGGTTCCAAGCGCGAAATCCTTTCGATTCCGTTCCAGCAGACCGCTCGTTTCGTCCAAAAGCACGACGGCCTCAACTCGGGCGTCAACCCTACGGTTAAGGAGGACGGCACCATCGTGGAGGCTCCTTGCGACGGCTTGGTGACCGACGAAGAGCGTGCCGTGATCGACCGTGTGCTCAAGTACGAGAATCTGGGCCGCCGCTACAACCCCGACAAGTCCGATGCCGTCAAGAACTGCTTTAACGAGTACGCCTCGCAGGAGGACATCAAGGCCTATTTTGAGGTCTGGGCCCAGATGTTCAAAAAGGATCCCGAGTGCTACATCTCGGCGCTCATCAATAACTACTACGGCTACTTTTATCCGAGTGCCCGCGATGCGTGGGCCTATAGCACGGCGCGCAGTGCCGAGATCATGGCGAAGCCCGATAATCTCAAGTACTTCGACTTCCATCCGGTCGATAGCAAGGTTGTGTGCTGGTGCGACCACCTGATCAACCTGTATCGCGTGGCGGTACAACGCATCCCGTTTATCTCGCTCACCATGAGCTCGGCCACCTATGTGTGGATCATGATCGCCGTGGTGGTCTATCTGCTACGTCGTCATTCATGGCGCGGTCTGGCCATTTGGTTGCCGCTGCTGGGCGTGCTTGCCGTGTGCCTGATCGGTCCCTGCAACGGTTCGACCTATATGCGCTACCTGTATCCGGTCATCGCCTGCATGCCCTTTGCCATCGGCGCCACCATCACCCGTAGCGACCTCCTCTGGTCCTAATTTGGTGCAAAGGGGACAGGTCGCTTTGCACCAAAGGATGGCATCATCACGACGCCTTCATTTTGGGGTTTATCTCGCAGGCCAGTAGGTATATCATAACGACGTTTGTTTATATTGCCCGAGCATCTGCGCTGGGCTTTAGGTCGAAACCGATAGGAGACACGTATGTCCGGACACTCTAAGTGGGCCACAACCAAGCATCGTAAGGGCGCGCAGGACGCCAAGCGTTCCGCCCTCTTCTCCAAGCTCAGCCGCAACATCACCGTTGCTGCCCGTCTCGGCGGTGACCCGCTGCCCGAGAACAACGCCAGCCTCGCCGCTGCCGTTGCCAAGGCCAAGGCTCAGTCCATGCCTAAGGACAAGATCAAGTCCGCTATCGACAAGGCTTTTGGTTCGGGTGCTGACGCCGCCGTCTACGAGAACATCGTGTACGAGGGCTACGGTCCCGCCGGTGTCGCCGTCTACGTCGACTGCCTGACCGACAACCGCAACCGTACCGCCGCCGATGTCCGTTCCGCTTTCTCCCACGCTGGTGGCAACCTGGGCACTTCCGGCTCCGTCGCCTTCCAGTTTGAGCGCAAGGGCCAGATCGTCGTTGCCAAGGAGATCCTGGACGAGAACGCCAAGAAGGAGACCATGATCGCCAACGGTGCTGCCGGTGACGAGGATGAGTTCATGATGGCCATCGCCGAGGCCGGTGGCGAAGACTACGAGGACGCCGGCGAGGAGTGGATCGTCTGGACTGCTGCCAACGAGGTTATGGCTGTCTCCAAGGCGCTCGAGGAGCAGGGCGTCCAGGTCAAGGGCTCCGAGACCACCATGGTCCCGACTACCCCGACCGAGGTTTCCGGCGCCGACGCCAAGAAGGTCCAGCGCCTCATCGACCGTCTTGAGGAGCTCGACGACGTCCAGGACGTCTACAGCACCATGGACATGACCGACGAGGTCATCGCTGCCCTCGAGGAGGAGTAGCGCCCGCACGGATTGAGCCGTGCATATCTGGGCATAATAAAGCGAGCATGCAAGCCTCGTGGAATAGATGAGCCGGATCCGCGTGCGTAGAGCACCGGACCCGGCTCTTTTATAATGATGCGAACCGTTTTGCATTTCGAGAGCCGAGATTTGAAGGGAGCGCCGCGTGCGCGTACTCAAACGAGCCCTAGCGATCGTGTATCTTGCCGCCACCATCGTGGCGCTGGGTACGCTTGTCTGCCAGTTTTGGGGGCCGTATACGTATCGCTTTATGCTGCTGATGCGCGACCCCATGCCGCGCATCGTCGTGACGGTGTGCGCCGGCGTCGTGGCGCTTGGCGTACTGCTGAGCTTTTTCCGCCTGATGTTCGCCCGTCGCGAGCCGTCCTGCGTGCATCCGGCGGGGGAGCGCAATATCGAGGTTACCCTTGCGGCGCTTTCTTCGTGCGCCAGGGCTGCTGCCGAGCGCGACGACCGCGTGATGGTTGAGCATATCGAGGCCCGCGTCCAAGGCTCCGACGATTCGCACGTCCGTTTTAAGGTCGAGGCCATCGCGCTCGATGATAAGGACGTTGCCGCTCTTGCCACCTCGATGCAGCAGCGCATCGAGAAGGCCTGCGACACCATGCTCGGCACGCCGGGTACGACCGCGCGTGTCCGTTTTTTGCCGTCCAAGACTACCGTCCAGACCGTGGAGGTTTCCGGTGATTGATACCAATCAAGATAAGACCGCTCGTACGCCGCGCCTGACGATTGACCAGAGCGCTACGCCGGCGAGCGAACCTGTTGATTCCAAAGCAGAGGCAACCGAGTTACAAGACGCGGCAGCCGCGGATTTTGACGAGGCTATGGGTCTCATCAAGGGTACGGGCGCTGCCGTCTGGAGCTATTCTGTGCGTCATCCCAACACCACGCTCGGCGCCGTCGCCGGCTTTATCCTCGCCGTGTTGGTGCTCACGTTGGGCCTGTGGGACACGCTCGTCATTGCATTCTTCGTGCTGATCGGCGCTGTGATCGGCCAAATTCGCGACGGCGAGAACGGGATCGTCAACTTCTTCGGCCGTCTGTTTAGCGGCCGCTAATATGTATTCGACTGTCGCATCCGCGGCAGGCATAAGGAGGAACCATGGCTTTTAATACGAAGGTCGATGTAGCCGATACCGAGCTCGAGGAGAACGAGGCGGTCGTCGCCGAAGCTGAGGATGTGACGCTCGAGGATGAGGCTCTCGTCGTGGCCGAGTCCGATACGGATGAGGACGACGAGGAAGCGGATGAGTCCGAGGACTCGCTGACCTATTCCAACGGCGTGATCGAGAAGATCGTTGCCATGGCCACCCGCGAGGTTCCGCACGTTCTGGGCATGAAGGGTAACCTCATGCACTTTGTGCAGGAGCAGTTTGGTGCCGAGAATCTGACCAAGGGCGTGACGGTCGAGGTCACCGACGATAATCGCGTGGTCGTCAACATCTCTGTCATCATCGAGTACGGCGCCTATGCGCCCGCGATCTTCGACGATGTTAAGGAACGTGTCACCGAGCGCCTTGCCGCGATGACTGGCCTTGAGGTGGCGGGCGTCAACCTGCGCATCGAGGATGTCATCACCCCCGAGGAGTACGAGCACCGCACCAGCCAGCACGAATAACCTTCCAAAAAGGGACAGGTTTGTTTTGGCAGGTTTTATCTGCGAAAACATTAAACGGCCGACCGCGCAAGCAAAAGCGTGGCCGGCCGTTTTTGTACGCTCCCGATATAGTCATACCGCTCGTCTAACTAAGGGTTGCAATCCCCACGTTCCGCGTTACTCTAATGGGCGCATTGTTTCCAAATTGTTAACGAGGGGTTGCCGTAATGGCCGACGAGCACGAAACAGAAAGCAAGGCATGGGCGATTGAGGCCGCTGCGGCAGAGGCGGCGTCGCGTGCTGCCGAGGAGGTGCATCGTCCTCCCGTGGTGCCGATGGAGCGCGTGGTCGATCGCGATGTTATCGAGCGGGGCGAGCGCGCTGGTCGCAAGCGCAGCCAGGAGCCGGGCTTTCCGCGCTTTTTTGCCGAGCTCAATTTGGGCCTGATCCTCACGGCCTTTGCCATCGTTGCGTTTAAAACCCCTAATCACTTTGCTTTTGGCGGCACCTCGGGCGTGTCGGTCATTCTGTCCACGCTGTTCCCGACCCTGCCCGTCGGCGTTTTTATGTGGATTATCAATGCGGTCCTGGTCGTTCTGGGCTTTATCTTTTTGGAGCGCAAGGCAATCCTGTGGAGCGTCTTCGCCTCGTTTGCGCTGTCCGCCTATGTTTCGCTGTTTGAGCTCTTTATTCCGACCGATGTCTCGATGACGGGCGATATGTGGCTCGACCTGTGCTTTGCCGTGATTCTGCCGGCGCTCGGCAGCGCCATCGTCTTTGATATTGGTGCCTCGACGGGCGGCACGGACATCCTCGCCATGATTCTCAAACGCCGCACCACGCTTGAGATCGGCCGTGCGCTGCTGTTGGTCGATATCGGCATCGTGACCATCGCGGCCTTCTTGTACGGTCCGCGCGTCGGTCTGTACTGCGTGCTCGGCCTGTTTGCCAAGACGCTTGTGGTCGACAAGGCCATCGAGAGCATTCACCTGCGCAAAGTCTGCACGGTCATTTGTTCCGAGCCCCTTAAGGTCGAGGAGTTTATCGTCAAGCATCTCAACCGTACGGCGACTATCAGCCGCGGCTACGGTGCTTTCTCGGGCAAGTGCGTGACGGTGATTATGAGCGTGCTGAGTCGTCGCGAGGCCGTGCAACTGCGTCGCTACGCGCGCGAGATCGATCCGGGTGCCTTTATCACGATTGTCGACAGCTCCGAGATCGTCGGCAAGGGTTTCCGCGGAACGAACTAACGCAGACGTATTCAACGAACCGCCTGCTGGCGCCGTGTACCTTGCAAATCGGTCATCTTTGAGTATTTGACCCCACATTGGGCAATAATGATGCTAAAGACATCGTTTGCGATCCAAGTGATTCGCTCAAGATACGAAGGGATGATTCTATGTTCTGTTCGCAGTGTGGTGCCCCCATGGGCGACAACGATAAGTTCTGTGGTGCGTGTGGTGCCCCCAATGCCGGTGCCGCAGCCTCTGCCCCTCAGGGTCAGCCCCAGCAGTTTGTTCCGCAACCGCCCGTGGCGAATGCGCCAAAGGGCTGTGTGGCTCAGGCGTTTGAGGATATGACCAAGACTCCGGGCGTGCTGCAGCGCGTGTGCCAGATTGCCTTTTTACCGGCGCTGATTTGTGTTGTGTCGGTACTCGTGCTGTTTATTCCCGTTATTGGCGGCATTGCAGCTGCCATCGGCTTTTTGGCAGCTTGCATTGCGAGCGTGTGTGGTTCCGGCTTTGGTATTGAGTGGGGTCGCGATCTGTCGCTCAAGGTTGATGGCGGTATGGATCGTCCACTCATGCGTTCCACGTCGTTTGGCCTCGGAGTCTTTTCGAGCGTTATCTCGGTCGTGCTCGAGGTTATCGCTGCCATTCCCGTTATCGGTGTAGTGCTTTCGCTGGTGGAGAGCGTGGTAATTGGCGCCGCGGGCTCGTATTCGTATTACGGCTCCTATGCACTCGAGGCAGCGCTGTTTGGCTCGCTTGGCCTGCTTGTCCTGGCTATGATTGCCACGGCGGTCTTGGGGGTCTTCTTTAAGATGTTCGCCGACATTGCCGTGATGCACTTTGCGGTGACCGGTCGTGTCGAGAGCGCGTTTTCGCTCGACAAGGTCTGGGCGGCGTTTAAGCACAACAAGACCAAGCTGTTCTGCGCTTCGTTCCTTCCCGAGTTTTTGACGGGTCTGGTCGCCAACGTTGTCACATGGATCCTGACGCTCGTCTTCGGCGCCATTGCCTCTGTCGGTATGTATAACTACTACTACCGTCCTTCGGCTATTGAGGCGCTTGTTACCGGCGGTGGCATCACGCTCGTATTGTTCTTGGTGCTGACGGCGTTTGTCACGGTATTCCTTACGGTCTTTGGCAAGATGCTCAAGCATCGTGCCGTTGGCTATTGGGTAGCGCGTTATGCAGCTGAATGGGCTGATGAGGATAAGGATGACGTCCTGACCTTTGTGCTGCCGTTTGAGAAGAAGTCTGCTCCGGCTGGTTTTAGCACCGACGCAGCGCCCGTATCCGATTCCGCTGCGGCGCCTGCGCCCGAGCCCGAGCCCGAGCCCGCGCCCGAGCCCGTGCCTGAGCCTGAACCTGAGCCCGTGCCTGAGCCCGAGCCCGCGCCCATGCCGGAACCGGAGCCCGAGCCTGCGCCTGAGCCCGTGCCTGAGCCCGAGCCTGCGCCAAGCTCCGACGAGGACCCGCAGGACGAGTAACCCTGCCACCTGCCATTTGGGGACGGGGTAGAAACGGTAGAAATAGCGCTTGACAAATAAGCGGGGACGGACGTGCCGAAGCGTCCGCCCCCGCTTTGATATCGCGATGCGGCTATGACTGCGAGATGGTCGTGGATCGACTACTCGTCGTGCTTCTCCTCGCGGCGAGCGGCGGCACGTGCATCGTGGATGCCCTTGATTGCGGCGTGTCGGGCGGTGCGGGCATCGTGCATGGCGTCGCGGGCCTCGGCGGCCGTGGCCTTGGCAGAGCGCAGTTTGGCTGCCAGGTCGGGATTGGTCTCGGCGACCGCGGCAATCGTGGGGCCGTCGAGCTCTTCTTGTGTGGGCTCGGCCAAAAAGTCGATGGCATATTGGGCGGCCACCATGGAGCCCTTGGCCAGTACCGACTCGTCAATCTTGTAGAAGCAAGAATGTTGGGCGTACGTGGCGCCAATCTGGGGGTTGCGCGTGCCAACAAAGGCGAGCACGCCCGGTACGCGGCGCAGGTACTCCGAAAAATCCTCACCCGAGAGTGTGCCGCGATAATGGCCTTGGCCGGTGGGGCCCAGGCATTTGATTACTGCCTGGCGGCAGCGCTCGCTCGAGGCGGCGTCGTTTTCGACCTTGTAGTTGGCGATGGTGTAGTCGGTGAGCTCTGCCTCGGCGCCCAAGGCGGCCGCGGTATGCTCCACGATGCGGCGCATGAGCTCCGGCATTTCCTCGTGGGTCGAATCTCCGTAGGTGCGCACCGTGCCGGCGAGGTAGGCCGTGCCGGCGATAACGTTGCGCGCGGTGCCGCCGTGCAGCTCGCCGACGGTAATGACGGCCGGCTCGTAGGGGCTGATCTCGCGCGAAACGATGGTCTGCAGGGCATTGACGATCTCGGCGGCCACCATAACGGCGTCGTGGCCGCGCTGGGGCATGGCACCGTGGCATGAGGTGCCGCGAACATCGATGCGGAACCAGTCGGTATTGGCCATGCGCGGTCCGGGCTCGCAGCTCACGGTGCCGGCGTCGACCTCACTCCAGATGTGCGCGGCGTAGGCGCCATCGACGCCGTCGAGCACGCCCGTGCGGATCATGAGTTTGGCGCCCTGGCCGTTTTCCTCACTGGGCTGGAAGACGATGCGGACTTCGCCGTGGATGTCGTCGGTCATATGGCGCAGGATCTGCAGCGTGCCGAGCATCATGGCGATGTGGCAGTCGTGGCCGCAGGCGTGCATGCAGCCCTCGTTGACGCTGGCGAACTCCTCGCCGGTCTGCTCGGTGACGGGCAGGGCGTCGATGTCGGCGCGCAGCAGGATACGGCGGCGCGGCGTGCCGTCCTCGCGGTAGGCATCGGGCGCGGTGCCGCGAAGCGTCGCCACCAGGCCCGTCTTGAGCGGACGCTCGTAGGGGATATTCATGGCGTCGAGCTGGTTGGCGATGTCGGAGGTCGTGCGCTCCTCGGCAAGGCTCAGCTCCGGGTGCTTATGGAAGTGCCGGCGCTGCTTGATGATATAGGGTTCAAACTCGGTAGCGATATCTTTGATGGCTGCGGTGACGTCGTCAGCCGCGCGAGCCTCGGTCGCCGCCATAATCTGCTGTGCCTTGGTCTTCGTCATGGTCGATTTGCTCCTTGCTGGGTTGATCGCAAAATCGTACAGGCTCTCTCCAGTATGCCACCTGCCGCTAGGGCTGGTAAAGTTGCCGTTTGCCGCTTGGGGTTTTGTTACAAGGGCGGGGGAGTACACTCGGGGGTGTTGAATTTCCTGCCAGAGATGGGGATGCCCATGCAACATATCGATCGGATTATCCGCTCCAAGAACGTCTTTACCGCGCAAGACGGCATCGATACCGCCCGCGAGCTGGCGATTGCCATCGCAGGCGACCGTATCGTCGCAGTCGGTGCGCCCGATGACGTGATTGCCGCCGCGCCTGCCGCCACGCCGGTTATCGACTACGGCGAGCAGTTTGTCTGCCCCGGTTTCCACGATGCGCACCTGCATTTCTTCCATACTTCGGTTGGCTCCTCGCCGTACATGCTCATGGATATGGGCACGTCCGAGGCAGCATTGGTGCAGCATGCGCTCGAGTTTTCCCAGAACCTGCCCGATGACGCTTGGGTTGTGACGCAGGGCTGGCGTGACTACCGCTGGGACCCGCCTGAGCATCCCACCAAGGCGTCGCTCGATGTGGCCTTCCCCGATCGTCCCTGTGCTATGTATTCGGGCGACGGGCATACACTGTGGCTCAACAGCCGTGCGCTCGAGGCGCTCGGCGTCACGCGCGACAGCGAGCCGCCAGCGGGTGGCAGCTACGACAAGGACGCAAATGGCGAGCTCACGGGCATTGCTCACGAGGCGGCTGCCATGCAGCTGCTACCGCGCTGCCTTGAGTGGCTGGGCGAGGATCGCATCGCAAGCGCTTACGCCGATCAAATGAGGCGTATGGCCGAGCAGGGCATCACCTCGATATGCGATATGTCGCTCATGCCCATGCCGGGCTGCGATTTTATCCGCGACGATGTCTACGACAAACTGCAGGCAGCTGGCAAACTGGGCATCCGTGCCCATCTGTTCCCCACGTTGCTGGATGACCAATCGCGCTTAGAAGAACTGCAGACCCGCTACGCGAACAACGCGCTGCTCTCGGCGCCTGGTTTTAAGCAGTTCTTCGACGGCGTCTCGAGCGAACACACGGCCTATCTCACCGATCCCTATACCAACCCGCGCTTCCCGGGCGACCAGGGCCGTCTGACGGTTCCCGTCGAGCGCATGCGCAAGCTGGTCCTGGCGGCAGCCGAGCGCGGCCACACCGTGCGCATCCACGTTATCGGCGACGGCGCCATCCATGCCGCACTCGATATCTTTGAGGAGGCGGCAGAGCTCTACGGCTTGCCCCAGCACGGCCACAATACGCTTGAGCACCTGGAGAATCTGCTGCCTCAGGACATCGATCGTCTGCGCAAGCTCAACGTCATTGCCTCGAGCCAGCCTTGCCACATCACGCTCGACCCGGGTGGCCCGGAGCGCGACCTGGGCCTGGAACGCAGCCGCATCATGTGGCCGTTCGCAACTTATCAGCAGCGCGGTATCCGTCAAGCTTTCGGTACCGACAGCCCCATCACGGCCGTTACCAGCATGAACGTGCTCTACACGGCTATCACACGCCAAGATCCCCGCAGCCACTGGCCCGAGGGCGGCTGGCTGCCGAGCGAGCGTATCGACGCGGCAACGGCCCTGCGCAACTACACGCTTGGCAGCGCGTACGCAGCGGGCGACGAGCAAAACCTCGGCAGCCTAGAGCCCGGCAAATACGCCGACCTGGTAGTCCTGGACCAAAACCCGCTCACCATCGACCCCCAAGAGCTGCAAGCCACCAAGGTTCAGGCCACCTACCTGGCAGGTAACTTAATCTACGAGCGCTAACCTCATACCCCACTCATAAGGGGCACGTTTCAGCAACGTGTCCCTTTCTTATTCGCACCATCCGCA
>UQYE01000005.1:0-52488 GCA_900545145.1 uncultured Collinsella sp. | reverse complement strand
TCGCAAGCTTAAGTCGCTGCGCCTCGCCGCCCGAGAGCGCCGGCGTGGGCTCGCCAAGTGTCAGGTAGCCCAGACCCAGGCCATGCAAGGTCTGCAGGCGCGCCTGAACTTTCTTGAGTCCCACCGTGGCGTCGAGGGCCTCGTCCACACTCATATCCATAAGTTGCGGCAACGTGAGCAGACTGCCGTCCTTGCCCTCGCGATGAATATGCGAGGCGGCATCCGCATAACGCGATCCACGACATGCAGGACAGACGATCTCGACATCGGGCAAAAACTGCACGTCAAGTGATATCGAGCCCGTGCCATCGCACGTGGGGCAACGCAAAGCGCCAGTGTTGTAGCTAAAGGCACCCGCTTTATATCCTGCCGCCTTGGCCTCGGGCGTACGGGCGAAGGCGCGGCGCAGCTCATCATGGATGTCGGCATAGGTCGCTACCGTTGAGCGCACGTTGGCGCCGATGGGCGTGGCATCAATCAGGTTGGCGCGTGCGATGCCCTCGGCATCGACCCAGCGCACGTGTCTCGGCAGGCGCTCGCCAGCCGCTTGCGCCTTGAACGCCGGGATGAGCGTCTCGAGCACCAGCGTCGTCTTACCCGAACCCGAAACGCCCGTCACCGCGACAAGGCGGCCGCGCGGGATATCGACTTCGAGCGGCTTGACGGTATGGATGGCATCGGTTGCCATGCGGATATGTCCCTGGTCGAACATCTCGTCGTCAGTCACCTGCGGCCGCAAGCGCTTGGACTCTGCGCGCAAAAACGGGGCGATGCGGCTGCCCTGCGATTGTTCGACCTCGTCCACCGTACCGGCGGCGATCACATGACCGCCGTCTGCTCCGGCAACGGGGCCCATCTCGACCAGATAGTCGGCTTCTGCCAGCACGCGCGTGTCATGGTCGACAACAACCACGGTGTTGCCGTCGTCCACCAGATCGCGCATCACGCCCACCAAGCCGTCGACATTGGCAGGATGCAAGCCGATCGAAGGCTCGTCCAGCACATAGAGCACGCCCGTCGATCGGTTGCGCACCACGCGAGCAAGCTGCACGCGCTGGCGCTCACCCGTGGAGAGCGTGGCACCCGCGCGGTCGAGCGAAAGGTAGTCGAGACCCAGGTCGATCAGTCGACGGGCCGTGCTCAAAAACGAATCGCAGATGTCCGTCGCCATGGGCTGCATCTCGGTCGGCACGGATGAGGGCACCCCGCGCACCCACTCAATCGCCTCGCCCAGCGTCATGGCCGCCGCCTGCGCCAGATTGATGCAGCGCACCTGGGGCTGGCGTGTGGTCTCGGAGAGACGCGTGCCGCCGCAATCACGGCATGGCCCCTCGCGCAAAAAGCGTGCAACGCGCTTGAGCCCCTTATCGTCCTTAACCTTGGCGAGCGCGTTTTCGACGGTATAGACGGCGTTGTAATAGGTAAAGTCGAGCGGCGTGGCACCCTCGCCGTTTTTGGGAACGTAGAGAATGTGCTTCTTGACCGCCGGGCCATGGAACACGATATCGCGCTCGGCGGGCGTGAGCTGGTTAAACGGCACGTCGGTGCGCACGCCCATCTCGCCGGCCACCTGCTTCATCAGGTCCCACATGAGCGTGCCCCAGGGAAGCACCGCGCCCTCGTTGATGGTCTTTGACTCGTCGGGCACCAGGCTCGCCTCGTCCACCTCGCGCATAATGCCGGTGCCGCCGCAGGTGGGACACGCGCCGCCGCTGTTAAAGGCAAGGTCCTCGGCTCCCGGCGCAAAGAACTCGCGGCCGCATGCGGGGCACGTGAGCGACAGGCCCGCCGCCACGTTAAGGCTCGGCTCCACGCGCGTCCCACAATGCGGGCACACGTGATGGGCGCAACGGCTAAAGAGCAGGCGCAGGCTGTTGTTGAGCTCGGTCATGGTGCCAAAGGTCGAGCGCACGCCCGGCACACTGGGGCGCTGATGCAATGCGAGCGCCGCCGGCACGTGCAGTACCTCGTCCACCTGAGCGTGCTCGGCCTGCGTCAGACGACGACGGGTATAGGTGCTGAGCGCCTCCAGGTAACGGCGCGACCCCTCGGCATACAGAACCCCCAGCGCCAGCGAGCTCTTGCCCGAGCCCGACACGCCGGCAATACCCACGAGCCTTCCCAGCGGAATATCGATATCGATGTCTTTGAGGTTATGGACGCGCGCACCGCGCACCTCGATAGCACTTGGTTGTTGCGACACCGTCATCGCTCCCCTTCCTATTGATCGAATGCGACAAAGGGACAGTCCCTTTGTCGCATTACTCGTGCCATAAAATGCGATCGCGAATATATTTGCCCAGCATGGGCACGGTAAAACGGACGAGGCCGTATCCGGCAGCCTCGATGACGCGCTCGCGAATCAGGCTTGCACGATATTTACTCGCCCAGCTCTGGGTGCGATCGCAACGCTCAATGATATCCGCCATGCGCGTCGGCTTACCCTCGTCAGCAGCCATGGCCTCGATAAAGAGGCGCTGTGGGCTGCGCAGCCCGTAATACAGGGGCGCGTCGACCGCTTCGTAGAACTCGGAGACGGCATCCGCATGGCCATCCTCGACATCGCGCCTTTCAATGACTTGCGAGCCACGCCGGACAGCAGACCGCCACATGTAATATCCCACCAGCTGAACCATATAGGGATGCCCCATGCTCTTGTGTGCCGCAAGGTCCGCCGTCTCCGCGTCAACGCAAAGGCCAGCGTCTTTAACCGTCTGGATATATGAATCGCGCACCTTGGGCAAAGATATCGCCCCCAGCGTACGCTGCTGGGCACGCCGCAAAAACGTCACGCTCGGCTCTTCGAGCAGATCGTCAACCATGCTGGGCAAGCCGGCAAAGACCAGCGCAAGACCGCGCTGGTCGCTATCGGGCAAGCCCGTGGCATCCTGATCTCCGAGCACCTGCTGATAGAGAACGGCAAGAGCCGCCAGTTCCTCGATAGACGCAGATTGTGCCTCGTCAATCGCAAACAGTATGCCCTTGCCTGGACCGAGCTTCATGAGGCGCTCGTTGACCAGCCCTCGCAACGTTTCGCCCTTTGCTCGCGCCGCCTCGACCGACATCCGGCCAAACGACGGCCCAAACTCCATTGACGTCACAACGGGTTTATTCGAGCGAAGCGCGTCGGCCAATCGGTCGCATAAGCCAAGCGAAGCAGAATCGGAGATAACCGCCCATCCGCGCTCGCCGGCCAGACGTTGCAGCTCCCGCAGGAGAACCGTCTTGCCACAGCCGCGGTTTCCCGTAATGAGCATGAGCCTGCCCGGCGCTCCGGCGCCGTTGTCGAGTCCTTCCTCAAAATCTTCGATGACCGACTCGCGACCAATGAGTATCGGAGGGCGCTTGCCAGCCGTTGGCTTAAAGGGATTTGGATTCATGTCGGCCTCCTCGGATTGGCAAACGCTGCCTATAGTTATACCAACTTATACCGAGTTATACCAACAGCAGGTGACAAAGAGGCCGCCCTTCTATCACCTATGGCCGAAAAACTCGGCGTCTGCTGCTCGCCAGGGGCGGAAGGTGGTGGGATCGATCTTTACGTGCGCCGCGGCGGGTACGTCGTACCATTTGACCGTGTAACCGGCGCCGTGAGAGCAAAAGACCGAATCGGGCGTGTTGGGCAGATCGGCCTCGGGCTCGTAGGCGGCCGTCTCGATGACGCGCTCGGCATCATGGCAAGCCGCATAACCGGCGAACTCCAGATACAGATGACCGCGACCGCTCGTGTAGGCAGCCACCTCCAGCGCGTAATCCTGCACCTCGGATGCCGGCACGCGACCCACAAGCTTCGCCCGGTCGCCCGCCATCGTCGGCGGCTCGTACTCGGCACCCATGCGCGTGGCGTCTGACAACGCCCGGCCCACGCACTCCCCTGGCACCTCGAGCTCAAAGCGATACCACGGCTCCAACAATACCGCCGCGCCGGCCTCACGCGCCTGCATGAGTCCCTGGCGAATCGCGCGGTACGTGGCCTGGCGAAAATCGCCACCCTCGGTGTGTTTGGCATGCGCACGGCCGCCCGTGAGCGTAATGCGCACATCGGTGATGGGCGAGCCGGTCAGCACGCCCAGGTGATCGCGCTCCATGGCGTTGGTGAGTGCCAGACGCTGCCAGTTAAGATCGAGCTCGTCGGTCGAGGTCACGGTGCCAAACTGCACGCCCGAACCTGCTGGCAACGGCTCCAGACGCAGATGCACCTCGGCGTAATGGCGCAGCGGTTCAAAGTGGCCCACGCCCTCGACCGGCTGCGAGATAGTCTCCTTATAGAGAATGCCGCCGGGCTCAAATCCAACCGTAAGGCCAAAGCGATCGGCCAGCACCCGCTGCACGACCTCGAGCTGCACGGCGCCCATCAACTGCAAATGAATCTGCTCAAGATGCGTATTCCAGCTTACGCCGAGCATGGGATCTTCGTCCGCCAACTCAGTCAGTGCTTTGAACACCGCGTGGACATCGTGTTCGCCCGGAAGCACCGTATAGGTGAGGACCGGCGCAATGACGGGCGCATCGCCCGCGGGCTCCGCGCCCAAGGCGTCCCCCGGGCGAACGTGCGCAAGACCCGTCACGGCGCAGATGCCGCCAGCAGCAACCTCTTGGGCAAGCTCATACTTCTCGCCGTTATAGATGCGGACCTGATCGACCTTCTGCTCCCATGCCTCGGCACCGGAACGTCCGTCAATCATCTGCTTGGCATGCAGCGTGCCGCCGGTCACTTTAACCCAAGCCAAGCGCTCGCCACGATCCCCGCGGCTGACACGATAGACGCGCGCAGCAAACTCCGGGAGCCACGCCTGTTCACGCATCAGCGCGCATATGCCATCCAGCAACTCGTCCACGCCTTGGTCCTTGAGCGCCGAGCCGGCAAAGCAGGGAAAGAGCTTGCGCTCGGCAACCATGCGCGACAGCGTTGCAACAGAAAGCCCGCCCGCCTCAAGAAACTCCTCGAGTGCCGCCTCGTCCAATGCAGCAGCATCCTCCCAGGCGGCACCGCCCGCCAGCAGCTCGTTGGCATCCAGGCAGCCCTCGGAAAGACGCTGCCCAAGTTGCGTCAGTAAAACATCGCGACCGGGATTCTCCAAATCGATCTTGTTGATGAAGATGAACGTCGGGATGTCATAGCGTGCAAGCAGGCGCCACAGGGTTTCGGTGTGCCCCTGCACGCCATCGTTGGCACCCACAACCAAAATCGCATAGTCGAGCGCGCGCAGCGTGCGCTCCGCCTCAGCCGAAAAATCGACGTGGCCGGGTGCATCCACGAGCATGACGTGGGCATCGCCGTGGTCGAGCACGGCCTGCGACGAGAAGATCGTAATGCCGCGCTCGCGCTCGATCGCGTCAGTGTCCAGGTGAGAATCACCATCGTCCACGCGGCCGCGCTTGCGAATGCGACCCGCGTTGAACAGCATGGCCTCGGCCAGCGTGGTCTTGCCGGCATCGACATGCGCCAAGATTCCAACGACCACTTGCTTCGACATGGCTCTCCTCTTATTACAAGCCCATCGCACGCGGCAACGGGCGTTCACGCTCCACACTGGATGATACAATTTACGGGCCGGCGGGCGAAGCGGGCCCTATCCCCCGACCGAGCTCATCGCCCCGCGTTGCCGCGCGGCGATTTTCGTAGGTTCGCGCCTTGCGAAAGCCGGCACCTCCCCTAACAGCGCAGCGACCAAAAATGGCCCCACCCGGGGCCATTTTCATGTACATGGATTGTTGATACGCGTCCCCGCTCTTATGCCTCGCGCAGCCAATCGAACGCGACGCGCGGCGTGCCGTCCGACACATACACGACGCCGGCGCGCTCGAACCCCGCCTTCATGCTCGCGCCCTGCATGGGCAGGTTGTCCGCGTGCGTATCGATACGCAGATGGTCGGCGCGCTCCTTGGCAAAGGCAAACATCGCAGCCGCGATACCGTGCACGGTGCCGTCGGATGCCACACGGTGCAGCACGGCGTATGGAGTGTCGCTGCGCCACCGACCGTCCTCAATTACGTCATAGCACTCGTCCGGACCCGGTAAAAAGGCAAACGTCGCCACCACGCGGCCGTCGACTTCGCACACGTAACTGCCACCAGCGGCAATATCGGCAGCCAGCTGTTCGGCCGAAGGCGTGCCCTCGGGCCACTGCGTGGCGTTGCCATGCGCGCGCATAAAAGCGCGGGCCGCGTCATAGATAGCCATGACAGCGGGAATGTCGGTATCGAGGGTTTTTCTGATCATCACGCGGCGACCTCACGTTTATTGGTATCACTTTGATTGAGCAATGATACCAGCGTTTGAAGAGGGGCGCGAAGCAGATGGGGAGCAAAAAGCGAGCCGCCTGGTCAAAGGCAAAGAGCGAGTTTTTGGGCGCTGCCACCGGCGGCGATATGAGCGATCTGTTTGCGCGCGAAGACGAGCGCCGCGACGCACTAGACGCCGAGCGCGATGAAGCCTGGCGCTACAAGTCGTGCGAACGCAAAAACCGTTACGATACGCGCGCCGAAGCCGAGGCAGTTATGGCCGACTGCGAAAACCGCGGGAGACGTGGTTTGGCCTGCTACAAATGCGAATACTGCGGCGGATGGCATCTGACGTCGCACCCCTGGAAATAGACCCCGCATCGGCACGGCGCTGGCGAAGCGCCGGCCATCGCACGCAAGCTACGGGCGCGGCGGCACCAAAACATCGTAGCGAACGGCCTTGCCCGCAAGCTGATAGCTCGGCTTAACGCCGGCAAGCAGCGGCCCCTTCACCGGCCGCTTGATAACGACCTTACGCGGGTGCACCGCAAGCGCGGCTTCGACCAGCGTCTCCTCATCGGCACACGGCTGTTCCAGATGATGCAAGAGTTGGAACTTCTTTTTCACCGCCGCGCTCTTGGTGCGCCCGGGAAACATGGGGTCCAGATATACCACGTCAGGAGCGGTGAGCTCGCCCTGCCCGATCAGCTCAGCTACATGGCGAAGGCCGGCGATGCTGTCCTCGCCGGCATGCAAGCGCATTCGTGCCACGGCTGTCGCAAGCGCCGGATCATCTGTCGCGCGATCCAAGGCATCCTTGAGAAGCGCCGCGATCACGCAATCCTGTTCATACAGATCGACGGTAAAGCCCGCGGCAGCCAGCAGCAGCGAGTCCTCGCCAAAGCCTGCCGTGGCATCAATCGCCCATGGTCGCTCGATGCCTTTTGCGCGTGCAGCCTTTACCAACAGCTCTTGCTGCAGACGGCCCTGCTTGAGCCGTGGAAGCATGCGGGCAAAATCGGCTCGCAACTCCATCGAGCCATCGGTGAGCGTGAGGCCCTCGGACGTCCGCACGAGCTCGAGCCCAGCAGCCCGAGCAACAGAAAAGGGATCGACGACGCCCATGGACACTCCTTAGCAAGCAAAACGAATACGTGAGCGCCACCTCAGTCGGCACCCAACCGTCCGTTATTGTCCCACATGCGACATGGTCCACAGCATCCCAATGCAAAGCACAGCCATCAATACCGTGCACACGGCAGCGATCACAGAATCACCCATGCGCCTTCCCAACGACCGCGGCTCATCCACTTGCTTGACTCCGTACATCATGGCTCCTCCTTCGGTCCAGCTCTTACCATGGCCTCATCATCGCAGCGCCGCGCATGCGCTGCCATCGATTTGACTTACGTCCAGCTTTCCTTTTTGAAAGGTTGAACCGTGCAGGCAAGAGACGCTTTCAGGCGCATGCATCGCCGCGTTGAACTACAATGTGCTTCACCATATGTGCAGCACATAGGGTGCGCCAGGTTGGCGTACTCGTATCGAAAGGACCAGCCATGAGCTTCACTCGCAAGACTCTCAAAATCCTTGCCCTGATTTATTTTGTTCTGGGCATCGCCAGTCTCGTCATTGGAATCGCCGGCATCGCGACCGGCAAGTTCGAGTCCACCTACGGATCGAACGCCATGCTCGCCGCGGCCGTGATTATCGCCAAGGGCCTCATCGATCTTGCCGCGGGCGTTGCGGGCATCAAGGGTGCCAACAAGCCTTCGCAGGTTGACGGCGCGTTTAAGCTCGGTATCGTTGCTGCAGTCGCCACGCTTGCCCAGGCGGTGCTCACGCTTCCCGCGTTTGGCGGCGACGCCATCAACTTTGGCGCCTTTGTCATCGTGGTGTACGACCTGTTCTTTGTTCAGCAGGCGCACGCCGTCAAGGCCGAAAACAAGGACCGCCTGTAAGCGCTCGCTTCTCATAGCCTCTGCAGCCAAGCAACTAAAAAGGGCCGATCGCACATCTCCGCGGTCGGCCCTTTACATTTGCCCAGATAAAACCTGCCAAAATAAACCTGTCCCTTTTTGGCAGGTTGTTAGCGGTGGCGGTACTCGGCGATGATGAAGTCGATATCGGTCTGAAGGGTATCTAGGTTTGCCAGGCGCTCTTTGTCGGCAGGGCGCGTGCGGTAGTAGTACGGTGTCATCTGGAACACCGCCTCGATGTCGGCCTGCGTCTGGAGCGTAATGTTCGCAGACACCCGTTGCGTTCCCACCAACTCCAGCTCGGTCGTCTTCGGCAGCTTCTCATCGTTGAGATATGGCGTGTCGTAGAGCACCTCCTTGAGCCCAAAGAGATGACGGGCACCCGGCACCACGGTGTAGAGCGAGCCCTCGGGCGCCAGCACGCGAGAAAACTCACGCTCGTTAAAGGGAGCAAAGAGTTCGGTCACCATATCAAAGGCGCCATCAGCCACGGGGATGTCCTTCATGTTGGCCACGAAGTAGGTCGCATCGCCGCGCTTGGCGGCCAGGCGCACCATCTCTTTGCCCAGGTCGAAACCGTAAGCATCCACGCCCGGCACCGCACCCATGGCGCTGGTGTAGTAGCCCTCGCCGCAGCAAATATCGAGCAAGGTCATGGGGCCGTTCGTAGACGCGGCACGTTCAGACACCCGCTCGCGCACCAGCTCGACCATCGCATCGCGCAACGGCGCATAGTATCCACGGTTCAGAAAGTCACGACGGCTGCGCGCCTGCGACTTGGGATCGCCCATGGAGTCGCCGCTCTTGGACGAGCGCAGCAGATACAGATAGCCCTCGCGCGCACGGTCAAACCGGTGTCCGCCCGCACATGCAGCACCGCGCTCGTCGTCCACCAACGGCTCATGGCAAACGGGACACAACAACATGGCAACTCCTTAGCGCGAACAACACAACGCCCACCATTGTCGCACGCCTCCCCCCACCTAGTCATTGGGGACGTTCTTAAATGACTAGTCGATTAGGAGTATCATCGTCTGCGCAAATAAGCACGAAAGAGCATATTAGAGATTGAGAGCGTATGGCTGATACCGCATCTAAGCACATTGACATGACTACCGGCTCGCTGTGGCGCAATATCCCCCTGTTCGCCTTCCCCGTGGCTGCCACGAGTATCTTGGAGCAGCTGTCGAACCTCATCGCCACGGTCATCATCGGTAATTTCTCGGGCGACCAGGGAACCCTCGCCATGGCGGCAGTCGGCTCCAACGTTCCGCTCACCAGCCTTATGATCAACCTGTTTATCGGCCTGTCGCTCGGATCCAACGTGGTCATCGCCAACGCTATCGGCCGCAACGATCAGAACATGGTCAACCGCGCCGTCCACACCTCGATTCTCATGGCGCTTGTGGGCTTTGTCGTCATCGCGCTGGGCGAGATCTTTGCCGAGCCCATGCTCGCCGCGCTCAATGTCCCTGCCGAAACCATGCCGCTCGCTTCGCTCTACCTGCGCGTCTTTTTGCTCAGCATGCCCTCGATCTTGCTCTACAACTTTGAGGCCGCGATCTTCCGCTCCGTCGGCATCACCCGTATGCCGCTGCAGGCGCTTGCCGTGTCCACCGTCCTCAACATTGGCCTGGACCTCATCTTTGTCCCCGTACTCCACTGGGGCGTCGCAGGCGTCGCCATCGCCACCGCCATCGCCTACACCGTCAGCGCCGCCACACTCTTTATCCGCCTGCTCAAGACCGACTCCGTCGTCCGCGTCACCCCGCGCGACTTAGGCTTAGACCCCGTCGCTCTCAAGCGCATCGTCAAGATTGGCCTGCCCGCCGGCATCCAAAGCGCCGTCTTTGCCGTCGCCAACATCATCATCCAGTCCGCCATCAACAGCCTGGGCACCGAGGTCATGGCGGCATCGAGCGCTGCCATGAGCCTGGAGTATGTGTGCTACAACCTGCTCAACAGCTTTAGCCAGGCCTGCACCACCTTTGTGGGGCAAAACCACGGCGCTCGCCAGATCGACCGCTGCACCAAGACGCTCAAGGTCTGCCTGGTCGAAGGCGGCATCGTCGCGCTCACCACCATCGTCATCATCGTCGGTCTGGGGCGCGAGATCCTGGCGCTCTTTAACAGCGATCCCAACATCGTCTCAATCGGCTATATCCGCGTGTGCTCGATCTTCCCGGCATACGCCTTTAGCATGTTCTACGAAAACATGTCCGGCTACCTGCGCGGCTTTGGCATCTCGCTTATGCCCGCCCTCATCACCATGATCTGCGTCTGCGGCATCCGCTTCTATTGGGTCTTCTGTGTGTTCCCGAACTTCCGCACCTTTGCGAACATCGTGATGGTCTATCCCATCAGCCTGGGCACCACGGCATTCTTTATGGTCGTGGCGGTACTGCTCTGCCACCCAGCACGCACCTATCGTGTCACCCAAGCCAATGCGACGGCCCGCTAAACACAGCACTCAACGCCACGTCAGTCATTAATTGACAATATGCGAGCTCATATAGTCGATAAAGTGCCTCGTAGCGATGGGCATGGTGTCCCAACTGCGCCAAGCCGCCACTACGTCGCGCGAGGGGGCATGCACGATGGGACGTACGCGAATATCGGCCCGCATGCCCTCAACGGTACGGCGATACAGCATACTCACGCCTAGGCCCTCCTCCACCATCGCCATAATGGTGTAGTCGTCGGTCACCTCGCTCGTCACGTGCGGCGACAGGCCATGCGCCGCGAATGCATCGAGCACCAGGCTCTGTTCGCCCTCATCCAGCAGCACAAACGGCTCGGACGCCAGGTCGGCGAGCGTCACCTTTTCCTTTGCTGCCAGCGGATGCGCAGTCGGCAACAGTGCCACCAACTCGTCGTGATAGACCACGCGCTTCTCGAGCCCAGCGGTAAATCCGCGTGCCGTAAAACAAAAATCAACCACGCCATCGTGCACCCACTGGGCGTTGCGTGTGTAATCGCCCTGCTTGAGGGTAAAGTGCACCCCCGGGTGCAGGGCCCCAAAGTCGCGGATCACTCGCGGCAGCACGGTACGACTCACGTTGGTAAACGTCGCAATACGAATATCGGTCGACGAAAGCCCCAGCAGCTCCTGGCGCTTGCCCTCAAGCTCGGCCTCGGCAGTTACAATTTGGCGCAGATACGGCAGGTACTGTTTGCCGTCGCGCGTAAGCGACACACCCTGCTTGCCGCGCTCGATAAGCGTGGTACCCAGCTCGCGCTCGAGCGCCTTGACGGCCTGGCTCACCGCACTTTGTGTATAGCCCAGTTCGTCCGCCGCGCCCTTAAGACTGCCGCAATCGACCACCATACATACAATCTGATATCGCGATGCCATCGTGCCTCCACATCGATGTAGCCGTAAAACGTTTTGCCAGGGCCTTTTCTGCTTACATTAGTATTTCTTAATCATACTTAAAATACATTCGCTTTACTACATCCACATCTGGGAGCAGAATCCTTTTTACGAAACCGTTCTGTAACAAAAGGAGTCCCATGGATCGCAAAAAAGCAATCGCGCTCTCATTTTCCGTTCCCGTCGCATGGGGCTTTTCGTACCCCCTCATGAAGATCGGCATGGACAGCATGAACGCCACGAGCATCGTTGCGTTGCGCTGCATCATCGCCTTTGTGGCCTGCCTGTTGCTCTTCCACAAGCGCGCTTTCCGCATCAACCGCGACCTTATGGTCCGTGCCGCCATCATCGGCGCCATCATGGCAACCGAGCTCACCTGCATGTGCCTGGGCTCCAGCCTCACCTCTGCCTCCACTGCCGGCTTTTTGCAGAGCCTGACGGTCGTGATCGTGCCGTTTGCCAACGCCGCCCTGCTGCGCCGCGCCCCCGAGCGCAAAGTGCTCGTCGGCACCGCCATCGTCACCTGCGGCATGCTGCTGCTCTCGGGCGCCGACTTTACCAGCCTGAACCCCGGCGCGATGGTCATGCTGCTCTCGGCCTTTATCTATGCCGGCCACATTATCGTAGCCAAGCGCTTTGTCGAAGAAGTCGATCCGCTGGCTCTGGGCGTTTGGCAGCTGGGCTTCGGTGGCTTGTTCTCGGGCATCGCCGCGTACACCTTTGGCGGCTTCACGCTTCCCAGCACGCCGAACGAGATCGTCGTTGTCGTTGCGCTCGCACTCATCTGCTCTGCCTACGGCTTTATCACCCAGACGCTCGTGCAGCCCCACGTACCTGCCGAGACCACCGGCTTCGCCTTCTCGCTCGAGCCGGTCTGCTCCGCCGTCTTCTCGTTCTTCCTGGTCGGCGAGGTCCTGAGCCCCATCGCCTTCTTTGGCGCCGCCCTCATCCTCACCGGCGTCATGGTGGCAACCGTCGAGCTTCCGCGCCTTCGCGCACACGGACACGCTCGTATGGCAGGAGTGCCCGAGCACATCTCGTAGGCCCCACTCTTCATACAGCCGTGGCATAAAGGCAACCGGTGCGCCTTTACAATAGATGCCAACAGAGCATCTGCCATAAAGGAGCCCCATGGACACCGCAACCCGCGACCGCAACATAGCAACTTGGTTGGGCGGTGCGCCGCAGTCGGTACGTGACACTACGAACCAGCTGCTCGAGCGCATCGCCCTTCTGCGTGCCGAGCAGACCATCTACCCGGCACAAGACGACATCCTCAATGCCCTCGCCTACACGCCGGCCGACCAGGTCAAGGCTGTCATCTTGGGCCAAGACCCCTATCACGGACCCAACCAGGCCATGGGTCTGTCGTTCTCGGTACCTGCGACGCAAACCAAGTTGCCGCCGAGCCTGCGCAACATCTATAAGGAACTCAAAGCCGATCTGGGTTGTCCCATTCCCGCCACGGGAGACCTAACCCCATGGGCACAACAGGGCGTCCTGCTCCTCAACACTACGCTCACCGTGCGCGAGCATGCCGCGAACTCGCACGCCAAACTGGGCTGGAGCACGCTCACCGACTACGTTATCGAACGCTGCTGTCAGCTGCCCCAGCCGGTAGTCTTTTTGGCATGGGGCCGCTTTGCCCAGCAGATGGTCGAAGGCAAGCTCGCCGCTACCGGCGCGGGCAAGGCAACCGGCAAGTTCTGTCTGGCCTCTACGCACCCCTCGCCGCTTTCGGCCAACCGTGCCACGGCAGAACTCCCCGCTTTTATGGGGTCGCGCCCCTTCTCTGCCGCCAATCGGCTACTCGAACAGCACGGCTCGACCCCCGTCAACTGGACTTGCATCGGCTAAAAATCGATACATCAAAAACGCGCCCGACGGATTTCCATCGGGCGCGTTTTCTACTCGGGCCAGATAAACTGAGTGCGGCCGGCCTCGCCGCCATCGATCAGCAGGCTCTGCCCGGTCATAAACCGGTTGGTCACGCCCACAAAGTAGATCCACTCGGCGATCTCTTGGGCGGTGGCCCAGCGTTTAAGCGGCGTGAGCTCCATAATCTGGTTCCACAGGTGTTCGTCTTCCATCACGCAACGGTTGAGCGGCGTGATAACGCCGCCCGGGTCCACGCTGTTGGCGATGGCCTGCGGCGCCAGGCGGTTTGCAAGGTTCTTGGTGTAGGCGATAACGCCACCCTTGCTGGCAGCATAGGCGGGAAACTCCGATCCCGTATGTCCGCTCGCCGACCCCACATTGACCACGGATTGGATAGCAGGCGCTGGCTTGGCGGCAAGCCCCTCTCCCACAAAGGCGTAGCGCTCGGTCACGTTGATGGTGCCACGCAGGTTGGCGGCAATGTCATCGGCCGAATCCTGTACACCGGCAACGTTCACGATTACCTGAGGCTCAAGGTCGCCTGGAAACGAGTTAGGCTCGCGTACATCAACGATCAGATGGCGGTAGCGCTCGTGCTCGACCGCCGTCGGCAGCAGGTCAAAGCCCACGACCTCGTGGCCCTCGTCCAAAAAGCGCTGCACGCACGCGGCTCCGATACCGCCCGAAGCGCCCGTGATCAAAACCCGCATACTTGCCCCTTAGGCGGTTGCGTGGCGCTCGAGGTACTCGGCGCCCACATTCTCACGCTCCCAGCCACGCACGACCTTGTAGCCCACGGGGCTCAGGAAGACCTCGCACAGCAGCTCGGCAACAGCGCCGGTCAGCGAGCACATAAGGACCTGCACCCAGGTCCAACCAAAGAACGTGTGGCTCACCACAATGGCAAAGACCAAGTTGTCGATAAACTGGCCAACACCCGTGGACACATAAGAGCGGAAGGCAAAGCTCGCAAAGTTATTCTTTTTGAGCATACGACCGAGCGACTGGTTGAGTGTGGAGTTAACCACGGCAGAAACGAGCATTGCCAGCGAAGAGCCCAGCACCACGTACCAGGTGCCGCCGATGGTGGCGTTAAGGGCGGTGTTGACCTCGATCATACCCGTGTCGTAGTAGGCGCCCCACATGCCGGGCGTGAGCGAGCATGCCCAAAAGCACAGACTCACGGCCAGATTGACCAGCAGCGCGAGGATAGAGATTTTGATGGATGCCTTGGCGCCAAAGCGCTTGCAGATCATGTCCTGGCACAAAAACGAAACCCAGCTCACCACAAAGCCGCAATCGAGTGCCAGATACGGCAGGCTGATAAGCTCTTTGTTGGCCAGCAGGTTCATCATGATGACACTCACGAAAAACAGCGAAACCGTTGCCGCGGGAATGCTCCGCAACAGGACCTTGTAGTCCTCCATGACCTTCTTGATCATTATGTACTCCTTTGGTTTTAGGTTTAACGAGCAGGATATCGGACCCGAACTGCTCGGACGCCCCGGTCTTGAGACGACGGTGGGTATGATAGCCGCTCATACGGCATCAGGCAAGTAAACGGCGCGGCAGCCCCGCAGGGCCACCGCGCCGATGCGCTAAAAGGCCACGTTGCCAAACTCCGACAGGATAAGGTCGGGGTTGTGGTCAGTTGCCCAATCCACGTTCCACGGGCTCGTGAACAGCAGCAGCTTACCGCCGCGCATGTCCTCGACGCGCAGGGTGTCGCGCGTGAGTGAAAGGCCCGGGATATCGATGGTATCGGGGTCGTTCTGAATCCAGCGGATGTCCGTATAGGGCAGCGGCTGGCGGCGAACCTCAACACGATATTCGGCCTTGAGGCGGCGCTCGAGCACCTCAAACTGCAGTACGCCGACCACGCCCACGATGACGCTCTCCATGCCGGCACCAAGCTCGCGGAAGATCTGGATGGCGCCCTCCTGGGCAAGCTCCTCCATACCCTTGACGAACTGCTTGCGCTTGAGCGTGTCGACCTGCGTAATGCGAGCGAACATCTCGGGGGCAAACGTCGGGATCTGCGGATACTGCACGTGGCGCTTGCCGGAGCACACGGTGTCACCGATGCTAAAGATACCCGGATCGAACAGGCCCACGATATCGCCCGCGTACGCCTCGTCCACGATGGCGCGGTCATCGGCCATCATCGACGTGCCCGTGGCAAGCTTGAGCTTGCGGTTGCCCTGCACGTGGAAGGCGTCCATGCCACGCTCGAACTTGCCCGAGCAAATGCGCACAAAGGCGATGCGGTCGCGGTGGTTCTTGTCCATATTGGCCTGGATCTTAAACACAAAGCCGCTAAAGTCATCGCGGCAGGGATCGACCGGTTCGCTGGTGAGCGTATCGGTATAGGCGCGCGGCGTCGGGGCCAGACGCAGGAACTCCTTGAGGAAGGGCTCCACGCCAAAGTTGGTGAGCGCCGAGCCAAAGAACGCCGGGCTCAGCTTGCCGCAGGCCACGGCATCCAAGTCGAGCTCGTCGCCGGCGCCATCGAGCAGCTCGATGTCGTCCATCAGGTTCTTATGGTTCTCTTCGCCAATAAGCTCGTCCATGGAAGGATCGCCCAGCTCGGCCTCGACCTCGGCGACCTTCTTGGTGGCGTTGGCGTGGCCGTCGCCCTCAAAGGCAATGACGCGACGGGTCTGACGGTCGAACACGCCGCGGAAGTTGCGGCCGCTGCCGATCGGCCAGTTCATGGGATACGTATTGATACCCAGGACGTTCTCGATCTCTTCCATGAGCTCAAACGGATCGCGAGCCTCGTGGTCGAGCTTATTCACAAAGGTGAAGATGGGAATGTGACGCAGCGTACAGACCTTAAAGAGCTTTTTGGTCTGGGCCTCGACGCCCTTGGCGCCGTCGATGACCATGACTGCGGCGTCGGCGGCCATAAGGGTACGGTAGGTATCCTCCGAGAAGTCCTGGTGGCCGGGGGTATCGAGGATGTTGACGCAGGCGCCATTATAGGTGAACTGCAGCACCGAGGAGGTAACGGAAATGCCGCGCTCCTTCTCGATGTCCATCCAGTCCGAGACGGCGTGCTTGGCCGAGCTCTTGCCCTTGACCGAACCGGCAGTCTGGATGCTGCCGGTATAGAGCAGCAGCTTCTCGGTAAGCGTGGTCTTACCGGCGTCCGGGTGGCTGATGATCGCGAATGTGCGGCGCGACGAGATTTCATCCGACAGGCTTGCCATGCGGATCCTTTCTTGCATTGAGTGCATTACGTCGTTGTAACCGCACTATTGTAGCCGCGAAATCCCGCTCTAGGGCGCCTATCAGGACAAATTCATCAGTTGGGGCCTGGGTAGCCGGCCCAATCCGAATTTGTCTCTTGCGTAACTGTGCATAGTGTATATATACTGTGCTTACCGGTTATATACACGTGTAGCCCATCAGCTAAGGAGCCGCTGTGGACATCATCCTATCCAATTCGAGCGACAAGCCCATCTACGAGCAAATAGCCTCGCAAGTCAAAGCTCAGATCCTTTCGGGCGCGCTCGCTGCGGGAGCCAAACTCCCCAGCATCCGTGCACTCGCGAGCGATCTTGGCGTGAGTGTCATCACCACCAAGCGCGCCTACGCCGACCTGGAGCAACTCGGCTTCATCTGCACCGTGCAGGGCAAGGGCTGTTTTGTCGCCGAGGGCAACCAGGAGCTCTTGCGCGAAAACCAGCTCTGCCATATCGAAGAACTGCTTGCGAAAGCGGCGAGCCAAGCCGAAGCCCTGGGCGTTACGCGCGACAAGCTGTACGAGATGCTCGACCTGGTAGCCCCCGAAACCATGCAGTAGCCATCTGCAAGAAAGGCTATACCATGCAAAACCTTTTAGAACTCAAAGGTGTATCGCGCCGCGTGAGCGACCGCTTTTCACTGCGCGACGTCACGCTTGCCGTGGAGCCCGGCCAGATCGTTGGCTTTGTGGGCGCAAATGGCGCCGGCAAGACGACGACCATTCGCGCCGCGCTTGGGCTTATAAAGCCCGATGCCGGCGAGGTGCATCTGCTTGGACAGCGCTGCGACGCCAACGCGCCCGACGAGACGCAGCGCCACCTGCGCTCCCGCATCGGGCTTGTCCTGGACACGTGTCCCTTCCCCTCCACGCTCAAGGTGGGCCAGGTCGAGAAGCTCGTAGGCCCGGCATACCCCACGTGGAGCTGCGAAACGTTCGCCGGATTCATCGACCGATTTGGCCTCGATCCCAAGACGAAGGTCAAGGACCTCTCCCGCGGCATGGGCATGAAGCTGCAGCTCGCCTGTGCGCTCAGCCACAATGCCAAGCTGCTCGTTTTGGACGAAGCCACCGCGGGCCTCGATCCCATGGCGCGCGAGGAACTGCTCGACGAGTTGCTTGCCTTTGTCGCCGACGGCCAGCACAGCGTGCTGCTCTCGAGCCACATTACATCCGACCTCGATCGCACTGCCGACCGCGTCATCTGCATCGATAACGGCTCGATTGTGTTTGACCTGCCGCGCGAGGACATTACCGACCGAGCCGGCATCGCCCACTGCACCCAAGCACAGGCCGCAGAGCTTATGGCTTGCGTCGAAGGCGCCCGTGCCGCCCACCACGCCTATAGCGTGGACGTGCTCGTGCCCAACCGTCGCGATGTGCTCGAGGCCTTCCCCGAGATTCCCTGCGACCGGGCAACCATTGATGACTATCTTCGCCTCACGCTGAAAGGGGCTTCGAAATGAAACGCGCCTTTATGTCTGAGCTCGCCATCGTCCGCACGCTTGTCCCGAGCATCGCGGGCGTCGGCCTGTTCATCTTCGTCGTACTGACCCTCGCCAACGCATCGGACGGTGACTCTGGCATGAGTGCCGGCGCCTGCGCGGTCAGCGCCATGTCGCCCATCGTGGTCATGAACTCGCTGGCCGGCTACGACAATCAAAACGGATGGGAGCGCTATCGGGCAACGCTGCCCATCTCGCGCAAAGACATCATCTGTGCACGCTACCTGAGCATCATTGTCTTCTCGGCCGTCATGGCGTGCGCCGCCGCGCTTTTGAGCATCGTCTCCATCCCGCTCTTCAACAGCGCGGGTATTCCCTCGACGGGACAGACCGTCTTTGAGACCACAATAGCCTCCGCCGCATCGATGCTCATCTCCCTCATGATGGTGTTTTTGGCACAGCCGCTGTTCTTTCGATTTGGACACATGGAGGCGCTGCGCCTTTCCGTCGGCCTGTTTGCCCTGCTCGGGTGCCTTGCCATGGCAGCGCTGAGCTCCTCCAACCCCATCAGCAACTGGCTCATGTCGATTGCCGGAGCGAATCCCGATCCTGCCGTTCTGGGCTGTCTGTGCGCAGGAATTGCCGTGCTGGCCCTCGCGCTATGCGCAATCAGCTGCACCGTCAGCACCAAGGTTTATCGAGTACACGACCTGTAGGCACGCGAGTCTCAATCCACGAAGGACGCGATCGCCCCCGCCGCAAATCCGTGACAAATGGCATATCCCCGGCACGCGCTATCGTGCTACTTGCGCAGCGGCTTGGGCAGCGGAATGCCTGCCGCGATGACGGCGGCGATGATCATGCAGACAATGCCCTTGAGCGGGAAGCACATGAGCAGCAGGCCCACGACCATGACGGGCTGACGCATGACGGCACCCATCGTCGAGGCGGTACAGACGGCGACGCAAAAGACCGGATCGGCGCCCGTAAGGACGGCAAGGCCGTAGCCCAGGCTCACGCCCGAGAAGATAACGGGGAAGGAGTGACCGCCGCGCCAGCCCAGGTTGATGAGGGCGGGCGTCAGCATGGCCTTGATAAGACCAGTTGCAATGAGCACACCGGCGGGAATGGTCATATAGGTCTCCATGAGCACGTCGGCCTGGGTCTCGCCGGCAAACATGGTATAGGGCAGGACCGTGCCACAGATGGCGAGTGCCAGACCGGCCAGCATGGCCTTGACGACAGGACGCTCCCCTATTGCATGGGACAGTGCCTCGCTTGCATGCTCAGAGACAAAGTACAGCCAGCCGCAGACGGTGCCGATCAACGACAGAGGGACGAGCCAGGTAAGCTCTAGGTTGCCCACCTCGGCGGACTCGAACCTGGGCATGCCCATGCCGCCGCCCACAAGCTGTCCAAGCAGCAGGTAGGTGCCCAGACCGCCGGCAATCGCAATACCGTAGACCACCGTCTTTTGCGCCTTGGGCAGCTTGATGGTGATCTCGCCGGACGCGGACTCATCGTCGGCGTCTTCACCCTGGCCGTCGGTGCTACCGGCAAGCGGCGCCACAAAGCCAAAGACGGGCGCGGTAAAGAGCGCCGTCAGGGCAGCCTGGGTACCCAGCAGCGTAAGCTCCCTAAACTCGGCGCCAAAGCGACGCATGCGGTCGCCGACCCAGCTGCACAGACCCGCGATAACGCCGGTCAGGCCGGCCTCCGGTCCAATGCTTCCGCCAAACAGCAGCGGCAGCAATGCCGCAAGCGAAAGCTTGCCGAGGTTGTCGTACGGGTAGCGACCGTCTTGCTTAACCTTGGCCATCACCTGGTTGAGGTCATCGGTCTTGGTGCCCGTCATCTTTTCGTACAGACCGATCAGCAGGCCGCCCAGCAGGCAGACGAAAAACGGGTACGGCAAAAAACCGAACGGACCGCTCGCGAGCTCGGGCGAAGCGACGCCCAGCATATGAGGGATCTCGGTCCATAGATAGTCGATACCGTGCTCCATCGCAAAGAAAAACAGCCAGACCGCGGCGCCCGCAAACGCACCGGTCACGGCCACGCTCACTAAAAACAGCGCACGGTTTTTGGGTTTTGCAAGGTTATCCATCGGGACCTCCCGTGGTCAAATTCGGCAAAGATACGTTTTATTGTAGAGCGAGCGTTGCCCGAACGAGCCAACCATCTGCGCCGCAAACGGCACCATTGGGAGTCATAGCGGAGCAGGCTCAAGACTTATCCGTTGATAATCGAGGCAATCTCGCGCAAATCGTCGGCGAAGTAGATGCCGTGCTGGCGCCTCGGGCTCGAAAGCCCCTTATCAATCATGTGCCCGAGCAGCGACTTGAGGTCGTTGTAGTAGCCGTTCAAGTTATACAGGATGCACGGCACACTCAGATGCCCCAGCGACACGGCCGACATGACCTCGGCAATCTCCTCGAGCGTACCCGTCCCACCGGGAAAGGCGATGAACGCGTCACCGAGCTCAATCATCTTGGCCTTGCGCTCGGCCATGTCGCTCGTCACGATGAGGTCGTCGATGCCATCGTGCTGAAACTCGGCCTCGATAAAAAAGCTCGGCTCCACGCCAGTCACGTGTCCACTGGCATCGAGTACGCTATCGGCGAGCGCACCCATCAGGCCCGATTTGGACCCGCCGTATACCAGCGCGTGCCCGTTGGAGCCAATCCAGTTGCCCAGCTCTTGCACCGCAGGCAAAAATGCTGGGTCGTTACCAACGCTGGCGCCCAGGTATACCGTGATATTCATATTTAGTCCCCCTCATCGTGACGCGCGGCGCCCGTTCTAGCGTTGGCGTCGGCGATATTCGCGCACACGGCGCGATAGGTCGGCAAGCTCGTCACGATCGAGCTCTTCCAAGTGCTCAAGATCGTCCATAAAGCGCGCCATGGTGTCCTTTTGGCGCATCTTGATGAGCGTATTGCAGTAGTTCACCGCCACGCCCGTGAGCATGGCGATGTAGAAGATGCTGATGACGCTCAAAACGACAGTGATAGCGCGGGCAACCGGCGTCTCGGCCGGGATATCGCCAAAGCCGATGGTCGATACGGTCTCAAAGCTAAACCAGAGGCCGTCGCCAAACGTAAGGGTCGTGGGCTCGGACAGCCAGACGGCCGTCGAGCACAGCAGATAGAAGACGAGAAACAGGCCCGTGATGCGTGCAAAGCCAGCCTGGCGCAACACGTCGGCAAGCGTCCTCAACTTGTTCATCGCGACCCCTTTTCCCAAGCGCCCAATCATGTTCGTTCAGTATTGTCCCACACTCGACACTCGAGGACGCTCCTTTTGTGCTGGCAGAAAGGGACTGTCCCCAACTGCCGGGAGTGACCGTTTAGCGGTGCGGCGGCTGAATGGGCAGGCTGAGCTGGTATCCTTATGCGAAATTGTCTCAACTCGATAGGATTTCATGTGAAACCTTCCGCCGTCCTTCGCTTGGCTCTATATCGCACCCTGGCCGTCGCGCTTGCCGCGCTCGCCATACTGAGCGCCGTCATGCCCGCCCCCGCCTTTGCCGCCGACTCCGACCAGCAGGTCAAGACGGTCCGCGTTGGCTGGCTCGTCAACAACAAAGGCTTCCAGGAAGGCATGCCGGGCGAGCGACTCTCGGGGTGGGGCTACGAGTATCTCCAGACCCTCTCGTATTACACAAAGGGCTGGCAATACGAATACGTTAGCGGCACCTTCTCCGAGCTTATGGACATGCTCGAAGCAGGCGAAATCGACCTCATGCCCAACATCTCGTATTCGGCAGAACGCGAGCAGAAGCTGCTCTTTTCCTCGAACCCCGAGGGCACCGAGCGCTACTACATCTACGCCAGGCCCGACCGCGACGATCTGTCCAAGGGTGACCCCCAGGCGCTCCAAGGCCTCACCATCGGCTGCAACTCTGGCGTTATGCAAACTATCGTCGGCCAGCAGTGGCTCGCCGACGAAGGCGTCACCTGCACCTATAAAGAAATCGACACCGGCAGTGCCCTCTTTGAGGCGCTTGCAGACGGCGAGGTCGACGCCGTCATCATGAACGATACCATTTCGTCGCCCGATGCGTCACCCATGTTCTACGTAGGCTCGAGCGACTACTATTTTGCCGTTCCCAAAAGCCGCCCCGATCTGATGAACGACATCAACGCCGCCATGACGACCATCGCCCGCGATAACCCGCGCTATAACGAGGAAGTCAAATCGAGTTACTCGACCCAAAACAGTGGCTCGTCATCGCTCACCGGCCCCGAGACCACCTGGCTCAAAGCAAACGGCAATACCATCACGCTCGGCTATCTTAAAAACCAACTTCCCTACTGCACGCAAAATGACGACGGCGAGATGGAAGGATCGCTCGCCTCGCTTGCAACGACGTTGCACGACAAGTTTGGCATTACGGTCAAAACAATCGCACTCTCGAGCAACAAACAAATGATCAAAGCCCTTTCCAACGGGACCATCGATGTCGCCCTGCCGTTGTTTCGCGACTACTGGCTCGCCGAGCAGACAGGGGTCATCCAGTCAAACTCGATGGGAACGGTTTCGCTGACCGCCATTCACAGTGGCAAAAACCTGAACAGCGACCTTAAGAACATCGCTTGTACAAAGAGCACAATCGTTAACCGTTTTGAGCTCGAAAGTCTCTTTCCGAACGCAACGGTAACCGAGTATTCGAATGACGGCGAGGTGCTCAAAGCCCTCGATGAGGGGAAGGCACGTTGCATCATTGTCCCCAGCACGCGCCTGGAAACTCTCCGCGACATCTACGACATCGAGGATTTCGAAACACAGGAACTCACCAACACGGCACAACTATCGTGTTTAATTTCGCGCGGCAAGCCCGAGCTGCTGGGAATCATCAATAAGGGCATCGTCAATGCAGGTGAATCGCTCTCTGCAAACAGCTATTTCCCCACATCGTACTCGGCGCAAGAATCGGATGCGTTCCGACTTCTCTACCGCAACCGCATCGTCATTGCGGCAGTCGTCATTTGCATTTTGCTCACCGGCATCGTCATCCTTGTCTGGTCGCTTTACCGCGCACAGGAGGAACGGCAGAAAGCCGATGCCGCCAACGCCGCCAAAACCGCTTTCCTCACGCGCATGAGCCACGACATCCGCACGCCGCTCAACGGCATCCTGGGCCTTATCGAAATTGAGGAATTGAGAGAAGGCGACATGCAGGTCGCCCGCGAAAGCCGCGCCAAGGCGCGCGTTGCCGCCAATCACCTGCTGTCACTGATTAACGACATCCTCGAGATGGGCAGGATCGAGGAGCGCAAAGTGACGCTCGAGCACGAATCATTCAACCTTAAAGAGCTGTGCGACAATGCGCTCGTACTGTGCAAGCTCCGCGCATCGGACCGCGGCATAACCATGCTCGACACCAGCGAGCCCTACGCTGTCGACCAATATATGATCGGCAGCCCCACCCATATTCGGCAGATCCTTGTCAACCTGCTCGACAACAGCATCAAGTACAACAAGCACGGAGGCACCGTCACGTTCTCATCGACCATCAAACCGGTCGACGACGAGCACGCCGTGTTTTGCTTTAGCGTCTCGGATACCGGCATTGGTATGACATCCGAGTTTTTGGCACACATTTACGAGCCGTTTGCCCAGGAAGGCGACGATGCGCGCAGCAAGTTCCAAGGAACCGGCATTGGCATGTCTATCGTCAAATCGCTCATCGATATGATGGGCGGCACGATTGAGATTTCGAGTGAGGTTGGCGTGGGGAGTACGTTTGACGTCCGGATTCCGCTCGATATCGACAAGAACCCTCAGATAAAAGAATGTGCAGACACGCAGGTAAGCAGCTGCTCACTCGCCGGCATGAACGTCCTTTTGGCAGAAGATAACGAACTCAATGCCGAGATTGCCCAAGCTCTGCTCGAAAGCGAAGGCATCGTCGTGACTCGCGCCGCCGACGGCAACGAAACGGTCGATCTATATGTTGGTCGTCCCGCCGGCAGCTTCGATGCAATCCTGATGGACATCATGATGCCGGGCATGGACGGCTACGAGGCAACCCGGGCGATCCGCCTGAGCGAAAAGGCCGATGCGGCCGACATCCCCATCATCGCGCTCACCGCCAACGCCTTTGCCGAAGACGCCAAGGCGGCACACGACGCCGGCATGAACGCCCATCTGCCCAAACCGCTCGACTTTAGCAAGCTCAAAAACATACTCGCCTGTATCAAGAAAAATGGGGCTGTTTCGCTATAGTTTGTGCTCAACCACCATGCGCAGTAGAAAGGAAGCCAACGATGTTTAGGCCCTTACGTCGAAAGAAACGCGCCATCACCGACGAGAAAGCGCGCGAACTGCTCGCTACCTGCAAGCGCGGCGTCTTTGCCGTCAACGGCGATGATGGCTACCCCTATGCCATTCCCGTCAACTACTTCTTTGACGCCGAGCACGACAAGATTTATTTCCATGGCGCCAAGGCTGGCCACAAGGTCGATTCACTCAAGCATGATGATAAAGTCTGCTTTACCGTTTACGGCAACGAGTGGTACAAGGACGGCGACTGGGCTCCCTACGTTATGAGTACCGTTGTCTTTGGTCGTTGTCGCCTGGTAGATGAAGCGCCCGCGTTTATCGAGGACAAAGTCCGTCAGCTCGCGCTTAAGTACTACCCTTCTGCCGAAGAAGTCGAGGAGGAGATCGCCAAAGACATAAAGGGCGTCCAACTCTACGAGATTTCGATTGAACATCTTTGCGGCAAGCAGATTCATGAAAAGTAGCGAATGCGGAAAACGCGCTCGCTACCCTCTGCACCCCATGTGCCCACGCATTTTGACGGCGTGGGCACATGGGGCAGCACTCGAATCGAGCGCCCCCTATACCCCAAAAACGTAGCGGTCCAGGCGCTCACACGCCTCCTTTACCCGCGAAAGCGGCAGTGCCAGATTCACGCGGATGTGACAGGGCCCGTGGAACGGGCGGCCGTCCTGATACCCCACGCCCACGCGCGCCCCCTCGTCGAGCAGCCACTGAATATCGCGGCCATGCTCGAGGCACCACTCGGTGCAGTCCAGAAACACCATGTACGTGCCCTGCGGACGCGAATAGCCCACGCCCTCAAAATGCTCGTCCCCGTAATCGCAGAAGTAGTCAATGTTGCCCTGGATGACCTGATTGAGCTCATCGACCCACTCGTAGCCCTGCGGCTGGTAGGCGCCGATAAGCGCGTGCATCGAAAGGACGTTCATCTCGTTGTAGTGAGTCTTGTTGGACACGGCGCACACGCGGTCGCGCAGCGTCTCGTTATAGATGATGTGGTAGCTGCCGACCAGGCCCGCCAGGTTGAACGTCTTGCTGGGCGCGTAGAGGGCAACCGTGCGCATGCGGGCATCCTCGCTCACCGACTGCGTCGGGATATGCTTGTGACCCGGCAGGATGATATCGGACCAAATCTCGTCCGAGACCACCACGCAATCATGCTGGCGATAGATGTCCATGGCGCGCTCGATCTCGTCGCGCTCCCATACGCGGCCGCAGGGATTGTGCGGCGAGCAGAACACCGCGGCATGGATGTGGTTTTGGGCGAGCTTTCGCTCCATGTCCTCAAAGTCCATGCGCCACACGCCCCGATCGTCGAGCTTAAGCGGGCTGTGGACAATGCGATAGCCCGCGGCCTCGATGGACTTGGTAAAGCCGATGTAGGTGGGACTGTGGACCAGCACCGCATCGCCCGGCTGGACATATGCGCGCAACGTCGACACGACACCGCCCAGTACGCCGTTTTCGTAGCCGATATGCTCAGGGAGCAGGCCTTCGACGCCATTACGGCGGGTCTGCCATTCGATGATGCGGTCGAAGTACTCGTCGCGCGGATTGAAATAGCCAAACATGGGATGCTGGGCGCGCTGAATGATGTACTCCTGGACCGTGGGCACCGTGGCAAAGTTCATGTCCGCTACCCACATGGGGATGCGGTCGAAGCCCTCGTCGGGTGCGTTTGGAGCCATGCCGGGGATCTCACCCCAAGAATCAACGGCGATGGAGTCCATGCCGTGGCGGTCGATAAGCGAGGTAAAGTCGTATTTCATGCTGAGCTCCCGTGCAAAGTGATTGTTTCGGTAGGCGTTATTGTCCACCAGCATGGGCGGTTTTGGCATGGGGTTTGGCGTTGAATTTGGCGGGTGCGGACGAGTAGCTGGTTAGTCTCGCGCGTCGTTGATGGCGGTTATCGTCAACCTGGTTCCGTCGACCGTAAACGATATGTCAAGCCCAGCGTAAGCCAAATGGTAAACGCGGTTTGGCTCGTGTTTGCTACCCGCACGGCGCGGATCTTGGCGAAGGACCTCGACCAAGCCGGGGAGCTTTGCAGGCGGGACCGTATCTTTCAGCGCTTGTGGGAACTCAACATCGAGCTCTTGCCACGGCGCGTCCTCAATCCAGCCGCCCGTCGCATCCGGGTGACAGTCGGCAAATGGAATGTAGGGCTTGATGTCGTAGATGGGCGTGCCGTCGCGCAGGTCGGCCCCCAGTATATGGATGATCGGGCCATCATCGGTGAGCTCAACACGGCTGAGCTTGACGCAGGTGAGCCCGATGGGATTAGGGCGAAACGGACTGCGTGTGGCAAACACGCCCACACGCTCGGCTCCACCCAGACGCGGCGGGCGCACGGTTTTCGACCATTTTGCGTTGGTGCCGGACCTGTCCTGCGTTTTGGCATCGGCGGCTATGTCCTTAGCCGTGCCGCCGGGCGTTCCGTTTTCGAAGCACCACAGCAGCCATAGGTGAGAGAAGGAGTCCAGACCCTCAACTGCAGCGTTGGAGGCAAATTCCGGCTCAAAGACGATGCGTCCCTGCAGATGGGGCGCCAAAAAGCTGTTGCGTGGGATGCCGAACTTCTGCGGCAGGTCGGTATGTATGTGTGCAATAGGTTCCATGCCGGTCATTGTACGGCATGGAGGTGTGGGGCGTTGCGCGCAATTCTTCGCCGCGGTCCCCCGTCGTGCAACCAACGGTTGCTTGGAAGGGCACCTGCCGCCGCGTATGCTTAAAGCCAACAACCAGCAGAAAGGAGCCGTTATGGCCTTCGCAGAAAAGCTCATTGCTGTCCGTCGCGCCCATCATCTTACCCAAGAGCAACTCGCCGCCAAGCTCTTCGTCACACGCCAGGCCATCAGCCGTTGGGAACGCGGCGAGGTCACACCGGGCATCGACATGATGAAGCTCATTGCCGCTGTGACCGGCGAGCCACTGTCTCACCTGCTCGAAATGCCCGAGCACTATTGCCAGAGCTGCGGCATGATACTCACGCCCGACGACTGCGCCACCGATGCCGCGGGCACCGCGACCGACCATTACTGCAAGTGGTGCTACGACCACGGCAAGTACACCTACGAGACCACGATGGAGGCCATGATTGAGGATTGCGCCCCGCGCCTGGCACAAAACACCGGTATGTCGCTCGACGAAGCCGTCTCGCTCATGGGCGCCGTGCTGCCGCAACTGGAGCGCTGGCGTACCGTGCAGGAAAACGAGGAGCGCTACGGTGCCGAGGCGCGAGCGCGCTATGGCGACGAGGCCGTCGATGCAGCAAACGAGGCACTGCTGGGCATGGACCCCGAGACATGGAACGACATGAAGGAACTTGAACGCGCTATTCTGGGCCAGCTCTCGATCGCCATGGGCGACGGCGAACCGGATGGAAGCGAGGCGCGCAAGCTTGTCGCAATGCACCGTCGATGGATTGGCCTTAACTGGGGACACGAACCCCAAGACGAAGCATACCTGGGCCTCGCCCACGGCTATCTTGCCGATCAGCGCTTTATCGACTACTACGACAAGCCCTGCGGCGCCGGCGCCACGGCGTTTCTGGTTCAGGCGATCGAGTCGCCGTCGGCTCACGCATAGACCGCAGCGGCTTTGGGTATTTCAATCGAAACCTCAACCGATTGGAGACACCATGGCTACTGATCACGAACTCGTGCTCTACGTTATGACCGGCTGCCCGTATTGCATAAAGGTCAAGCGCTTTTTGGCCGATAACGACGTGACCATTCCCGAGCGCAATATCTCGACCGATTCCGATGCCGAGCAGACGCTCATCGCCGTCGGCGGAAAACGCCAGGTTCCTTGCCTGTTCATCGACGGTAAACCGCTCTACGAGTCGAGCGACATCATCGCGTGGGTGCAGAAGAACCTGCTCTAGCACGCGCACTGCGGCCAGTTCGCGCCAACCGAGCCGAACCCATACGAACCAAACATGTACGCCAGCATCCAAAGTCGACATTTTCCGACATCTTTGGATGCTGACGTACAGCTTTTCAATCTAGTCATTGGGGACGTTCTTGAATGACTAGTCGTTAAAGAACGTCCATTACGACTAGTAGCCACAAAAGCGGGCAACAGGCGCAAGCGGCTGCTCGCGAAAGACGCGCTCGACAGCAGCGCGGTATTCATCGACCTTTTTGGTCTTGCGAACGAGCTTGTGAACGGTCGCGGGATCGGCGAAGGCGCATTTGGCGTAGAACCACCACTCCTTCATGCGAAAGACCGCGTTGTCCCCAATCTCGTCCGCATAGGCCGCAAACAGCATGTCGTGGAAGCGCTGCAGCTCAGCGGCCGTGGCAGCAGGGCCGCCCTTAACCATGCGAGCCAGCGCGGGGTTCGCGAGCAAGCCGCGCCCCAACATTACGTGGCGTGTTCCGGGATAGGCCCCCACCAGCGCATCCATGTCCTCAAGATCAAAGATGTCGCCGTTATAGGCCACGGGAAACGGCGCCCGCTCCAACGTCTCGCCGTAAAACTCTTTACGCGGCGAGCCCGTATAACGGTCCTTTTGCACGCGCGGATGCACGATCAGCTCTGCCAGCGGCATGCGGCAATAGAGGTCGAGCACGCGTTCGTACTCGTCATCGCTTTCCAACCCCAGCCTGGTCTTGACCGACACCGGCAAGGGTGAGCGTTCGCACACGTCGCTCAAGAACACCTCGAGCTCATCCAGGTTGCGCAGAAAGCCCGAACCCTTGCCTTTGGCAACAACCGTACCCGAGGGGCAGCCAAGGTTGAGATTGACCTCGCGGTACCCCATCTCGGCGAGCACCTGCGCCGCCCACACAAACTCGTCCGCATTCTTGGACATCAGCTGAGGTACTACGTTAAGCCCCTGGTTATTGGCAGGATCGACCTCTTTAAACGCCTTGCCACCAAAGCGGTTGCCCACCCGCGGCGGCGGCAAAAACGGCGTGTAATAACAATCGAGCGCGCCAAAGCACTCCGCATGCACGCGACGGAACACATGCCCGGTAATCCCCTCCATAGGGGCCAGCGATAAATTCATCAACATCCACTCTCAAATCAATGTGACAAAGGGACAGTCCCTTTGTCACATCCCATTCAAGCGGTTCAGGAACTCTTCGCAGGCGCGAGAACGCAGGCGATATTTTTTCCACACCAGATACGATGCAATGGTGAAGGGGCAAAAGGGCAGTCCCTTTGCCCCAAGTGCCGGCTACCGGACGCAAGCTAGTTGCCGTTCGCGAACGCCGCCCATATTTCGAGGTCTAATACTTTTCCCGAGAAGTGAACGGCTGTATTTGGACCCCCGAAGCATTGACATTTTTAGGCGTCAAAACCGCAGGATTTGACTGGCAAAACCGCAGGAAATTGCACGCCAAAAGTGTCGATGCTTCGGGAGTCCGTTTTCACTCGTTCACTTCTCGGGAAAAGTATTAGACCTCGATTCCGCAGTCCCCGATGTGACAAAGGAACAGTCCATTTGTCACATTCAGAATTGACCCCCCCCCGCAATAGCTCATCGATGGCGGGATTCTCTATACTGAGTCACATATGACGGTATCGCGCCAAAGGAGAACGCCGTGACCACGTCGCAGATATCCCTGCTCGCGCTCATCTCGGTTGGAGGCATCGGCATCCTGCTTATCGGAATGAGCACGCTCATGAAAGCCGCCGCCCGCAGGAAAGCCAAGGCCTGCACCGCTATGATCATGGGAACGGTCATTGACCACCGCTTTATGGGCGAAGGCAGAATGTATCCCGTTTTGGAGTACACCGTCGACGGCACGCGGTACCACGTGAGAAAACAATTCCGCGGCGTAAAGACCAAAAGCTTGTCGGGACTCCCCGTCCGCACGCAAAGCGCGGCGTACGAAGACGCCAAGGGCTGGTTGCACGTACAGACAGGACCCATCGCACGCCTAGATACTCTCGCAGAGCAGCTTTGGCCCCTCGGCAGCCAAATGACTGTGCACTACAACCCCAGCAGCCCAGACAAGAGCTATGTCGAGCGCCCTATCGTGGGCGACTTTGCCACGCTGATGTTTAACATCGCGGGTATCTTGCTCATCGCGCTGAGTATTTTGCTCTATGTTCTTATCCAGCGCTAGCTCAGACTGATACATCCCGCGCGCCGCGCGCCGTAATGACCGCCACGACACCAAGGACCAGCTATGGCAACACTCTCCGAACAAGAACGTAAGCGCATCCAGCGATACTGCATTTGCCCCAAGGTTGCCGGCGCGGCGCTTGCCATGGCATTCGTGCTGCCCTTATCGATCATTCCTTTCGAAATGGTCGACGACATCGTCTTCCATCACGAAGGCTTCCAAGAGACAGGCATGATGACCGCCTTGGTGCTCACCGCCATCGAGCTCGTTATATTCTGCTACTGCGCTCTCGCCCCGCGCTTTGGCATGCGTGGCAAGCAGTGGAAGGAAATGCAGCGCCGGCTCGCCGTCGAGCAGAGCGAGAAAGACCGCTCGGCACAAATCGCAGGCGTTGTTGGCACGCAGGCCGCCGCGCGCCTGCTCAAGAACAGCGACAACGAGACCGCGCGCAACCTGGGCGGCGCGGCAGAAGTCGCCGCTGCCGTAGGCGCCGTCGCCACCGCGGCAGACGTGCTTACCGAGAGCTTCGCCAACGCGAAGGCTATGGCAGAGGCCTGTGGCGTGTCTGTCCCCCGTGCAAAGAAGTGGGTCGTCGCGCTTGTGGCGCTGCCCCTCGCGATCGTATGCGGCGCCTATATCCCGCAGCTGGCGCAGGGGAACATCGAGATGCAGGAGAACGCCGCGGCCGCGGCCGAGCAGATCGCCATTGCTCGCAAGGCATTAGAGCCCTCATGCGAGTACGTGTCCGCCGATGACCCCTACGAGCGATACCAAGATTACGGCTATCACGTCCGCGGTTATCTGCACGACGGCGACTCCGATACCCAAAAGACCTATACGTACCTGGATTTTGACAACAAGGGGACACTCACGGAAGTGAGCTACGCGGCAGAGGTCGACCCCGGCGCGAGCCTCGAGGACAACCTCGCCCGTATCGAGCTCGATCTTGACGAGCTTTCCTCTGTTGTCCAAACCATAGACGTCAAGACCGCAAGCCCCGAGCTCCTAGCACCGCAGAAGCTCCCCGAAGAGTTTAGGCAAGCTTTTTTGAACGGCTCGCTCTACGAGAGAATCTCTATCAGGACGAGTGACGACCCTATTAAAGCGTATTACTCGTTTGACACGGATCCCGAGGACGAGTTTGACGAGTACACCCATCCAACCATCCGCATCACGCTGATGGGCAAAACGAACTAGGTGCAGGGAGATGAATGTGACAAAGGGACTGTCCCTTTGTCACATTATTCGGAGCGTAGGGCTTCCACGGGGTCTTTCTTGGATGCGCTACGGGCCGGCAGCAGGCCGGCGACAACCGTCAACAGCACCGAAATCGCGATGAGCACCAGCGCATCCTGCACGGGCAGGCTCATCAAGTTGGGGACCTGTTTGGCAGCAAGCGCCCAGGCATTGACCGGAAAACTCACGAGCACCACGACGACGATGGCGAAGACGCCAGCAATGAGGCCTTCGATGAAAGTCTCGGCGTTGAACACGTTGGCCACATTGCGCTTCGACGCGCCGATCGCGCGCAGGATGCCAATCTCCTTTTTACGTTCCAGCACGCTGATGTAGGTGATGATGCCGATCATGATGGAGCTGACGACCAAGCTGATGCTCACAAATGCGATGAGCACCAAGCTGATGGTGTTCACGATGTCGGTTACCGAACCCATGATAATGCCCATGTAGTCGGTGTACGAGATTGCCTGCTCGTCGTGGCCGGCGGCTTTGACCTGCTTGTTATACGCATCGATGTGATCGAGTACGCGCTCCTTGGCCTCAAAGTCGCGCGGGAAAATCTTAACCGAGATGGGATCTGCCTCATCCGCATAGCCCAACGTGGTCAGATTGTTATCGTAGGTGAGCTGCGACGCCTTGGCATAGCTCATCATGAGCGAACTCAGGTCCTCGGCGTCCATGTTGAAGTGTATGGCATTGGCAAAGGCGCTCGCATCCACACGCATAGCGCCCGCCAGGTTAGCAATACTCGACGACACCTGCGTAGCCACCTGTCCCATGAGCCCCGCCGCGCCTGCTTTAAGCTGGGACGATACAGTTGTCGCAATCTGCTCGCTAATTGTCTGCATCACCTGATCCATAGCCTGTTGCAGATACGGAGCCAGCTGCTTTTGCACATAGTCGGTCATCGCGTGCTGCAGGCGCTCTACCAGGGCATCGCCGCCGAGCGCTTTGAGCTGGGCCAGGATTTGCTGGGCTACCGCATCACTCTCAAGATACGTCGAGAACGCGGCGGCGAGTTTCGACGCGTCCTTAAGATCTTCGGGCGACAGCGCCTTAAGCTGATCAGACTGCAAAAAGCCCTCAAACAGTTGGTTGGCAAGCGTTCCCACCTGCTGCATTTGCTCGGGCGTGAGCTCCAGACCGTCAAAGATGCCCGAGAAATCTGGGGCCGGTGCTTTTGCCATGATGCTGCTGAAGTCGATGTCCTTGCCAACGCCCGAAAGGTCAATATCCAGGCCCGACAAATCGATGCCCGAAAGATCCATGCCACCGGCAGCACCCGAGAGTGCAGATGCATCGAACGAGAACGCGCTCTTCAACGCCGCCTCGTCCACACTGAACATGCTGCCCAGATCCACGCCCTGCTTGGCCTCGCCTTGCAGTTCGTCGAAAGACTTGCCCGTAAAGACATCCGTCTCGGGGTGGGCAAGTTGCTCCTGCACTATCTGTGAATCGGCGGCGCGCTCCATAAGCTGGCGAGTCAGCGCGTGTGTATAGGCAATACCCGGAGACAACGCGCTCGCGTTGGCCATCTCGTTCGGTCGCACCACGCCCACAATACGCACGTCAATACCGTCGGCAACCTTGGCCGTCATAAAGTCGGCATCGCCAGACATGTCGGTCCACATGCCGGTCTCTTCGTTTTTGCGATAGGCATCGGCCGGCGACAACACTTTAAACGCCGTGGACAGCGCGTCGTCGTAGGTAAAGTCGCTGCCGGTCTCGGGCGTCTCGACCTTGCCGTCGGCCGTCATGGCGCTGTTTACCAGATCGTTGAGCTCATCGATATCCAGCGCACCGATGCTGTAGAGCGTGTAGTCGCCCACCGTGCCGCGGCTCGAAAGCACCATTACGGCTTCGTTAGCAGACGTAGGCCAATGGCCGGCGACGACATCGTACTGGCTGTCGAGCAGGCTCTGGTCGTCAATCATCTCGTTAAAGACCGAGGTTCCCATGGATTCCATGCTCACCGTCGCCGCCGAACTCGCGCCGCCGCTCATGGCCTCGGTCATAGCGTTGGGCACCAGCCGGACAGGCTTCTCATCGCCCTTGCCCGAACGATAGACAACCGGCGTCACCCCGTAGCCGTACTGGATAGCGTTGACCTCTTTGTCGATACCGTCGCCGCCGTCGTCAAGCCACGCCTTAAAGCTCGTCATATCATTGGATTTAACACTTGCGAACATGTCCTTTACGGCCGTGACCACGGGAATCTTATCGGTTCCCTTAGCCTTGCCGTCGGCGGCGCCGGACGAGTCCTCGCCCTTGGACGCCTCCTCATCCGTAGTCCCATGCCCGCCCATCATGGACGACAGGTCATAATCTTGTTTGGAAATCGTAAGCGGGTAGCTCGAGAGCGTGTCCTCCTCGACCTTTTTGATGTAGTCGTTTACGCCGTTGGACAGTGCCAGGATCGCCGCAATGCCGATAATGCCGATCGAGCCTGCAAAGGCCGTCATGGCCGTGCGACCCTTCTTGGTCATGAGGTTTCGGGCAGAAAGCCCCAGCGCCGTCATAAAGCTCATCGAGGTTTTACGCGCGGGCTTGGCCTCGCGACGCGCGGCCGTGGCAACATCAAAGGGATCGGAATCGTCGGTAATCTTGCCGTCCGCTAGGTTGACGATGCGCGTGGCGTACCTGTACGCCAGCTCGGGATTGTGCGTGACCATAATAACCAGACGGTCGCGCGCAACGTCCTTGAGCAAATCCATGACCTGCACGGATGTCGTTGAGTCCAAGGCGCCGGTCGGTTCATCTGCCAGCACAATCTCGGGGTCGTTGATCAAGGCGCGGGCAATGGCCACGCGCTGCATCTGCCCGCCCGAAAGCTGGTTCGGGCGCTTGTTAACGTGCTCGCCCAGACCAACTGCCTCGAGTGCCTTACGCGCACGCTGGCGACGCTCGGCATGCCCCACGCCCGTGAGCGTAAGCGCCAATTCCACGTTTTCCAAAATGGTCTGGTGCGGAATGAGGTTATAGCTCTGGAACACAAAGCCGATGCGATTGTTACGATAGGCGTCCCAATCGCGGTCGCTGAAGTCCTTGGTCGAGATGCCATCGATCAGCAGATCGCCAGAATCGAAATGGTCGAGTCCACCAATGACGTTGAGCATCGTAGTTTTACCCGAACCCGAGGGACCCAGGATGGCTACAAACTCGTTATCGCGAAAAGACAGGCTTACGCTGTCGAGCGCTACCTGCGTAAACGACTGCGTAACGTACCTTTTGCAAATAACTCTGAGATCCAGCATGGACGGCAACCTCTCTCGCGCGGGCGCGCTCGCCCGCTCCCCCGCCGTTCGCATTCGACGCGTTTGTCCTACTCTATCCTCATTTTTGGCCGGTACCAGTGAGGAATGTAACGAACCGCGCCAAAAAACGAACGGGATGGCACGCCGCGTGGCGCACCATCCCGCATATAACATCCCCGATGCGACAAAGAGGCTGTCACTTTGTCACATTCCAATGCGCGCTACTTTTCGAGCCCGCACGGCATAACGTTAGCGCTGCCGCGGCGAGCCTCAGTCACGGCTGCAAAGAAGCGATAGCCGCCCGAGAAGTTAAAACACTCAAAGCCATGCTGCGCCAAAATGCGGCAAGCAATGTAGCTGCGAATGCCGCTCTGGCAAATCACGTAGACCGGCTTGGCCCGGTCGAGCTCGCCCAGGCGATTGCGCAGATCATCGACGGGAATGTTTACGAAACCATCGATATGCCCGCGCTCATACTCCCCTTCCGTACGAACATCGAGCAGCTGCACGCTGCCATCGCGTGGCAAGTTGGGCTCATCCTCCCAATGCCACTGCGCCAGTATGCCGCGATTGAGGTTCTCGATCATAAAGCCCGCCATATTGACGGGATCCTTCGCCGATGAATACGGCGGCGCGTATGCTAGGTCCAAATCCTTAAGCCTATCGCCGCGCATGCCTGCCTGGATGGCAGTCGCCAGAACGTCGATACGCTTGTCCACACCATCGATGCCCACGATTTGCGCACCCAGCAGGCGCAATCCCTGCTTCTCGAAGACAACCTTCATGGTCATGGGCGTTGCACCCGGATAATAACCCGCATGCGAACCGGGCGACAGGACCACGCTGTCGCAGTCAATTCCCGCCGCGCGTGCTGCCTTTTCGGATAGTCCCGTGCTTGCCGCCGTCAAGTCGAATACCTTGATAACCGATGAGCCCAACGATCCGCGGTAGCAGCTGTCCATGCCGGCTATGACATCGGCGACGACACGCCCCTGCTTGTTGGCGGGGCCGGCGAGCGAAATGACCGCGTCCTCGCCGGTCACCTGATGCGTGACCTGCACGGCATCGCCCACGGCATACACGTCGGCAGCAGAGGTCTCCATGCGGTCGTTGACCACAATAGCCCCCTTGATACCCAGTTCGAGCCCCGCCTCTTGCGCTAGATGGCTCTCAGGTGCCACGCCAATGGCAAGCAGCACCATATCGGCTCCGATAGGGTCATCGCCCGCAACATGGGTGACAACGCGGCCATCAACTTCCTCAAAACCTGTCACATCGGCCTTGAGGCGCAGATCAATACCGTGCTCACGCACCTCGGTATGCAAAAGGGTCGCCATGTCGCAATCCAGGTTGTTCATAAGCTGGACGGGACGCTGCAGAAGGGTCACCTTGAGCCCCAGCTCGCACAGATTCTCCGCCGTCTCGACGCCAATGAAGCCGCCGCCGATCACGACGGCACTGCTCGGTCGCCGCTCTCGAACATAGCTGTGAATACGCAGCGTGTCCTCAACGGTGCGTAGGCTAAAGATTTTATCCGAGTCGATGCCCGGCAACGCAGGGCGAATCGGCTTTGCACCCGGCGACAGGATGAGCTTGTCATACGTCTCGACAAATTCCTCGCCCGTCAGCATATTGCGAACCTCGACCGTATGCGAATCGGGATGGATGGCAAACACCTCGTGACTCGTCTTGACCGCAATGCGAAAGCGATCCCAAAAGCCCTTGGGAGACTGCAGCGTCAATGCACTCTCTTCTTCTATCACGCCGCCAATGTAGTACGGAAGCCCACAGTTGGCATACGATACAAAACCCGTGCGCTCAAAGATGACAATTTGGGCCTGCTCGTCGAGTCTGCGCAAACGTGCCGCCGCCGATGCGCCGCCCGCGACGCCTCCAACGATAACCACCTTCATAGCTAACGCACCACCTTTCCCGTGTAGCCGCTTATGCCGCCGATATTCTTGACACTTCCATACCCAGAACGCTTAAGAAAACTCACAGCTTGGTTGCTTCGCGCACCGCTCAGGCAATGCACGAAAAGCTGCGTGCCCTTTCGACGTATACCCATGATGCTACCCCGAAGCAGAAAAAAGAGTCGCTGTTTCCAGCGACTCCCCTTCAGTTGTCTGTCCCACGGACTTACTGTTCGCTCTTCGCGAGTGCCTGATCGATCAGTTTGTTGAGCGCCTCGCGCTGCTCAGCGGAGTTGATGCCGCCCATGATCGGCTCTCCCACAATGTTACCGTTCTGGTCGATCACGTAGGTGGTCGGGAACGAGTACAGGTTGGAGGTGAACTTTCCGGCCTCGCTGTCCGACTTAAACCAGATGTTCTTATACGTCACGCCCTTCTTGGAAAGCACGTCCTTGGCATCGGCCACCTCGTCTTTGTTGCCATCGAGCGTAAAGGAATTAACGCCCACGACCTGGCCGCCCTTCTCGGCAAGCTCCTTGTTGAGCTTCTCCAGATCGCCCAGCTCTCCCACGCACGGCTTGCAGGTGGTAAACCAGAAGTTCATGACGGTGACCTTGTTCTTGGAGAACAGCTCGTCGCTGTTTACATCGTTGCCGTCCAAGTCCTTGCCCTTAAAGCTGGGGAACTTCGTCTCCCCGCTCTCGCCGTTGGTCATGCCTGCGGTCGAGGCATCGACGCTCTCTCCCTCGCCGGGCGTGCTGCCACATCCGGGAAACTCCTTCTCCAGCGCCATGAGCTTGTCCTCGATCTCCTTGACCTGCTGTGCGCCGGCCTTAAGCGTCTTGAGCTCGTCAGCCGTAAACTGATCCTTGGCGCCCTCGATGGTATCAAGCAAAAAGTCGCCGTAGTTCTTGCCGTCCTCAATCATGGGAGTGTCTTTGTTGGCCGCAAGAAACACCTTTTCCCATAGGGCGTTATCGCTCGCAAAGATCTCGTTTTCCTTTTGCAGCAGCTGCTGGTACAGCTCGGCCGCCTCCTCGGCACTCGACGGCTTTTGCGCTATGAGCTCGGCAATCTGCGCATCGCCGCTCGTAGCACCCTTCGCGTCGCCCTTGGGCGCAGAGCACGCCGCGAGAGTCAGCGCCAGCACGGGCAGCATCAACAGAGCCGCAATTTTTGACAGTTTCATGGTTCCTCCGTTTATATCGAAACTAATATAGGTACCTATTTGTTTTCGCAGGCTTGCGCGGGCTGCGCGGGTTTGTCGCCCGTCACACCCAGCCCGTAGCGAAAGCTAATGGCATCGACGGGGCATGCGCCCACGCATTTGCCGCAACGAATGCACTCGGCATGGTTGGGCGTACGCGTAACGTCCACGTCCATCTGGCACACTTTGGCGCACTTACCGCACGAGACGCATTTGCACTGGTCAACCTGAATCCCCAGCAACGACACCTTGTTCATGAGTGCATAAAACGCACCGAGGGGGCAAATCCATTTACAGAAGGGGCGGTAGAACAGCACGCTCAGCACCGCAACCACAATGAGGATTGCGAGCTTCCAGGTAAAGAGCTTTCCCAGCGCGGAACGGATTCCCGTATTCATGATGGACAGCGGAACCGCGCCCTCGAGCACGCCTTGCGGACAGATGTACTTGCAAAAGAACGGGTCGCCCATGCCCACATCGTTGACTACCAGAACGGGCAGTAGCACCACGGCAAACAGCAGCACGGCGTACTTGATGTACGTGAGCGGCTTGAGCTTTTTCGTCGAGAGCTTTTTGCCGGGAATCTTATGCAGAAGCTCTTGCAGCCATCCAAACGGACATAAAAAGCCGCATACAAAACGTCCCAGCAGCACGCCGATCAGAATGAGTGTTCCGGTGACGTAATACGAAAAGCTGAACTCAGACGAGCCCACCACCGACTGAAACGACCCGATGGGGCACGCACCCGAGGCCGCCGGACACGAGTAGCAGTTGAGCCCCGGCACGCAGACGGCTTTGCCCGCCCCCTGGTAGATGCCTCCCTTGGCAAAGTTAGGCAGGTGAATATTGGTCGCAAGCGTTGCCGCCGCCTGAATCAATCCACGAAATCGCGCTAAAAAATGCGATGCAGTGTTTTTTCTTTTATCCAATTCCGATACACTCCAAGCACAGCCTGATTGCCTTGGCCAGCACGGCATCTGCCTCGCCGCGCATAATGCCAAAGCCAACCATGGCTACCCCAACGATCAGCAAAGCCACCTGCGCCACAGGCTTAATCGCTTTGAACAATCTGACCACTCCTTTCGTTTCGCGACCCATTGGACCATACCGACTATAAAATCCGTGTTAAGCGCGAATGACTATGCAAGGAGAACGTTATGCGCATCTTGGTCGTCGAGGACGAGCGGGCGCTGTGCGATGCAATCGCACGCAGCCTGCGCAACTTGGCCTATAGCGTCGACTGCTGCTACGACGGGCAGCAGGCCCTCGATCTGCTCGATATCGAGACCTTCGATCTTGTCGTGCTCGACCTTAATCTCCCCCACGTCGACGGCATGACCGTACTCAGGCAGCTCAGAATTACCGATTGTGAGACCAAGGTGCTCGTGCTGTCGGCACGCGGCGAGGTCGCCGACAAGGTAGCGGGGCTCGATGCGGGCGCCAACGACTACCTCACCAAGCCGTTCCATCTTGACGAGCTGGCGGCACGTATCCGCAGCCTCACGCTCAGGCGCTTTACGCAAAGCGATGTTGTCCTGACCTGCGGATCGCTGAACTTTGACACCAAGGCGCGCGTCGCCTCCGTGAGCAACGAGGCCCTATCCCTCACACGCAAGGAGACCGGCATCTTGGAGTACCTGATGCTTAACCAGGGACGACCGGTGAGCCAAGAGGAGCTCATCGACCACGTATGGGATAGCAGTGTCAACAGCTTTAGCAACGCGACCCGCGTGCACATCTCGTCACTGCGCAAAAAGCTGCGCGGCGCGTTGGGGCACGACCCCATCCGTAACCGAATCGGCGAGGGCTACGTTATGGAGGACGGCGAATGAAGCGACTGTCCCTGCAATGGCGCATCACGTTGATGACAGCTCTGCTGATATGTTTGACCTGCGTACTTATTAATTGCCTGGTTGGCTACTCCGGCATGCGCTACATGGACTCAATCGGTACTGAAATGTCGGAGCATAGCAAGGCGGAGGCGGCCTCGCCCAACTCGTTCGACCCGACGAGCAAGGAGCTCGATGACGATCTGACCATCGTCGTGAGCGACGCCCAAGAATCGTTTGGCGCGACGAGCTGGTACATAACCGCAGCGGTGACGCTACTCGGTGGCGTGCTGGCCTACTTTGTGAGCGGGCATGCGCTGCGGCCGTTGCGCTTCTTTGCGACGCAAGTCGAGAGCGTGCGGCCCGACAACCTCGCCGACACAAAAATCAGCGAGGACGTGCCCTCTGAACTCAGGCGCTGCAGCGCGTCGTTTAACGACATGATTGCCCGCCTTGACGAGGGATTTTCCGCACAAAGACAGTTTACGGGCAATGCGGCGCACGAACTGCGCACGCCGCTTGCGCTCATGCAGGCCCAGGTTGAGCTGTTTTGCGCCGAGCACCCCGACGTCGACGCCGATACAGCGAGCCTGCTCGGGCTGCTGCAGGAGCAGACCGAGCGAATGACGCACATGACAAAGACCCTGCTCGAGATGAGCGAGCTGCGCAGTGTCCCTTGCAACGATGTGATTGACCTAGCGCCGATGATCGAAGAAGTGCTCACGGACCTGGCACCCCTTGCCGAGCAAAAAGACATCACGCTTACAAGTAAGGGCGACGCGCAAACGATCGGCAGCGACACGCTGATCTATCGGTTGCTGTTCAACTTGACCGAAAACGCCATACGCTATAGCGCGCCCAACTCGACCGTGCAAATCAACGCCTGCGCCGAAGGCGACCGCGTGCTGCTACGCGTGCGCGACCAGGGGCCGGGCATTCCCGAGCAATACCAGACGAGCATCTTTCAGCCCTTCTTTCGCGTCGACAAATCGCGCAGCAGGGCATACGGCGGCGTGGGGCTGGGACTTGCGCTGGTCTGGGAGATTGCCGCACTCCACGGCGGCTCCATCGAGGTCGAAGAGAGCTCGGAGCGCGGAACGACCATGCTCGTAACCCTTCCTGCACACAACATCGAAGATGTGACAAAGGGACAGTCCCTTTGTCACATCTGAAGATGCACGAAATTAGGCGAAGCGCCAGCAAAAAGCCCCCGCTTCCAAACGGAAACGGGGGCTAGGTGAGTTAGTTTACTCCCACTCGACCGTGCCGACGGGCTTCGGCGTGAGGTCGTAGCAAACGCGGCAAATACCGGGGACCTCGGCAGTCACGCGAGCGGTAATGCGCTTGAGCAGCGCCCAGTCGAGCTCAGGCACCTCGGCGGTCATGACGTCGACGGTGTTGATGCAGCGAATGATGCAGGGCCAGTCGTAGGCGCGCTTGCCCTCGCGCACACCGGTGGCGCGGAAGTCGGGTACCACGGCAAAGTACTGCCAGATGGTCAGACCGGCCTTGTCGATCTCCTCGCGGACGATGGCGTCGGCCTCGCGCAGCGCCTCGAGACGGTCGCGGGTGATGGCGCCAAGGCAGCGGACGCCCAGGCCAGGACCGGGGAACGGCTGACGCTCAACCATGTTCTCGGGCAGGCCGAGCTCGCGGCCCACGACGCGCACCTCATCCTTGTACAGCAGTTTAACGGGCTCGCAGAGCTCAAACTGCAAGTCCTCGGGCAGGCCGCCAACGTTGTGGTGAGCCTTCACGCCGTCCTGGGACTCCAGAATGTCGGGGTAGATGGTGCCCTGGGCGAGGAAACTGACCTCGTCGCCAACCTTGCGGGCCTCCTCCTCGAACACGCGGATGAACTCGGCGCCGATAATCTTGCGCTTGGCCTCGGGCTCGTCGACGTCGACGAGCTTATCGAGAAAGCGGTCGGTGGCGTCCACGTAAACCAGGTTGGCGTCCATCTGATTCTGGAACACGTCGATGACCTGCTCGCTCTCGCCCTTGCGCATGAGTCCATGGTTCACATGCACGCAGATAAGCTGCTTGCCGATGGCCTTGATCAGCAGCGCCGCGACAACAGAGCTGTCGACGCCGCCAGAAAGGGCCAGCAGAACCTTCTTGTCACCGATCTGCTCGCGGATTGCGGTGACCTGCTCGTCGATGAACGCCTGAGCAAGTTCGGGAGTGGTGATACGCACCATATCGTCGGGACGCTTGTTGGTATCCATGCAGGGCTCCTTTTCGGGTCGATGGAACGCGCCGTGCATATGCAAACGCGCTGTCATATGACCTCATTATATGCAGAACACGGTCCGTTTCCCATCGCTTCGGCAGAGCTTTTTGCAGGGGCGGCAGTTTTTCCTTATGCCAAGGTCAGCCATGCCTCGACAACCACCTTAAGAGCATCGCCAATAGGCTCTTCCTTTATTCGTTCGGCCTAATCGTAGGCGATACCCACAAATTCCAGTCCCGAGCAACAGGAGTACAATTGCTGCTAGTGTTACCACCTGATGGGAGATGGAAGATGGACCGCGATGGCTACCCATGCGTTCCCATGCCGTTGATGTGCACCGCCTTTGTGCCGGGGCAGATTGACGCTGCGGTTGCAGGCATTTCCGACCCCGATTCACGCACCATCGCCACGGCAGAAGCACTGTACTTTCGCGGACAGGCCACCCTCGCTGCCAAGACGGCGCGCCCCTATCTTGACGCCACCGATCCCGCGCTGCGCTATTCCGCATGCTTTATCTGCGGATATGCCAGTCTGTCGCTCAACCGTATCGCCGACGCCCGCCGGTACCTTGCGGGCATCCTCGATACGCCAACTGACGAGGAATCGCTCGCCGTCCACGCCACGCATATCCTGTTCGCCTCGGCCGCGAGCGTCCTGCTGCACTTGCCTTCCCCGTATTCTGCCGAAGAGTTTTATCCGCTTGCGGCGCACCTACCCGAAGGCCTGCGACTGTTCGCCAGCTACGTGATGGCGCACGCCTTGTACCTGCGCGGCGAATACGGCCGCAGCCTGGGCATGGCGGAAAACGCCCTAATTATGAAACAGGGAAGCTATCCCATCTCGGAACTGTTCCTGCACCTGGCAGCTTCCATGGCATGCATGAGCCTCAAGGACCTCGACGCCGCAAAAGCGCATTTTGGAGCCGCTTGGGACATTGCGCGCCCCGACGGCCTTATCGAACTCATCGGCGAACACCACGGCCTTTTGCAGGGGCTTATCGAGGCATGCCTAAAATCGCAATACCCCGACGATTTCGCTCGCATCATCGAGATCACGTATCGATTCAGCTACGGTTGGCGGCGCATCCACAACCCCGATTCGGGCGAGGACGTGGCCGACGATCTAACGACCACAGAGTTCACCATGGCCATGCTCGCCTGTCGTGGGTGGACCAACGCCGAAATCGCACGCCATATGGGAGTATCGCCGGGTACCGTCAAAAACCGCCTATCCGGCGTATACGCAAAGCTTGGCATCGGCACACGCGCCGAGCTGGTCGCGCATATGTTGCGTTAGCGACCGGGCTGCCAAGCGCATCGAACGCGTTCCGGAACCCGGCGCTTCGCTCGATCAATTTGGACATTTTGACCCTTGAACGGCACTACCGCCACGAAGCGCCTTCTCGCAAAATTGGATTATTTCCACCGATATTTGCGGGATGGGAGCCCAAGATGCTTGATCGCCGTTCGTTACTTGTTGCCGGAGCGTCCTCGCTAGCGAGCATTATGTTGCCTCGCGTGCCGGGAAGCGAAAATGCCTTCCTGCTGCCGTTCGCGCCCACCGCGGCCTATGCCGACGAAGAAGACCCCTTCAAGGTCTTGGTGCTCTCGCGCACCATGTTCGGCGTGGTGGTGGTCGACGTCGCCAACAAGAATACGCCCATCGCGGGTGCCCAGGTTACGCTCACATCGCGCTATGCCGCAGGCAAGCAGCTCGCCGCCACCACCGATGACGAAGGCACGGCCATCTTTGAGGTCGCGACGCTTTCGGAAGGTTACGTGGACGAGGCAACGCTTCTCGACGCGTACGACTTTAACGGCGGCATTTCCATTAGCATGGCGGGATACCGTGATGTCGAGATTCCCCTTGCGCGCATCCAGGGCGGCACCGCCATAACCGCGCCCACGCGTCCGCTTTCCGACGGCGAGCCGTACTTCCGCCAGCTCACATTCGACGAATGGGACATCCAGTACGCTGAAGCCACGTTTATGGCAATGCCGAAGGACGACACGGCAAACGAGCAGCCCGATACGCACGCCTTTACCGTTCAGGCACATCTGCCACAGGGCGGACAGGCAACGCTGCGCATCAACAAAGTGACGCCTGCCGCGGGCAGCTCACCCGAAACCGTCACGCAGATTGGCCAAGTCAAGGCCAGCGCATCGGGCGCGGATAATCTGGCGACGTTCACACTCGAAGACACGTTTCTCGACGCGGCATCGGGCCTTCTGGAAGAAGGGTGCAAACTGCGCTTTGTCCTCGACTATCAGGGCAAAACCTACACGCTTTCATCCCCTATGGCCGTTGTTACCGCGCCGGCGGCAAAGGCGGAATCGGGCTCGACCACTATCGTCCCCACCACCATGGACCAAGAGATCACTCCGTTTGATTTCCCCGCATCGTTTCCCGGCATCGGTGGTAATAAGTTCACGTGCTGGATGCCCACATTTCCGATCCTCTTCGATTTCTCGTTCGCTGGATACGTGCTGTTTGGTGGAGGATACAAACCAGCCAGCTATATGAACGATTCGGGCAACCCTGATCCGGAATACTGGAAGAAATCGCCGCGCGAGTCGGGCGCCAAGCAGGCAAACCGCTACCTCGACGAGATGGAGGGGAAGTGGAATCAGTACAAGAGTATGAGTGCCGGTTCGGGCACCGATCCAAGAAACACCAAGCTCCTTCGCCACCATTGCACGCCGCTGTTCACGATGGATATCGCCACACAGCTGTACGGCTCGCTCGCCTACGATTGGGTGGGCAAAACCTGGGGTGACAACAACGACCCCGCATACGGCAATATTAAGGCCCTCTTCCAGGTAAGAACCGACCTCAATTGGACCGAACAGTTTACCCTAGGACCGGTGCCATTTTTCCTAAACGTCAACCCTTGGGTGCTGGCGAAGCTGGCGCTCGCTGTGGGTGCCCACACGCACGGCAGCGGCGCGGCGTTTTTTAAAAACATTTCGCTCGACTATTCAAACACGTCGGGCTCGTTCACCATCCAGATCGGGCTTGCCGTCACCTTTGGCGCCGGCGTTGCAGGCGTCGCTTCGTCTGCCGTGCGCGGTGCCGCATCCCTCACGCTGTTCATTGGGTACGAGAAGGCGGATGGACACCAGCTTCCGCGACTGCGCGTAGGTGCAGACGTCGATGTCGATGTGATACTCCAGTTCGTCATGTTCAAGTGGACCACCAAAGCTTGGTCGGGATCGTGGCCCACACTCCTCGATTCGTGGAATATGTCAGTGAACAATGGCGATCAGTATGTGCTCCAGCGCTCTGAGCTGGCCTTGGGTGGAGATACGCCTTATACGCTGGATGCCCGCTTCGGCTCAGCCGGCAACGCCGAGGCAGGTGGCGTGCCGCAATTTATCGCGTCGGCCACCATCGTCACCAACGCCGAGCTGCTCGCACGCGCCGAGGTTAAGGCCACTGCCGTAAACGTCGCGCCTGTCGTGCGCGATTGGGATCAAGCGGTTACGCACATTGAGCTCGAGGCGGATGCAGAAAGCGACGACACGGGACAGATCGAGCATTTCGTCCATGCACTGATAGAGAACGACGAAAACGCCGCGCCAATGTATGAGTACACCTATATCGGGCAGGCGACGAACGCCGTTGCGGACCCCAACGCCAATTCTGCTGGTGTATCGGAGGACGAGCGTGGCGGTATCAAACCATCGAGCGACAGTGTGCTGTTTTCCGGCGTGCTCAGCGAAGCTCACATGAAGCTGGCAATGATTGCCGGCGCAGAATGCCTGTTCCGTATCGCCTCGGTGCGCTACGGCGACAATGGCCGCTCGCGCCTGGTGGTGCACACAAAGGCAAACGGCACGTGGTCCGCTCCCACGCCCGTGGACTTTCCCCTTGGGTTTGGCGAGAACGACGTGGAGCGCGACAGCATATACGATTACGACTTCGACGTGGTGGAATATGCGGACGGTAGAGGAAACCAGGATGCCTACGTACTGCTGGTCTCGGGCGAGCGCCCCGCCGGCGACAACACTCTTTTCGATACGGCAAGCACAGCCGGCATGCTGTCCGTTGTGCGCCTGCGCATAAGTAATGACGAAATCCGCGTGGTGTCGCATACGTCATGGCGCAGCATCTCGCACGGCCGCCTGCAAGAGGATGGCTACCATTGCCTGCAGTGTCCGCGTATCACGGTAGGCAAGACGCTGGTCGACGGGCGCCTGTCGGGTGCCTACCTCCACCGCCGCGGAACCACCGCAGAAAAGGCGCTCGGCAGCGAGGCTGAGGTTGCGCTGGAGTGCTTTACCCTGTGGTCGGACGTTTCGGGCGACAGCCTGACGTTCCGCCAAGTTCTTCGCTTTCCGCAGGCACCGTCGAGTATCGAGCTGGGCGAGCCCGAGAATATCAACGGCAAAATGGTGGTGCCCGTTACGTACGAGACCGCAAACGGTTGCGGCTGCGCATCGTACGCCGTGATCGGCCAGTCTATCGCGGGCTGGGGCGTTATGCCGCCGGACGCCGCGGTGCCCCATGCGGTGCCATGGCCGCAGCACACGGGCTTTTTGGCCACCGTCAACGAACAACTGCAGCATATTACTTGGACGCGAGGCGCATCGGCATTTGCAACGCAGCCCGTGGGTGCCGCAGGCTGTGGCCCGGCATCGTTTAGCGTAAGCAACAACGGCAGGTGCGTGCTCTATGTAGAGAACACCGATGGCAAGGTGGGACAAACCTACGACGAAGAAGGCAACCCGGTAGCAGTGATGGGCAAGCACTTCCGCATCTTCGCCAGCACCTTGGCAGGCGATCTGTTCACGGAGCCGTTCGTGATGTGCGAGCTGGACCATCCCGTCGATCAGATAACGACATTTTTGACGTCGGGAGGCATGCTCTCCGCGCTCGCCACGCACATTGTGAGTGCCGAGCAGAGCAAGGCGGAGCTGCACGGCATCGAAGTGCCCTTGGTGGCGTGTGCCACTCCGACGGGCGCGGTCGCTACCTCGGGCGCGGTGGTACCCGGAGCAGCAGGCGAATCCTTCATGGTCACGGTGCGAAACGACGGCAACACTTTGCTGACCGCCGGCACGATCGATCTGTACCGAGAGGGCTCCAGCCAGCCGTTCTCCAGCGCATCCATCGGATTCGGAGCGAACGCGCGCATGGCTTCGATCTACGATCCAGAGCTTGCCGGAGACGCTTCGGCCAACGACATGGCACACGTGAAGTACGCACTCGAGACGCTGGGCACACGTTTTGCAACGCACCCGCTGGTAGCCGACAACGGCAACGCCGTGCTGGCACCGGGTTGCACGGCACAGTTCCGCATGAGCTTCGCCATCCCCGAGAGTTGGAGCGACGAAGTGGGCAAACGCGTAACGCTGTATGCGAAGGCGCGTAATCTGGTGGCGCTCGATCCCGTAACGCTCGAGGAAATTCGACCGGGCGCAAACTCGGCGCTGGGTGCCGTACTGCACGAGCTTCATGTGCCCGACGCGGCATGCGAACGCTCGGAAGTTCAGGTCGGTGTATGCGACAGCGCGGATACGACGGGACTTCACGACGCCCCGATGACGGTCGACGGCGATGGTGGCTCGAGTGGCGGCGGTACTGACGAGGGCGGCGGCTCCGGCGGAAGCAGCTCCGGCAGTGGCAAGGACCACGGCAATAACAAGCGCTCCGGAAAAGCGGGCGCGATTGCGGGCACGGGCGATGTCAACGCTCCCCTGACAGCAGCCGCAGCAGCACTCGCCGCGGCAGGCGCCGGCCTCGTCGCCTACAGCGCCCGCCGCACGGCGCTCGAAACCGACACCGCCAATGAGGTCAATTCGGATAGGCCTCGCTAGCTCCTACTTACTTTTGTGAGAGGCGCCGACTCGGCTAATCGAACATCAAAATGGGCTGGTTCTGGATACCCAGAGCCGGCCCATTGCGCATTAGATGTCGTCTGAGGAGTCGAGTTCTGCCTCAAGCTTGGCACGGCGTCTTTTCGCCGTGAAAAACGTTGCACACAGGACAGCAAACGTGGCCGCGAAAATCGTCGCACCGCAGAACACGCCCGTGGCCAGGTTCGCCAACCAAAAGACGCTTTCGAGCGGTACGATCTGCGCCTCAGCGACACAGCGCATTGCGGCAATAACAAGCGCGAACGCGGCGCTTATGGAAACCATGTTCGCCATCGCCATGTGGACATAACAATTTCGATTCGCTATTCAAACTTACTCGGACAGAACCGACTCGGTTTTGTCCGAGTAAACTCGAGCATAAACTTGTTCATGCGATACAATTAACTCGGACAAAACCGAGTCGGAAGGAACCGAGTAAGTGGAATTCATTGGCAGGGAGCTTGAACTCGCCCGTATTAAGAAAACACTCAATGCGCCCGAGCAGCGCAATGTTCTCATTTACGGAAGGCGTCGCGTCGGCAAAAGTGAGCTCATCAAGCAGGCGCTAACCGATTTATCGGACGTCGCAACGATCTATTACGAGTGCCGCCAAACCTCCGAGGCAGACAACCTCGAGAGTCTGTCCGCCCTTGCTGCTGAAGCGCTAAGCTTTCCTCCGCTCGCCTTCACGGGCATCCGCGAGCTCATCGAATTTCTGTTTGCCCAAGCCAAAGACAAGAACATTACCCTCGTTCTCGACGAATACCCTTACTTGAGAGATGCAGTTAAAGGCTTAGACAGCATTCTCCAGACCTCAATCGACGCTCACAGGGAAGACTCACGTTTAAACATTGTCCTGTGCGGCTCCTACGTTGAGATTATGAAATCTCTCATCGAGCATGAAAGCCCCCTCTACGGGCGAATTGATCTCGCGCTTGAGCTTAAGCCCATGGATTACTTTGACGCTGCAAAGTTCTATCCCGCGTTCTCGTCCGAAGACAAGGTGCGGCTCTATAGCGTTTTTGGCGGCATTCCCTTTTACAATCGCCTCATCGATCAGTCCCACAGCGTGCGCGACAACATCATCGAGCTCGTCACAGAACCTGGCGCCCGCTTAGAAAGCGAAGTACCGTCCTATCTCAACGCCGAGATCTCGAAGATGACCAACGCCAACGAAGTTTTCGGGGCTCTCGCACAAGGTTACTCCCGTTGGGGGGACGTGCTGGCACAGTCGCACGTCTCGAGCGGTCCGGCCATGGCAGACGTACTCGACAAGCTCATGTCACTCGAAATCGTCCAAAAGCGTGCACCCATCAACGACCCTACGAATAAGCGCAAGTCTGGCTACTTTGTGGTGGACCCACTTTCGCTCTTTTACTATCGCTACGTCTTCCGCAATGCTTCTGCGCGTCAGCTGCTCGACCCGGAAGTCTTCTATGATCGTCACGTCTCCCAAGACTTCGAGGAAAACTACACTCCACATATGTTCGAGGAGATCTGCCGTCAATACCTCGTGCGGCAAAACAGGACTGGCAAGATCGAACCGGCTTTCGATGCCATAGGCAAGTACTGGTACGACGATCCCGCAAACAAAACGAGCGGCGAATTCGATGTGGTAACGCAAGACCCCGAGGGCTACGCATTCTACAAAGCAAAGTTCCGCAAATCCCCCGTCACGCAAAAAATGGTCGACGAGGAAATCACCCAAGTCGAGGCAACGGGGCTCAAGTGCCATCGCTACGGATTCTTCTCCCGTTCGGGCTTCGAAGCTGACGAAAGCGATCGAACCGTCTTCATCGACCTGCCGCAGATGTTTGAATAGGACAGACCCCACCCGCATCCCAAGCATCCATTATCTAATCGAACGATTGTTCGATGGATTTCGTGTTAGATGGAATCGCCCGAGGCCTGGGCTATGCTACCTTGACTATCTATATGACTTAAACGCAGCAAAGGAGCACCGAGAGAGCGAGTATGGCAAAAAACACCGCAAACTATGGTAACGACAGTATTCGTCAGCTCAAGGACGAGGAGCGCGTACGCCTGCGCCCCGCCGTCATCTTTGGCTCGGACGGGATCGACGGCTGCGCACATGCTGCCTTCGAGATCCTGTCCAACGCCGTTGACGAGGCGCGCCAGGGCTACGGCAAGCTCATCATCCTTACCGCCTTTCGCGATGGCTCCATTCAGGTAGAGGACAACGGCCGCGGCTGCCCACTCGACTGGAACCCTTCCGAGAAGCGCTTTAACTGGGAGCTCGTCTTTTGCGAGCTCTACGCCGGCGGCAAGTACAACAACAACCAGGGCGGCGACTACGACTTCTCGCTCGGCACCAACGGCCTGGGCTCGTGCGCGACCCAGTACGCTTCCGAGTACATGGACGTCACCGTTTGGCGCGACGGTAACAAGTACTCTCTGCACTTTAAGAAAGGCAAGGTCGTCGGCGCCAAAAAGAAGGCGCTCGAAATCGAGCCCAGCGACGAGGACCGCACCGGCACCACCATCAAGTGGCGCCCCGATCTTGAGGTCTTTACCTCGATCAGCATTCCCCACGACTGGTATCGCGAGACCATGCGCCGCCAGGCCGTGGTTAACGCCAACGTGACCTTCCGCCTGCGCATCGAGGGCGACGACGGCGAGTTTTCCGAAGAGGATTTTTGCTATCCCAAGGGCATCGAGGACTATGTGCTCGAGAAGGTCGGTACCGACTACCTTACTGAGCCCTTCTTTATCGAGGCCGACCGCCGCGGTCGCGATCGCGAGGACCTGCCCGACTACAACGTCAAGATCACCGCGTGCATGTGCTTCTCGCGCACCCTGACGATGCAGGAGTACTACCACAACTCATCGTGGCTCGAGAACGGCGGCTCGCCCGAGAAGGCCGCGCGCAGCGCTCTGACCAGCGCCATCGATGCCTATATTAAGCAACAGGGCAAGTACAACAAAAACGAGAGCGGCATTAAGTGGCAAGACGTCCAGGACTGCCTGGTACTGGTGACCAACTGCTTCTCCACCCAGACGTCCTACGAAAACCAGACCAAGAAGGCTATCAATAACCGCTTTATCCAGCAGGCCATGACGGCCTTCTTTAAGGAACGCCTCTCGACCTACTTGATCGAGAACAAGGACGCCGCCAATAAGATCATGGAGCAGGTGCTCATCAACAAGCGTTCGCGCGAGAACGCCGAGAAGACGCGCCAGAGCATCAAGACCAACCTGCAGCAGAAGACCGACATGGCCAACCGCGTGCAGAAGTTCATCGACTGCCGCTCCAAGGACAAGAGCCGTCGCGAGATCTACATCGTAGAGGGCGACTCGGCAGCAGGCGCCATTCGCACGTCGCGCGATGCCGAGTTCCAGGGCGTTATGCCCGTCCGAGGCAAGATCCTCAACTGCCTAAAGGAGGACTACCCGCGCATCTTTAAGTCCGACATCATCATGGACCTTATGCGCGTGTTGGGCTGCGGCGTGGAGATCAAGGACAAGCGCATCAAGAACCTTGGCGCCTTTGACCTGGACAACCTCAACTGGAACAAGGTCATCATCTGTACGGACGCCGACGTCGACGGCTATCACATTCGCACGCTCGTGCTCACCATGCTCTACCGCCTGGTGCCCACGCTTATCGACGAGGGTTACGTGTATATCGCCGAGTCGCCGCTCTACGAGATCAACTGCAAAGAGAAGACCTACTTTGCCTACACCGAGCTCGAGAAAAACGGCATCCTCAAGGAAATCGGCGACCAGAAGTGCTCCATCAACCGCTCCAAGGGTCTTGGTGAGAACGATCCGGACATGATGTGGCTCACCACCATGAACCCCGAGACGCGCCGTCTGATCAAGGTGGAGCCCGAGGACGTCACCAAGATGGAAACCATGTTCAACCTGTTGCTGGGCAACGACGAGGCGGGCCGCAAGCGCCATATCTCCGAGCACGGCAAGGAATACCTGGACCAGCTGGACCTGCAATAGCAGCAAATCGATAACGACGGCCTATAAGAAGTTCAAGAGGAAATCGTGGCAAAGAAGAAGACGAAGAACCAGCCAAAGAAAAAGCAGGTCAACGCCGAGAACGTCATCGGCCTGCACTCCGAGGTCACCGACCAGCCGATTACGCAGACGCTCGAGGTCAACTACATGCCCTACGCTATGAGCGTCAACGTCTCGCGTGCATTCCCCGAGATCGACGGCTTTAAGCCTTCGCACCGCAAGCTGCTCTACACTATGTACAAGATGGGCCTTTTGAATGGCGCGCGCCAGAAGAGCGCGAACATTGTCGGCCAGACGATGAAGCTCAATCCGCATGGCGACGCCGCCATCTACGAGACCATGGTACGCTTGGCAACGGGCAACGAGGCGCTTCTCGCTCCGTTCGTCGAGTCCAAGGGCAACTTCGGCAAGTATTATTCCGGCGACTTGAGCTATGCGGCCTCG